>JABTTZ010000001.1:0-301574 GCA_015075625.1 Anaerolineales bacterium | reverse complement strand
AGATATTGGACAGCGAATGCGCCAGGCTCGTGAGCGAATTGGCATGTCCCAAAAGGAATTTGCAGATGCGGTAGGAAAGGATCAAACCGCAATATCCGAGTATGAAACGGGGAAACGGAAAGTTCCTGCGGTAGAACTTTCCACCTTCGCCAGAGTGCTCGGAATTCCGGTGTCATACTTCTACGATGGAGATTTTCAGACAGACGCGCTCGACCAGATGATTTTGCAGGAGATTCAAACTCTCCCTACTACAGAGGCGAGAGAGGCTGCACTTCAGTTAATTCGCATTCTGTCTGAAACGCTCAAAAAACACTCGCACACTGAGTAGTCTGCCCTCTCCATCCGTTGATGAAGCCGAGTTCCCGTAGGCTTCCCCGATCCTCAATCCTACGCAATTGGCTCGTGACAGCAAAACCGTTCACGATTATTGCAACGGTATCTCACCTATTGTGTTTACACGAATGAATTATAGTGTATAATCGCAATAGAAAATCTGTATCAGCAATCGACGTGTACAAATACTATCAAGCTAAAGGAGCCGCCCCATGCCCAGAACGTTCCGACCACAGAAAAGTGATCTTGACAGCCCAGAAAGCTCAGAGGCCGACCTCTTGAGTCAACCTGTGGCGGTCTATTATCGCCAGTCTACAACGGCTCAAGTCGGGAATGTATCGACTACCATCCAGACGGTGGATATGGTAGATGAACTTGTCCGTCGGGGATGGAAGCGTGAACAAATCTATCTGATTGACGATGATGAGGGCGTAAGCGGTACCAAGCGAATTGATGAACGTGAGGGGATGAGCTACCTATTTGAGCTAATTGCCGAGAAAAAGATTGGCGCAGTGGCGTGTCAAGATGAAGATCGTCTGTTTCGTGATATGACCCAGATTCAAGTCAACATTTTCATCGACACTTGCCGCAAATCACGAGTCAAAGTCATCACGCCATATATCACTTATGATTTTGCGCATCCTTTGCATGGGGAATTTCATGCACGGCAATTTCGGTTCAAGTGTGACATGGCGGCAGAATATCTCAAAATCTATATCATGGGGCGACTCACGCCAGCACGTCAGCGCATAATGAAAGAAGGAAAATGGGGTGGGTCGAAAATGCCAGTCGGATTCATGGTGGATATGCGAAAACGACTGCCTGATGGGACGGAAAACCCCGCCTACCGCAAATATGTCCCTTTCGAGCCATTTGCCCAGGTTGTTCGGGAATACTTCCGCTTGTTTCTTGAGAATGGTGGAGCGATTCGCAAGACAATAAGGCAGATTCGCCAGCAGCGTATCTCCTTTCCAGATTGTCAGCCTCCTGAAGGATTTCGCATACGCTATCAGCTGACATACAAGGAAGATGGTTGCTATATCGCAAGCACGTGCTTCCGGTTGCTGATCACGAATCCTGCCTACATAGGGCATTGGCATTTCAAGGGCGTAATCATCCATTGGAACAACCATCAACCATTGATTGATCCCGACACCTTTATGCGCGCATTCAACTACATTTCCAAGTACACGCTGACTGGTGAGGACAACCCTGACTATCAAAATGCGGATAAGTACGGGCGTCCAAAACTCCAAGAAGAACGCGATGTTGAGCGCCCCCTACTTGGCGGAATGATCTATTCAAAGGTCGGAGACCGCTGGTACTACAATGGTGTCCAGTTCGAAAAGCGAAACCACTGCTATTTGTATGCCATCCATCGTGTCGAATATGACGGTACTCATATGGAATGGGCACGGCGGGCAGAATGGATTGATAACGCTGTCATTTCACGTTTTAAGCAGAAATTGCAGGCCACATTCAATTTGGACACCTGGACTCAAGCTATTCATGAGAGCGAACAGCTTGTAGAGCGTGATCGAAAAATCAAGAAGCTCCAGCTATCTTCGCTTCTCGAGGAGATGCAGAATGTGGTCGTCAGCATTGGCAGACTTACTCACCCATACTTGATCCAAGAAGTTGAGGAACGCTATCGCCAGATGGAAGCAGAACGGGATCGCCTGCTTGCGGAAATTGCCAGCCTCGATCAACAACGCAACAAATATCTATCTACTGAACAGGCATACGAGGTATTTGAGCAAACGCTGTCAGGTTGGGATTCCATGTCTCAAGAAGAACGACGCAACGTGCTGACGCTGTTCATCGAACGAATTGAGGCATCGGACTATAATCGGGCTGGGAATATGCGACTTATCATCCTGTGGCGTGACGGAAGTACAGATGAGATTCGCCTTTGGCATAAATCCCACTCAGCCCATTGGGACATCGAGTCCAGTGAACGGTTGCTTGCCCTATTCGATGGTGGTGCGGATCAGCTACAGCTCGCGGCAGCGTTTCCCGAACTGAGATGGCACCAAATATTCAATGAAGTGAAAAAGCACCGTGGATTAGTCCGTTTTTCGCCCTCCAGACTTGGGAAAAACGAAACGTACAATGATTATGTTGCGTCAGGGGGGCGCAAGGGTAAACACACTTGCTCAAAATGGCAGCCCTACGAAGATGAGCGGTTATGCCAGATGGTCAAAGACAAAGTTGAGCAACTGGAAATCATGAAAGCTTTCCCGTTCCGGCGATGGATTCAGATTAAGCACCGCATCAAACTTCTGCTCGGAAAGGGAATACGAGTGCCCATGTCTGGTGTGGGACAGCACATCAGCTACGACCAATACGCAGCGCAAATGAAAGCCTCAGATTCGGATGCTAGTTCGGGAAGTCTAAATTCCGGTTGCGTATGGCGCTCCGCACGCGCTCCCGGCTCTCTTGAACAGCCGTATCGGGCAGCCCGACAATGGTAAACCCAGTCATGCCGCGAGGGTTGTAATCAATTTCAACCTGAATACCTATTGCCTCTAGCCCAATCAGCGCCCCAGACTGAACGGTTGCCAGCATGAATCATCCCTAATCCCACACTACCGCAAATTTTACGGCGACACTGGTTAGGAATTATACTCTACAAGTCAGTTCAACCCCCCAAATTCCACTACCTAATACCTCACCTTAGAGATTTCTAGAAGAACCCCTGCGCTCTCAGCCGGTAAGCAAGGGAAGGAAAGGTAGGGCGCGGACGACCAGGGGGGCGTCCCTACGGGGGTGCGGGCGGGATGGTGGGTTTAGAATGTCACACACACCCTAGTCATTCCACATTAGGCGTGTATACGTATATAATTGATCTATCTCCACGATACCATGTCAGGGGTGGGTATATCATGTCCGTCACGGACGACATCAAATCCCGACTCGACATTGTTCAATACATCTCCCAAATCGTCCCCCTGAAAAAAGCGGGGCGAAATCTCACTGCCTGCTGCCCTTTTCATCACGAAAAAACGCCCTCGTTCGTTGTTTTTCCCGAACGACAAAGCTGGCATTGTTTTGGCGCGTGTGCCACCGGCGGCGATATTTTCACCTTTGTCATGAAGCACGAAAATATCGATTTTCCGGCGGCGCTGATCAGCCTTGCCGAACGTGCCGGAGTCGAGATCAAGCCTCGCAGTGACGACCAACGTCGCATCGATGAGCGCATCGAACGCCTGCGCGGGGTGGTCGATCAGACGGCTGTCTTCTACCATCAGCTATTGTGGGATGCGCCGGAGGCTGCCCACGCCCGCGATTACGTCCTCAAGCGCGGCTTGAGCGAAGCGACTATCGCCCAATTTAAATTGGGCTATGCCCCCCGCGATTGGGCAGCCACCCTCAACCACTTAAAAATGCTTGGCTATACGGCGCAAGATGTCATGGATGCCGGCTGTGCCAGTCAAAACGATGAAGGGCGCGTTTATGATCGCTTTCGGGATCGGCTGATGATCCCCATTCACGATGAGCGCGGGCGAGCGATTGGCTTTGGGGCGCGGGCGCTGAACCCTGAAGACACACCGAAATACTTGAACTCTCCACAGAGTGAAGGACTTTTTGATAAGTCGCGGACGCTCTTTGCCCTTCACCATGCCCGCCCCACCATCCGCGAGAGCGAGGTTGCCGTGATCGTGGAAGGCTATATGGACGCGATTACCGCCCACCAAGCGAAGTTCACGAATGTTGTCGCCCAAATGGGGACGGCGCTGACAAAACCACAGTTAAAACTGCTCAGCCAATATGCGAAACGGCTTATCTTGGCGTTGGATGCAGATGCAGCGGGCGTCCGGGCGACGATGCGCGGCTTGAACGTGATGCAAGAGGCATCGGAGACGAAACAGGTCTTTTTTGACCCCACCGCCACCTTGCGTCAGGCGAGTCACTTTGACCTCGCCATTGAGGTGATCACCATCCCCGAAGGGAAAGACCCTGACGAGGTGATCCGCAAAGACCCCGCCACCTGGCAGACGCTCATCGAGATGGCACAGCCCGTGGCAGAATATCTGATTCAGGTGGGGACAGCGCACCTCCGCCACGATGCCCCGCTCCCCGAACGCGAACAGGCTGCCCGCGAACTGCTCCCCATTCTGATTGCCACCGAGAACGACTTGCAGCGCCAAGCGAATGTCCAACAGTTGGCGTATAAACTTCGGTTGGGGAGCGGGCGAGCGCTCCTTGAGTGGGCGCTCCAAAACGTCCCTAACGAGCGGGTCAAGGCACAGCCTCAACGCTCCCCCGCTGCGTTCAGCGCCCCCACCGAGGTGGCGGCTGGCGGAGAAGGACAGGCGAAAAGTACCTTCAATGTGAACAGGGCGGCAGAACGAGAGCGCTACTGCATTGCCGCCTTGCTCCAAGCGCCGGAACGCCTTGCCCTTGCCAACCGCCGCCTGCGCGAGGCAGAGGCAGCCCCCCTTGACGCCGAGGACTTCACGCAGGGCGATTATCGGGCAATCTACCTCACCCTGCGGGAAGGTGTTGACCAAGATGATGTCTCCATTAGCGAATTTCTTGCCGCCCGTTTGCCCGATTTGCGTGAACTCATTGAAGATCTGCGCGAAACAAATCTTGCCCACCTTCAACGCCGCTTGGAGCGCGGTTTGCATGGCGATTGGGTGGCAGTGCTGAACAAAGAAACCCGCGTCGTAGCAACACTCAACGATGTTGAGGCACTTAAAACGTCGTTAGGGCAGCATATTTTGGAATTACGCCGCCTCCATTTGCGTCGTCAAAACACTGAGTTACAGTATTTACAGCAAGACCTTCAACGTGATGGGCAGCAAGCGACACCAACAGACACCCCTCAGACGGGTACATTTGAAGGGCAGATTGCCGTAAATGCCAGCGTTTTGGCACGCATTGAACGGGCGATGAGACATTGACCGATGGGCGAGGGGAGGGCGCAGGGATGACCAAACGCACCAGTAAGCCAGTTGAGGATCAACCGCTGGATACGCAAGAAATGGCAGCAGCACTTGATGCCGCCAGCGCACATGGCGATGAGGACGCCGCCGCTCCACCGCCCATCCTCTCCTATTTTGAAGATGAAACGGACGAGCGGCAGTCGATGCTCCAACAGTTGGAGGAAATGGGGATCAGCGTCACCGGGGAACTTGGCGAACCCGCCGCGCTGCTTGCCGAACTAGACGACGACCTTGATGAGGACGATCTTGAAGAAGCGGCGGTAGACAGCGGTATCCTCTCCGATGATCCGGTGCGGATGTACCTCAAAGAGATTGGGCAGGTTGGCTTGTTAGAGCCAGACCGAGAGACGCGCCTTTCCTCCCAAATGGCGGCAGTTACCCTTCTGAATCAGATTCTTGAAGAAGCAAAAACACAGGCGGGCGATGGGAATTCCTATCTCTCGCTGCTCCATCTGCTTTATGAGCGTTTGGTTGGTTATTGGGCAGCCGTGCAGCACCATGCGAAGACCTATGGTATCGAGCAGCCGAATCTGATCACACTCATCGGGGAGGCAACCGCCCTCCGCCGTGAATCACACGAGATTCAACCGACATCCTACATTCGGCTCTATCTTGAGCAAGGCGAATGGGGGCGCGATGAAGGCTGGACGGCACTCGCCCGCAGTCTGTACGAGGCGTTCCAAGCCGCCTATCTCATGCCTGTGTTGCTCCAAACCGCCCTTCGTGACCATCTCAAAAGTCACGGGGAGCTTCCGCCGGTGGAGACAGTAGCGGCATGGCTGACCGATCATGCTGCCGAGCTTGAGGCGAGTGCCGCCGAAGATATTGCCGAAGTCCGCCGCTGTGCCAACAGCGCTGCCGAGGCGCTCACTCGCGCCAACCTGCGCCTAGTCGTCAGCGTCGCCAAGCGCTTTATGATGCGCGGCATCAGTTTCCTCGATCTAATCCAAGAGGGAAACATTGGCTTGCTGCGGGCGGTGGAAAAATTTGACCATACGAAGGGCTTCAAGTTCAGCACCTATGCTACATGGTGGATTCGCCAAGCGATCAGCCGCGCCATTGCCGATCAGGCACGGACGATCCGCATCCCCGTTCATATGGTCGAAACGATCAACCGCCTAACGCGAATGCAGCGCGATCTGGTGCAAAAACTAGGCGCAGAGCCAACGACAGAACAGCTTGCCATTGAGATGGAGTTTCTCACGAAAGAGGAGATCGCCCACATCCGCACATTGGAGGCACGCAAAGAACGGCTTGACCCCGCCACCGCCCGCAAACTGCGCCGCGCTGCCAACAAAGTCCGCCGTATTCAGCGCATCTCGCAAGAGCCGATGTCACTGGAAATGCCAGTGGGCGATGAAGATTCCAGCCAGTTGAGCGATTTCATCGAAGATGACAAGGTGATCGGTCCCGTCGATGCCGCTGCCCGCCAACTGCTCAAGGAGCAAGTGCGCAGCGCCCTTGCCGTTCTCAATGAACGGGAGCGGGAAGTTGTCGAGATGCGCTTTGGCTTGAAGGATGGTCAGGAACACACTCTTGAAGAAGTTGGGCGGCACTTTGGCGTCACCCGTGAGCGGATTCGCCAGATTGAGGCGAAGGCGCTGCGAAAATTGCGCCACCCCAACCGCAGCCGCTCTCTGCGTGACTATTTGACTTGATGTGGTGTGTAGCAAAGGCGGGGCGGGGGTTCACTTACCCCCGTTTCGCTTATCAGGGGCGTTGGTTTTCGGCAATTTATCCGGCAAAGTTGCAAAAAACTCATAAAATTCCCCACTTGATCCGAAAGTGATTTCACATATACTTCATGTTGTGAGATGTTTCACGCGCATCTCAGCGCTGTGTCTGAGCGAGAAAAGTACACGGCTCGGAGGTTGTTCCGTGCCGTATGGCACTTGGTAGGACACCGAAAATCAATCGTCTTGGGAGGTAACTAGTGATACAGGAACTCTTGAACCGAGCGGATAAACGCGGGTTCATCACCTTTGAAGATGTTATGGAGGTGATGGAAGATGAGGGCGACGAAGTAATTCCCTTTGAGACGATCCTTGATGAACTTGATGAACTTGGTGTGGAATTTCGACAGGATGATGGCGGGCGCGATGAAGTAGATGAAGTAGATGACGATTTTGAGATCGATGCCGAAGAACACCACGATCATATTGGCGATATTAACGCCGTTTCCGCAGACGACCCCGTAGGACTCTACTTTCGGCAGATGGCACAAGAGCCACTGCTGACCGCCCAAGAAGAAATCGAACTGGCGAAACGCATTGAATTGGGCAAACTGTCTGGTGACATCCTCGCCACAAAGCGTAAAATGGAATGGCAAGAACGGACAAAACACGAGGCGTTCATGCGCGATGGGCAGGCTGCCCGCGAACACCTCGGACGGGCGAACACACGCCTTGTCGTCAGCATTGCCAAACGCTATATGGGGCAGGGGTTGCCCTTCCCCGATCTGATTCAAGAGGGCAATGTCGGTTTGATGCGGGCGGTAGATAAATACGATTACCAACGTGGCAACCGTTTTAGCACTTATGCCACATGGTGGATTCGCCAAGCGATTACGCGGGCGCTGGCGCAAAAGACGCGGACGATCCGTATTCCGCTCCATATGACGGAACGGATTCGGCAGATGTACCGCACGGCGCAGCTTTTAGAGCAAAGCCTCGGACGCCGCCCCACACCGGAAGAAATTGCCCTTGAAATGGACATTCCCTCCGAAAATGTGCGCGGGATGATGGACGCCAGCCAGCACGCCATTGCCCTAGAGCGCCCCGTTGGGGATGACGGCGACAGCGAGTTTGGCGATTTTATTGAAGACCAAGATTCACCTAGCCCTGTGGAAGCCGCCACGCAGCATTTGCTCCAAGAAACCATTGAAGAAGTGCTGAGTGAACTGACCCCCCGCCAAAGCCATATTTTGAGATTGCGCTTTGGCTTGGGCGGTGGCGACCCGCATACCTTAGAAGAAATTGCCAACAAATTTGGTCTCAGCCGCGAACGCATTCGCCAATTGGAAAAAGAGGCGCTGCGTCGTTTGCGTCACCCGCGCCTTGCCCTTACCTTACGAGATTACCTAAGCTGAGAGACGTCTCATTTTAGGAATTCTTACGGGCGGGCGGGCGAACACCCCGCCCGTTGCTGTTTCTAGGTCGTTGTGTTCTGGGTTTTATGATTGTGTTTGAAAGGATCACTCATGCAGAAACCTAAGTTCGCGTACTTCAACGGGCAGATTGTCCCTATGGAACAGGCGACAGTCAGCGTCATGACTCACGCCCTGAACTATGGCACGGCGGCGTTTGGCGGGATTCGCGCCTATTGGAATGCGGCGGAAGAACAACTCTTTATTTTCCGCCCGCTTGACCATTTCGCCCGTATCAAACAATCGGCAAACCTGTTGATGATGACCATCCCCCAAAGCCCAGAAGAACTGCGCGATCTTCTGGTGGCGCTGCTGCGTAAAGAAGATTACCGGCAGGATACCTATATCCGTCCGCTGGTCTATGCCGCAGAAGAAGGCATTGGCGTCCGTCTGCACGATGTGCCGACGGCATTCACCATGTGGGCAATGCCCTTTGACCGCTACGTGAGCAAGGAGGAAGGGCTTTCTATTGGCACATCCTCTTGGCGGCGGGTGGATGATACCTCGATTCCGGCTCGCGGCAAGATCGCTGGCTCATATGCGAATTCGGCGCTGGTGAAATCCGAGGCGATCCTGAACGGCTTTGACGAGGCACTCGTCCTGAATCAGGATGGGCATGTCTCCGAGGCAAGCGCGGCGAATATCTTCATCGTCCGTCGCGGACAGGTCATTACCCCGCCGATCAGCGCGAATATCCTTGAGGGAATTACGCGGGCGACGGTGATCACCCTGCTTCGTAACGAGATGGGCATGGAGGTTGTCGAGCGCGAGATTGACCGTACTGAAGTCTACAACGCCGAGGAAATGTTCTTCACGGGGACGGGCGTTCAAGTGGCGGCGGTCACCAGCGTCGATCATCGCAAGATTGGGACGGGTGTTATGGGCGAGGTGGTGGCAAACCTGCGGACGTTGTTCTTCGATGTGGTGCGGGGTAACAACCCCACCTATCGGGAATGGAATCACCCCGTCTTTGCCGAGGAACGCATCGGGGCGCAAGACTAAACGCCTACCAATTTCACCCGACATGAGCCTATCGGGCTAAGGTTGACCGCCCCTTACAGAACTTAAAAACAAAAGAGGGCAGCCTTATGGCTGTCTTTAAGCCCCAACGGGGTGGGTACTGTGAGCGCGAGGGCTTTAGCCCCGCGCTATGACCTACTTCGCCCAACGGGTTCACGTCGGGCGAAGCGTTATACCCCCAACAGTTTGAACAAGCGCCCAAAATCAAAGTGTGCGTCTAACACCTCGCGGAAACGGTTCAGCTTTTCGGGATGCGCAATGCGCGTTTTCCCAAACACCTTTTCCACACGCTCCACTGCCTCAATCGTATTGAAGGGGACGATCAGGACGGCGACGCCGCGTTCCTCGGCATGTTGGAGGATCGTTGAACTGGGTGTCAGGTTGCCCGTCAGGACGAGTGCCGTTGTACTGGTTTCTAGTGCCGCCGCCTGAATATCCGCCCGATCCCCGCCCGTGATCACCACCTTCCGCTGTGTTCGCCGGAAGTGGGACATGGCGCTTTCGACGCTCATTGCCCCAACGCTGATTGTCTCGATCAAGCCATCTCCCTTGCCGGGGACAAGCACATGGGCATTCAGTGTCTCGCGCAGTTCCTCCACCGTCAGCGACATGAGTGCTTGCTGTTGGGGGAGTGTTCCCAACACGGCGACGCCTTGACGCTCTAGGTAAGGGGTGATTTTCTCCCGAACAGCCGCCATTGCCTCGGCAGGGACGCTGTTAATGACCACCCCAAGCAGGGTATCTTTCCCCGCTGTGCCAACCCGTTCGCGCAGTGCCAGCGCATCATCGACCAGCGCCAACGAGCCGCGATAACGGATCACCCCAAGCGTCGGTAGATCGAGTTCGTTCACAAGAGCGACAGGACTTACCCCGACAGCGTACCCTTCCCGAAGGGTTGCCGCCCCCTCTACCAAGACCACATCATTCCCCGCCGCTAGGGTGGTGTAGGCGGCTTTCACCTCGGCAAGAAAATCGCGCTTCACCCCGCCAGAAAGCATCGTATCGAACAGGGCATCATCTATGACGATGGGTGCGACGGCAGAGGCAGGTGTGGTGAGACCGAGCGTGCGGGTGACGAAATCGGCATCCTCATCCACCACCTTCCCATTGCTGATGAAGGGCTGTGTGCTGAGCGGCTTGAAGTAGCCAACCTTCCGCCCCGCCCCTTGCAATTTTAAGCCAATCCCAAGGGCGAGGGCGGTCTTGCCGGAAAAGGTGACCACCGCCGTAATATACAAAGGTTTCATGATCTGTACCTTTCAGGGGATATCTTTTGTTACTGTGCCGCTACTGTGCCGCCAAAACCAAGCGCATGTCAAGCGAGATTGCGCCCTGCCCCGCCTCATAAACCATAAGCGGGTTAATATCCAGTTCCACAATCTCTGGAAAATCCGTCACAAGCTGGCTGATTTTGAGCAGTGTTTCGATGATCGCCTCTTTATCGACGGGCGGCGCCCCGCGCACGCCATCTAATAAGTGGTGAGCGCGAATTTCACCGAGCATCTCCGCTGCCGCTGCGCGATCAAAGGGGGCGACGCGGAAGGTGACATCTTTCAACACTTCCACATAAATCCCGCCCAAGCCAAAAGTAACCAGCGGACCAAACTGCGGATCGCGGTTCATCCCCACGAGGATTTCCATCCCCTTCGGGATCATTTCTTGCACCAAGCAGCCCCAAATGACCGCCCCCGGCACATAGCGCCCCGCCCGATAGACAATCAGATCGAAGGCATCGCGGACATCGTTGGCGTTGCTCAGGTTCACCTTCACTCCGCCGACATCCGTCTTGTGAAGAATATCCGGGCTGGCGATCTTCAAGACGACGGGATAGCCGATCTCGCTGGCGAGAGCGACGGCTTCATCGGCGCTTTTGGCGAGTTTTGCCTGTGGGATGCGCAAGCCACACGCCGTCAAAATTTCGCGGCTCTCGGCGTCGCCAATGGTCACTCGTCCCTCTTGGCGTACCTGCTGGATCACGCCGCGAATGTGTAGATCATCGGCGGGAAAGCGGCTGAGCGTCTGATCAGGCGCATCGCGCAGGGTGCGGTAATCGCGCATGGCGGAAAAGGCGTTCGCTGCCCGTTCGGGGAAGGAAAAATTGGGCACACTGTAGGCTGCCGCGAGGGAATCAATCGCTGCGCTGACGCGGTGTTCGCCCATGATGCAGCTCAAGATCGGAATCCCCCGCGCCGCGCCAACCGTCTTTGCGGTTTCGCCAATGGCAGCGGCTGTCTGCTCAATTTCCGTCATTGCCTGCGGCGTCACGATGACGATAATCCCATCAACGTTCGGATCGTTTGCTACTTTTTCGAGGGCAAAGCGGTAGCGATCTGCGAGGGCATCGCCCAACACATCGACAGGGTTGGCAGCACTGGCGGAATCGGGCAGAAAGGCTTGGAGCGCCTGCGTCGTGGCGTTCTCCATGCGGGCAAGCATCAAACCGCCTCGTTCAAGGGCGTCCGTACAGAGAATGCCCGGTCCGCCCGCGTTGGTCACAATGGCGATGCGATCCCCTTTTAAGAGCGGTTGGTAGGCAAAACCGAGGGCGTAGTCGAACAAATCTTGCATCGTCTCCGCCCGAAGAACGCCGGACTGCCGGAAGGCGGCGGCATACGCCTGTTCCGAACCGGCAAGCGATCCCGTGTGGCTGGATACTGCCCGCGACCCCGCCTGTGTGACCCCACTTTTGACAAGAATGACGGGTTTTTGGCGGCTGACACGCCGCGCCGTTTTCATGAACGCCTGCCCGTTGGGGAGTCCCTCGCTATAGGCAAGAATCACGCGGGTATGGGAGTCTTCCGCCCACGCTTCCATGAGTTCAATTTCGCTGATGTCTGCCTTGTTGCCGAGGCTGACAAATTTGCTGAAGCCGATCCGCGACCCCGCCAGCGACCAATCGAGGATCGCCGTGCCAAGCGCACCGGATTGAGACATGAAGGCAATCGGACCCGCTGGCGGCGTGCCAGCGGCAAAGGTCACATTGAGAGGGGTGAAACAATCGATGATCCCCAAGCAGTTCGGTCCGATCACCCGGATGTTGTACTGGCGGGCAATCTGGATCATCTCCGTCTCGCGCTTCATCCCCTCATAGCCGGCTTCGCGAAAGCCCGCACTAATGACGACGACAGCGGGAATACCCTTTTCGCCACACTCTTTCATAGCGGCGGGGACGTGCGGGTAGGGAATCACGACGACGGCGAGATCGGGTGTTTCGGGCAGCGACGCCACAGCGGGGTATGCCTGCTGCCCCAAAATAGCGCCAGCTTTGGGGTTGATTGGGTAAAGCGTCCCTGTGTAGCCGCTGTCAATAGCATTTTTGAGGACAGCGTAGCCCAGTTTATCGGGGTTGGCGCTCGCCCCGATCACGGCGACGGATCGCGGTTGAAAAAAGGTTTCCAGCATCCACGCGACTCCTGTTAAGTATGGTCAGATTGTACCGCGCTGCGAAGTGATTCAGGGAGGGAGACAGGCGTATTCCCCTCCATCAAGGTGAGCGCCAGATGATCGACGACGAAAGTATCGCCCCGTTCGGCGTGTTGGATCGTCGTCCGCCAGTCGATCCCCGTTGGGGAGAGCGCCACAGGCTGCACGGTTAGGCGAAGGAAATCGCCATCTTGGGCGCTGCGCTGGAAATCAATCCGGCGCGAATAGGGCTGCCACCACAACCCCTTCTGACGGAGGGTTTGCGGCGTCCAGCCCATCTCCCGTAAGGCATTGGTGATCGTCGCTTCCGACCAGCCCGCATAGACGGTGTTGTTCACATGGTGCGCCCCGTCCACCTCGTGGTAGGCGACGCGGCGGGTTTCGCTGTAGGTAGCGCGGCTGAGCAGCGGGACGGCATCAGGCAAGTCCAGATTGAGCGATTCAAGGTGACCGGAAGGGTCAAAGCGTTCGTGAAATTCGGGGATCAGTTTCGTCGGGCGCATCGTCTGTGTATCTAGGTAGACCCAATTGCAGCGCCCGCGCAGCATGGGTGCATCATCAACGGTGCGGCGCAGATCGTACTCACGGTGGGATTGAACGTGTTTGGCGTCGGAAACCCATGTATGCATCGTCAGATCGTCGCCATAGACGGGAAGGGTGTAATAACGCACATGAATATGGCGGGCAACCCATACGCGCTGGTTGGCGCGATACCAGGCATAATCATAACCGAGTGAGGCGCTCCCCTGAATGGCGGTTTCTTCAAGATAGGTTTGCAGCACGGCGGGGCGAACGCGCAGGTCGGGATCGGTTTCGTTGGAACGGACGCGGAACTGCCAAGTGTAGACGTAGGTCATAAGGGGTGCTGTCTGGTTCCTTCTGCCTTACTCCACCAAATCCCAACTGAGCGGAGTCCCTTTGACAATATCGCGCCGCGCCACCCGCCCCAACACCTCTCCCAAATGGCGGGTATGCAGCCCATGCCCCGGACGGATTGAACGGACGGTTTCCGCTGTAAACGCCTCGCCCGCCTTCATCGCCCGCACGACGAACAACGAGCGGCGGAACACACGGCTTTTCGCCTCGCTGGGGTTCACCCCATAATTTACCCGCCCCACTGCCCGTTCCGTCACCCGCACCGCGTCCACCATCTGCTTGAATTCATCCGGCTCAAGAGAGAAGGCGCTATCGGGCCCCCCCGCCGCCCGTGAGATGGTGAGGTGTTTTTCGACGAGGCACGCGCCGAGTGCCACCGCCGCCACTGGCACAGCAATGCCTAAGGTGTGGTCGGAAAGCCCTACCGGAACGCCAAAGGCGGCTGCCATGTGGGGAATTGTGGCAAGGTTTGCTTCTTCCGGTGGGGCGGGGTAGGCGCTGGTACATTTCAACAGCGCCAGTGGTGTTTCTGCCCCGCCTGTGGCGCGGATCATCTGCACCGCCTCATCAATCTCCGCCAGAGTCGCCATCCCCGTAGACATGATGATTGGCTTCCCCGTCGCCGTCACCTTGCGCAGCAGCCCCATATCGACATTCTCGAACGAGGCGATTTTGTAGGCGGGGACGTTCATCGCCTCTAAAAAATCAACGGCGCTGTCATCAAAGGGAGAGGAAAATAGATCAAGCCCGCGCTCGTTGGCAATCTCCATCAGGCGCGGCTGCCATTCCCAGGGGGTGTATGCCTCGCCATAGAGATCGTACAGAGTGCGCCCTTCCCACAGCGTCCCTTTGATGCGGAAATAGTCGTTATCGCTCTGGATGGTGATTGTGTCGGGTGTATAGGTTTGCAATTTAATGGCATCGGCTCCCGCCGCTTTTGCTGCATCAATGAGGCGAACGGCTTGATCAAAGTCTTGCCCATGATTTGCCGACAGCTCGGCAATGATATAGGTTGGCTGTCCGGGGGCGATGCGGCGCTCGTTGATCCGAAAAGAAGTCATCGTCACTGTCCTGATTCTTCTATGTAATCCCAAACAAATTCAAGGGAAGGGCGATCCTCTCTCACGCGGGGCTGTGCCTGTTGAAAACCCGCCTTCTGAAAAGCACGGATAGAGGCGTGGTTTGCCGTGAAGGTGACGCCGCTGACGCGCCTGACCCCAAGCTCGCGGCAGGCACGCGCCGCTGTTCGCCGAAGGAGTTCCGTCCCAAAGCCTTGCCCACGCTCTCCGGGGGCAACCGTGTAACTGAGAATGGCGCTATCGCCCTCACGATCATACCGGATATGCCCGACAGGAACACCATCCGCCGCCAAAAGCCAAAAGCGCACATCGGCTGCCCCCATCTGACGGGCAAACCATGCGCAGTGTGCCTCCCATGAGATCGGCGCGGGGTTGAAGGAATTTGCCCGCACCGTTGGATCGTTTGCCCAACGCCAAAGCAGGCGGCGATCTCCCTCGTCAACGGGGCGCACGGTGAGCAAGGGCGGGGTCTGCGTCAGGGCGCGAATCACCCGCTCTGCGCCAAGACCATCGACCAGCGTGGCGCTCCCTTGGGCAAAGGCACGCAACTGCTCGCCGTCCTCGCTTAGCGCCGCCAGTGCCGCCGCTAAGTCCCCCTCGGCGGGGGGTGTTTCAAAGCCAATAGCAGCCCCTAGCGCTGCCATCGTTCGGGCAATGGGGTGTTGATTCTCCGCAACGGCGATCAGGATTGAGGGAACACCCATAAAGGCGAGTTCCCACACCGTGCTACCGCTGGCGGAAATGGCAACCTCTGCCCATGCCATATGTTCCGGCATGTGGCGGCTGTTCACCTCAAGACGGATACTGTGGCGAGAGTGCCGCACCGCTGCCTCAAGGTCTGGGCGAGAGGGGTGTCCGCCGCCAATGACGACAACTACCTCGAACTGGATGGTCGGGGGAAGTAACGCCAGCGCCCGAAGAACCATCCCCGTCAGATTTGCTGGATCGCTACCGCCGAGGGTGACGAGAAGTTTTCGCGCCTGTGCGGACGTCTCTCGCCCATAATTTGTCCATGCCTGAAATTCGCCCCGCACGAGGGCAAAAGGTGTGCCGAGAAGAAAGCGCGTGTCGGGATCATGGTGGGGGTAGGCGCGGGCATCGGCATAAACGTTCTGGTTAAGGACGATCTGCGCGGTATAGTGTGCCGCCTGCCCGTAATCATCAAGGACAAGCACCCGCCCACCCGCCTCTTTCAGCCCATGTGTGAGCGCCGCTTGGTACGCCTCCCCAAAGGCATAGCCATCGAGAATGACCGCCCTCGCCCCAAGTGTCACGGATAGGGTAAGCACCTCGGTGGCATCTTCGAGGCTGCCCACTGCTGCGCTGATGGTGTGAACGGTCATCCCCTCCCTCACCAACCGGTCATCGAGTGCCGGGGGCAGGCTATCGGCAGCAGCAAAGACCACCCGCCCACCGCGCCGCCGCCAAACTTGGGCAAGGGCAAGACAGCGCATGACGTGTCCTATCCCCATCTGCGGATTCGCATCGGCGCGAATCAGCAGCGGGGCAAGGGGTAGGGTAAGGAAGGACTCGCTCATCACTCAGGTGTTCTCCTCGCCCCACAAGGCGGCATAGGCGCGGGCAACCGCCCCATAAGACGCCGCCCGCACTGGATCGCCCGCCTCGGTGTAATGATGGGCGATGGTAGCCGCGTGCATGGGTTGTTCCCCGTAAACACGCCCCATCGACTCGGCAATCTCGGCATGAAGTGGCGGACGGCGGGCATCGTCCAATGCGGCGAGGATACCCGCCCGCAGGTAATCGTGACTAAAGCGCCAGATGTTGTTGGGGGAATCAAGGATCGCGGCAATCGCGCAGCGCGTCAACCAATCATCGAGGAGATCGACGCTCCCGCCGAGGGATTTCAAGACCGCCAGATCAAGATCGCGCCCAATCAGCGCGGCATATTCCAAGCGGGCGTAATCCGCCGCCGAGACGCGCCCCAAGCGCCGCCGGATCAGCCGCCCCAACCCGCCCGTTGGCACATCTTCTGGGCGGCGTGTCCCGCCGATATTGAGCAACCCGCCGGAATCTTCTGCCAGCGCCCGCACGCTTTCGACAAGGGCAAAGGCGTTGCCCTCGGTCTCTTGGTAAAGCGCCTTGACAACGGCGGGGGGGGTTTTGCCAATCATCGATTCAACAATCTCCCCCACCGCATCGGATGTGAAGCGCCCTAAGGTGATCACTTCGGCAGCCGGCAGCGCATGGGGCAGCGCCGGGCGTTCATCGTCACGGTAGCTGCCAATGATCACCAGCGGGACAAGAGTCGTCAGCGCCGCTAAACGATTCAGCGCATCCAGATTTTTACGCTGGTGAACATCCTCAAAGATAACCACTTTAGGGTTTTTGATACGCCTAAACAGCCCTAAAAAAGTTGTTACAAACCGCTCGTAATTTGCCTTTCCCTCTAAGGGAGGGAGGTCAGCCACAGGGCGATCCAGCAGTTGCTCTATATTGGGAATCAGCGGTTTTACAACGCCCGCCTCATGATCGGAAACATCCAACCGGAGCAGAATCTGGTGGAGGATTGACCCCCACAAGTGGTAGGGCGTCTCCCCTATCCCGCTGTAGGTGGCACGCAGCACATGGACGCCAGCAACGTGGGCGTTAACGACGATCTCATCCAAAAACCGTGATTTGCCCACCCCGCTTTCCCCGCCGATCAGCCACATGCCGCCCTGCCCTGTTCGGATCAGTGTTTTCAAGGCATTTTGCATCACCAACAGCGGCTCGTCTCGTCCGGCAAAGTGGGCGGGTTGTAGAAATCCCTCGCGCAGTTCGTCACCCTCGCTAGGGAGCGGAAACCCTGCCACAAGGCACAGATCGCGGATCAACGTCTCTGCCGAATGGTAGCGATCTGCGGGCGATTTTTGCAGCAGCCGCCCGATGATCATCCGTAGACCGCTGCCCTCTGTCTCATCGCGCCGAGGGGTCGGCGTTGGGCTTGGGCGTGGCGCTTGCGGCAGCGGAAAGGGTACGGCGTTGCCATCAGCGGTGATCGTTCGTTCGTCGTCGGGAAGCCCCCGTGCCGTGTCCGTCGTATGTGGGCTGTTGATCTCCTTATAGTCGCCGTAGGTGGTTGGGTCGTCTCGTGTCTCTGGGGGAGAGGTGGGCGGCGGGGAATCGGCGGTGGGTGTTTCGGCGGTGGGCTGAACCTGAATCGGATCAATACGCAACCGATCCAGATCGGGATCAGTAAACAGAATTCCGTTCAGTAAAACGGCGAGAGGCTCTGTGGGGAAGGGGTGTCCGCCAGCGAACATCTCATAGAGCATGACCCCAACGGCGTACAGATCGGATGCTTCAGAGGCGGGCAAGCCTTCCAATTGTTCTGGCGACATGTAAGCAACCGTGCCAGCGGGCGATTCAGGGTCACCCTGGGCAAGGGCAATGCCAAAATCCAAGACCCGCGCCTGCCCTTGCCAAATCAAGACATTGGCGGGTTTCAAGTCGCGGTGAATGATGCCGCGCCGGTGAAGGTATGCCAGCGCATGGAGCATCTGAAGGGCAAGATCGATCTTTTCTTGGGTGGAGCGTCCGAAGGCATAGCGAGTGATTGGCTGCGCCCCTTCAAGGTATTCCATCGTTAGGTATGGGCGGCGTGCCTTATCAAAGCCATAGGTGTATTCATTGATGATGTTCGGGTGGCGAATGGACGCCAACACGCGGAACTCATGCGCCAGCGAAAGGAAGGTACTCGTTGAACTTGGAGAGGAGACGATCTGCGTTGTGTAGACAATCTGATCGGCTGCCACGCGCACCCATTTAAGGGCGACCATTTGTCCCATCAGGCGGTCATACGCCTTATAGACAATGCCCATCCCGCCTTCGCCAAGTTTTTCCAGCAAGACGTAGCGACGATCCGTCAATTCTGGTAAGGCAGCCGTTGTAGAGGTTGTTCTGGCGTCTGATTGCCCCATAGAGTGTCCTTCTTCTCCCCCTCGCCTGATTTCTCCCATGACACGGGCTGACCCCCGTAGTTTACTCCCTGATCGGTTGAATCGCCGTTATTTGGGATCAGATCGGCATATAATGGTAGTAGTCGCTTGAGATAGCGCGATAGCCTTGCATATTCAAAGGAGCATAGCGTATGTTAAAACGAGTTCTTCTCATCATTATGGCGGTGCTAATCCTGCCCCTTGGGGCGATCAGCGTGCGCGCCGACTCACTACCCATCGAGCGTGCAAGCACTCCCGCCGAAACCTACCCGACGGGCTTGGCACGGTTCTGCCCTAATGATTCGATTGTTTACCTCAGCCTGCGCACCGACGAAGCCTATTTTGAGACGCTGATTGGCATTGCTTCAACCATCTCGCAAAAAATGACCGGACGGGCGCTGCCCTCAGCGGCGGCACTGATCCAATTGGGACTCGCCAACACCGGGGTCGATTACCAGCGCGAGGTGCGCCCCTGGCTTGGGGATCGCGCTGCCTTTTGCATTGCGAAGGTACGCGAAATTATGATGGATAACGCCAACCCCTTGCAAAGTGAAGGGCTTTTGATTCTTCAGGTGAAAGACAAAGCCGCCGCCGAAACGTTTGTCGATAAAGTAGTGAAAATGCTCAGTCTGCCAGTAGCGAAGGAGGGGACGGACATCCTTCGTTGGAAGGGCGAACAATCCCCACTCACCGTCGAACTTCACGATGACATCTTACTGATCGGGACGAATTCGGGAGTTGCCCAAACCCTGCTGCTCGATACCAAGCTGGATTTGACGGACTCGTTCAAAGAGGTGGCGTCGCTGCTTCCCGGAGAGAACAACCTGTTCCTTTACGTTGATCTGCCTCAGTATGTGAGCATTACCCAAGACATTCTGACGCGAAACAGCATTACCCCAACGGCTGATCTTCAACGGCAGTTGGCAATTGCCGGAATCGGGAAATTGGGAATTGCCGGCAGCTTTGCCGACGCCGACAAGACGCTTGTTTTGGATATAGCGGTAGCCGTTGACCCCGAAAAGGTAGCCGCGCTTGGCTTTACGGGGACTCGCCCACTCCAGGAGGGTTGGAAGCGCGGCATCCCACGGTCCTCGCTCTTTCTCGTTAGTGCCGATTTTCCCGCCTTGCTCAAAGGGCTTTTTGCCGCCGCCACAGAAGGAGCAGCCCAAGAAGCGCAGGTCATGGCAGCCTTTAAGCAAGCCACCGGGCTTGATCTCCAAGCGGATATTCTTGATAACCTGAGTGATGCCGATTACGCCCTTTGGGTGAACTATGTCCCTGACGCCAGTGGGATAAGCATTTTCGATACCAGCGTTGATCCAAGCCTGAAGGGATCGCTCACGGGGGTTGCTTTTGGGGTCGCGGCAAATATCAAGGACGCCGAAAAAGGGAAGGCGCTGGCAGCGAATCTCCGTAAACTTCTTGAAGCAGGGGCGGCGCAAGGGCAGCCGATCACCTTCGGTACGGAGTCGATGGGCGGAATGACCTTTAACACGGTGAGCTTTGAATCGCCCACCCTTGACGCGCCGGTGACCTTTGTCTTGGATTACATTCAGGACACCTTCTTCTTTGCAACCATGAACAACCTCGTGATCGCATCGGGCGGGGATGATGTTCTCTTTGAGCAGGCTGAGGCGCTGATCCTCCCTGACGCTACCTCGTTCTGGTTTATGGATGGCACGGGACTGCAGATGCTTGGCGAAGGCTATACGGCGATCATCATTGCCACCGGACGAATTTTCCGTAATATCGCGATGAGCATACAGCAAACGCCCACCCCGCAAGCTGGCGCTGACCCGGAGTTGGCGGCAGAAAAAGCACAGTTTGAAGCTGCCAAAGTCACCTTTAAGGCGTTGGCAGAAGTTATCCAGTTGGGGACGATTAGCACCGCCTCCACCGCGAAGGGCGATGCGCTGCTCCGTCTCACACTGACGGTGGGCGAGTAGGATTGCACCTTTACCAGAGGGCATGTCACATAGCCCACATGGATAGTTTTTTTCATAGTGGGGTGCAGGCTGCGCTGCACCCCTTTACCCCAAAACAGGAGTCCTCTTATGCCCCCTATTGTGACGGCGCTTCACTATTATCCGATCAAATCGTGTGGCGGTGTAACGCTTGAGGTTGGGGAGGCGGATTGGCGTGGCTTTCGCTATGACCGCCATTGGCTGATTGTTGACCCGCACGGTGATTTTGTGACGCAGCGCGAACTGCCTCGCCTGGCGTTGATCCATCCGACGATCCACAGTGGGATGCTCACCATAAACGCCCCGGCGATGTCGCCCTTGTCCCTTCCGCTGGGGATGGATGGGCGGCGGATGAGTGTCACCGTGTGGGATAGCGAATGTGAGGCGTTTGATCAGGGCGACGATGCTGCCCAGTGGCTGAGCGATACGCTAGAATCGCCGCTCCGCCTTGTGCGGATGGCGGACGATCATATCCGTCAGGTTGATCAACGCTATGCCAAACGGACGAGCGATCAGGTCGGTTTTGCCGATGGCTACCCCTTCCTCTTGATCAGCGAGGAATCCCTTGCCGATCTGAACACCCGCCTTGACACACCGCTTCCCATGAATCGGTTTCGCCCTAATCTAGTCGTGCGCGGCGTAGATGCCTATGCCGAGGATGGCTGGAAACAGATTCGGATTGGCGCGATGATCTTTGATGTGGTGAAAGCGTGCGCCCGCTGCACCATTACGACGACGGATCAGGAAACGGCGAAGCGCGGCAAAGAACCTTTGCGCACGCTGGCAACCTACCGTGATTCCGAGCGGGGGGTGCTGTTTGGGCAAAACCTGATCCACGCCGCGCCCGGAACGGTGCGGGTCGGGGACGAAGTGATCATCCTCGCCTGAGCGCCTGTCACCCCGCCACGTCGCCAGCGCTAAGCTGTGCCTCTTGCCGCAGGCGCACCCGCATCGGGATTCCATCGCGGGGGCGCAAAGTGATCATCGGTTCAAGGGCGGGTGGCGTCTCCGCCGGCGGGTAAAGGCGCATCGTCTCTTTCAAAACGTGATCCAAGTAAGGCAGCTTGGAGACATCCTTTGCGGTGGGCAGCCGTTCGCCCACAATATCCTTCAATTTGGCAAGCAAACGCTGTTCCACTTCGGGATGTTTTGCCAAGAGGTAAAAGGCAAAACTGAGTGCATTCGCCGTTGTCTCATGTCCGGCAAGGAACAAGGTCATCGCTTCATCGTGAAGTTGGTCATCATCCATCCCCTGATCGGTGTCCTCATCGCGGGCGGCAAGCAGCATCGAAAGCAGATCGCCGCGATCCTCACCGGACTGCCGCCGTTCATTGATAATCGCCATCAAGACTTGATCCAAATTCTCGCGGATTGCCCGAGGGCGGCGGTTGTTCGGGGTTGGCAGCCACATGGGGGGCGGGGACCGAAGGCATTGTTGACCAAACGCATTCCGGCGGTGACGGTCATGCTGACATGATCGGTGTCTGAGTCCACATCGGCATCAAAGAGGGTCTTTGCCACAATCTGAAGGGTGAGCGCCGACATCTCATGCGCCAGATCAATCTGCTCCTCGTCACGCCACCTCAACCACCGCTGATGGGTGTAATGAACCATCGATTCGCCAAATCCGGCGATTTTGGCATGGTTGAACACAGGTTGAATCAACCTCCGTTGGTGGCGGTGGAAATCCCCCTCGCTCAGCAACAGCCCTTGTCCGATAATCGGTCCAACATTCCGCTTGAGAAATGTGCCTTTGTGCATTTTGTCGGCGTGTTCAACCAAAACACCGCCCGCACATCGTCAGGATTTATAAAAAAGAAGGTACGCTTCGTCGCCAAACGAAAACTGCTTATCTCGCCAAAGGTGTGGTAGAGATCGCTCACCAGTTGCAGGCGGTGGCTGCGCATTTGAGGCAGCATCCCAAGCAAAGGGTGTCCTTTCGGTCCGGGGGGGAGAAGGCGTGCCATTGCGTAACGACTCCTTACTTTGCAGCGATTCGCTATAATCAGCACAAGATCGCTGTTCATGCTTTCATACGTAGATTCCCGAAGGAATGTTTCCGATGATCATACCCACCACCCGTCGTTTTGTCCTGATCGCTGTTGCCCTTGTGGGGTTGTTTTTCGCCACGCCCGCGCTGGCACAAGAGGGTGGTGAGCGCGTTGATAGCGCCACGCCTCCGCAAGGGGTCACTGTCTTGATTTTGATGTTGGGGTTGGCGGCAATCGCCGCTGTGGGCGTTTATTACCTGGCACAAAATAACGCTAACCGCGCCACCGATGGCGACGACGACGAGTAGCCGATGACCACCGTTCGCTTGGCAACACTCCAAGATACGGCGGCGATCACCGCCATTCACCGTTCGCTCACCCCCCAATGGGAGCGCATCACGGCGGAGGGAACGCGCCTACCAATGTCTTATGAGTCGCTCACACTCTTTGAGCGCTGGCAGCACGGCGGCGCGTGGATGAGCATCGAAACGTGTGCCGTCCACCTAAACCGCCTCCTTGCCGGTTCCGGTATTCCCCTTGTTGCCGAAGAAAACGGCGTCGTAGTGGGCATGGCGGAACTTTATGAGAGTGTGGAGCCACCCCCCTTCGGATCCCACCTTGAACTCTCCGTGCTTGCCGTTCATGCCGACCATCAGCGGCGGGGGGTGGGATCGGCACTGATGCGCTACATCCTCCAGATGGGGCGGCTGATGCGCTGCGCAAAAGTAATTGTGGCGCACGGCGAGGCAGCACCCTTTTACACCCGCATGGACTTTCGCCAAACCCTGCGTGGGCAGAGTGTCCGCCTTCCTACAGTGGGCGGGCGCGTCTTTTACCAAGCGGCGGAATGGGGCGAGCGCTCCTATGAGGCAGTGCGCGGGTGGGCGCTCCCTCTGGGGCGCTACCGATCCAGCCGCCAAGAATGGGATAAACTATTTCCCCAAGATTGGGCGGCGGGAATGCCCGAACTGCTGAACGCCCAATCCCATCATGTGAAATTGACGGCAGCCGGCGGGCAGGCGGCAGTTCTTTACAGCCGCGAGGCAGACGAGATCGATTGCGAAGCGGGCGATGTGCATCTTGCCTGTTGGTCGGCGCGTCCACTGACCGGTCAGCTTGTCGCCGCCCTTCGGGATTGGGCATTTCGCACAGGATACAAGACGATTTTGACCTTCTTAATGGAAAGCGAGTTAGCATTAATCGGTAGCGAGGCGCAGCCAACGGGGTATCGTCAAGACCTGTATGAGGTAACACTCTAGAACTATTCAGAAATTTTTCATAAGTTTTACGGATTTATTGCGGCATTTGCCGGATTTCCGTGCAAGAATAGAAAGAGTAACCAAACGCAGCATCCGAAAACGCATCATTGAAACAGGTTTGACAGGATCACTATGCTCACCTTCATCTCTGGTTGGCGCACAATAGAACGTGACAGGGCGTTGATCCAAAACCGCGATGGCAAACGGCGCTCTGTGTTCTTCGTTGAAGACTCATCCCATTTTCCCAACCTTCTTCCCGAAGCGCCCATCATTGAGGTGTGGCGAAACGGCACCATTGATTTTGCCGTTGAATCTGTCCCAGAAACGATTGTCCGGCTGAATTATGACACCGAACACAGCGTCCTTGCCCGCGCCATTCTCCATGTCATGTTACATGACCCAACGGCACAAGTGATCGTCACCTACGATGCGCTGAATCATCTTTACCGCTTGTTTCCCCACCTCCGCCAAGCCGATGCCCTTCTTGCCGCCAACGAGCGCCTAGACGCCCCACCCGGAGATCGCGTCTTGTTCTCGCGGGGGGGGTCGTTCCTCTGGCGGGATCACCTGCTGGAGTCGAAAACATCCCTCTTGTTTGGGGAAGAAGTGATCGACGGCGGCATTGTCCCCGACGAGATTGATGAGATTGAGGAATATCCGGTCTAAGCGCTGTCTGCCATAAGGGGCGATACCGTGTTTACCATTGAGCGCCTCGGCGCAGCGGAACTCACCCACCATCACGCCGATCTCGCGGCGCTGTTGATTAACGTCGTTGAGGGGGGATCGTCTGTGGGCTTTATCGCCCCACTTTCAGAAGAAACAGCCGATGCCTTTTGGGGCAAAATCGGCGCAGAGGTTGACGCGGGCAAACGCCTTGTCTTGGCTGCCATTGAAGGCGATAGCGACAACCAGCACATCGTTGGCTGTGTCCATCTTGCCCTTGCTGCACCCCTGAATGGAACACACCGCGCCGAGGTTCAGAAACTCCTCGTCCACAGCCTCCACCGTCAAAAAGGGATTGCCACTGCCTTGATGACAGCAATAGAGGACGCGGCGCGGGGTCTGGGAAAATCCCTCTTGGTTCTGGATACCGAATCGGGCAGCACAGCCGACGGGCTTTACGAACGGTGGGGGTTTGTCCGTTCGGGGGTGATTCCTCAGTATGCTCAAAACAGCACCGGCACCGCCCTCATTGACACGGTGATTTACTACAAGCTGGTGTGACAGAGGAGGTATGGGTTGAGGAGTTATTGCGCAATCCCGACCCGTTTGTTGTAGGGACGTACTAGGGGACGCCCGCCCTTCATTCGGATGATTTCTCTCTCACCCCCGAAAGCGCCGCAGCGCACGCCTTTCCAGCCCCTCTGCCCCACGCAGCAAAAGCACCCCCAACGTCGTGATGAACAGCACCCCCGCCAACAACCGAGGGATGTTGTAGAGCGTGTTCGCCCCGGTGAGGATGCTCCCTAAGTTTGCCGTCGAAAGGAGTAGTTCCGCTGTGAGCGCCCCCCGAAAGGCGCGTCCTAATGCCAAACGCAGCCCCACCGCCAGCGAGGGAAACGCCGCTGGAAGGATCACCGTCCACCACCGCTGAAGGGGACGCGCCCCAAAAGCACGGGACATTTCCAAAAGGGTCGGCGGCGTCTGGCTGATTCCGGCACTGGTCGTCTCATAGATGGTGAACACCGCCCACATAAAGACGACAAACACACGCCCCACCTCACCTGTCCCCAAATAGAGTGCGATCAGCGGGAGGAACATGGAAATGGGGGCGATATTCAGGGCGTCGATCAGCGGGCGGAGCGTCCATTCCCCCCACCGCCAGAAGGTGACTGCACAACCAAGCACGATGCCGATGACAATCGCCAGCAGATAGCCGATCAGCATTGTCCCCAGGGTGCCGCCCGCCGCCCGGAAGAACTCTCCAGAGGTGATGCCGCTCACCAACGCCGAAACGACCTTTCCTAACGAGGCGAAGGCAAAAGCACGGGGCTGTGCCGCTTGCCATTCCCAAACGAGGATGAGAAGGATCACCGAGAGGGCGCGAAATGCCCAAATTACCCAGCGGCTCATTGTACACCGCGCCGACGAGGCGCCATTCCAACCCTGTTCCAGCAGGTCAGCCGCCGCTCCACGAGACGCATCCCCTCGTAGCAGAAGATGCCAATGCCGACGATCCACACGATAAAGGCAAAATACTCAGAGAGGTGGTGCGATGTCCCCAATTCGACCAGTTTTCGCCCCGTCCCCACGATCACCCACAGTTCGGCAATGATTGCCCCCTTGAAGGCGTTCGCTAAGCCGATGCGCATCCCAGAGAGCAGATAGGGCAGCGCCGCCGGAAGGATCACCGTGCGAATCACGGCAAGGCGTGGGGCGCAGAAAGCGGCGGCGGTCTCGATCAGGGCGGGATTCACACTGCGTACACCCGCCGCTGTGTTAAAGAGAATGCTGAACAAGGCGAACAGGAACACAACAGTGACACGGTAGGGGAGCCCCGTCCCCACCAGCAGGATGAGAAAGGGCAAAATTGCCTCTAGGGGAATGACAAACAGCGCCCGCGCATACATACCGAGGACGCCATCTGCCAAGCGAGAACTGCCTATCAGCACACCAAGCCCAATGCCCACAAAACAGGCGAGGGCAAAGCCGCCCGCCATCTGACGAAGGGTTGTCACCAGGGTCAGAATATCACCATTAAAGAGGATGGTGGCGCTGGCGATGAGAACCTCGCCCGGACGGGGGAGGAAAAATGCCCCTAGCTGAAGGGCGACCACTTCCCAAAGGACGAGCAGCCCCCCCCAGACGATCAGCCGCGCCCGCAGTACCGGACTCATCAGCCCGCTATAGCTCACGAGACTGCCTCGTTTGCGGCGCGGAGGGCGTGGCTTACCTCCCCACGCAGGGCGGCAAAGGCGGCGGTGTGCCGGAGATTATCGGGGCGCGGGCGCGGAAAAGGGACGGGGATCGCCTCTGCTATTGCGCCGGGGCGCCCGCTCATGACAAAAACCGTATCCGCTAAAAAGACCGCTTCCTCAATATCGTGGGTGACGAAGATCATCGTCGTCGCTGTCGCCGTCCAAAGGCGCATCAGATCGCTTTGCATTGCCTCCCGCGTCAGGGCATCCAGCGCCCCAAATGGCTCATCCATCAGGAGCATCTGCGGCTCTATGGCGAGGGCGCGTGCCAAGCCAACGCGCTGCTGCATCCCGCCGGAGAGTTGGGCGGGGAGGTAGCGCTCAAAGCCTGCCAACCCCGCCCGTTCAAGGTAGGTTTGGGCGCGGGCGCGGCGTTCGGGGCGGGGAATGCCAAGCATTTCCATCCCGTACTCAATGTTCCCAATCACAGTTCGCCAGGGGAGCAGGTTGAAGCTCTGAAATACCATTCCCCGATCTGCGCCGGGGGCGGTGATGGGCCTATTGTTGATCCGAATCTCACCCTGATCGGCGTGGATCAACCCCGCAATCAGGCGTAAAAGGGTCGATTTTCCGCAGCCGCTTGTCCCCACCAGACAGCAAAACTGCCCCCGTTCAGCGTTGAAGGTGACTCCCGCCAACGCCAACAGGGGCTGCTCGCCGCCTACGGGGTTGGGGAAGGCTTTTGTCACATCGTGTAGTGTCAGATGGGGCAAGGCGCTCCCGACCACAGTACCGTTCCTTTTGCAGAGAGTCTTTGTAAGTTGTGAGGTTATTTTGTTTCAGAATGGTTACCCCGCATAGGGTTATTCGCCATAGCGTCATTCGCCCCATCACGCCGGATGCTAAAGCGTCCGGCTAAGGGTAACCACCCCTGCGGGGCTTGTAAACCCCTGCTTGCATAACGCTCTGATGCCCCCTTCTCCTTGCAGGAGAAGAGGGTTAGGGGGATGAGGGCTAGCGCAGCGCCAACGATTTCGATTCGATCACGCCGGACGCCAACGCCACAAAGTCGGCAACGGACATCGCGCCGAGGTCTTCGCCTGTTCGCAACCGGAGGGAGATACCCCCCGCCTCTTGATCCTTATCGCCAGCAACGAGCATGTAGGGGACTTTTTGCCCTTGCCATTGGCGAATCTTGTTGCTCATGCGCTCTTTGCCGCCGTCCACCTCGGTGCGGATGCCCGCCTGACGCAAGGTTTTCGCCACCCCGTTAAGATAGTCGATATGGCGATCGGCAACGGGGATCAACGCCGCTTGGATGGGCGCTAACCACACCGGAAACGCGCCGGCAAAGTGTTCGATCAGAATCCCAACGAAGCGCTCCATGCTGCCAAAGGGGGCGCGGTGAATCATCACCGGACGGTGCATCTGGTTATCACTGCCAACATAGTCCAGATCAAATCGCTGCGGTAGCTGGTAATCGACCTGTACAGTCCCCAACTGCCACTCCCGTTTCAGCACATCGCGGAAGATGAAATCGAGTTTCGGACCGTAGAAGGCAGCCTCGCCTTCGGCAACGAAATAGGCAAGCCCAACCTTTTCGGCAGCGGCGATGATCGCGTTGGTTGCCTTTTCCCAAAGCGCCGGATCGCCCACATATTTATCGCTGTTCGGGTCGCGTGTGCCAATCCGCGCTTTGAAATCGGCAAAGCCCATGACATTGAACACGTATTGGATCAGTTCAACAACGCCGATGAACTCCTGCTCGATTTGGTCTTCGCGAACGAACAGGTGGGCATCGTCCACAGTGAAGCCGCGCACCCGTGTTAAGCCTGTCAGTTCGCCGCTCTGCTCATAGCGATAGACTGCACCGAACTCGGCATAACGAATGGGCAAATCACGGAAACTGCGCGGTTCGCTCTTGAAGATTTCGATGTGGTGCGGGCAGTTCATCGGCTTGAGCATGAACTCCTCGCCGTCCACATCAATGGGTTTGTACATACTGTCCCGATAGGTGACGTAATGCCCCGATGTCTTGTAGAGATCGATCTTGCCGATGTGCGGTGTGACAACCGGCAAATAGCCCGCCTCGATTTGTTTCTCGCGCAGGAAGCGTTCAAGGGTATCGCGCAGGATCGCCCCGCGTGGTTTCCAGAGCGGTAAGCCCTTCCCCACCAATGGGCTGAAGGCGAACAAGCCAAGCTCAACGCCGATCTTGCGGTGGTCGCGCTGGCGTGCTTCCTCCAAAAGGCGGAGGTATTCCTCAAGCTGCGCTTTCGATTCCCACGCTGTGCCGTAAATGCGCTGAAGTTGCTCGCGGTCTGAATCGCCCCGCCAATACGCCCCGGCAATGCTCATCAGTTTGAAAGCGTCGGGGGCAATCTCGCCGCTGTTAGCGACGTGCGGTCCGCGACACAAATCTTCAAACGAATCTTGGCGGTAGGTGCTGATCACCGGAGCGTCGTTCGACTTCTCGCCATACTCATCCACGCCGCCTTTTTCCAGCCCCTCGATCAATTCGATTTTGAAGGGTTGGTTGGCAAATAGGCGTTTCGCCTCGTCCGCGCTCACCTCGCGGCGGATGAAATCGAACTTGCCCTTGATGATCTTCCGCATCCGCGCCTCAATATCCGCGAGGTCGTCTTCTGTCAGTGCGCGGGGGAGACTGAAATCGTAGTAGAAACCGTCCTCAATGGGCGGACCAATGGCAACGCGCCCGTCGGGGAATATCTCAAGAACAGCTTGCGCCATGATGTGCGCTAGCGAATGGCGAATTTTATAGAGTTGGTTGAATTCGGGCATGAGGTCTCGTGACCGTCCTGTCTGATGGTGACTCGCAAATAGGTGACGAAGCGGCGGGGAGTGTACCGCACCGCAAGCTGTTTGAGACAGAAATGGCGTGCGTGGAGGGGTGCGCTGTGCCGTTCCGTCTCTGCTCAGCGTCACGCACCCTGACGAGTAAGGAGGGGCGTCCCCGTACCCGTGCCATCCGTATCAGGTTCGGTCATGATTACTCCTATCCGAATTTAACCCTTTACCGCATGAAGGAAGTAAACATCCTCGCAGCGGACGAAAATCCCCTCGAACGTCCCCATCGTGATCAGGTTATCAATCGTATCTTCAATCGTGTCGGGGTGGAGATCATCCACAATGACATGGGGTGTCTCCAGCGTCATAAAACGCACCGGCGCCATCAGCGGGGACTCAGCGACAAGCTCGCGGTTCAACGTCATTTGCTGACGGATGTAATCCAGCGTGGCAAACGAGGCTGACCATAAGCCGCTCTCCTCCAACCCTACCACGACAGCGGTGATGCCGTTGTAAGGGTCAGAAGCCCCTTCCGTCCGATATTCGCGCTCAATCCAAATTCGGTTAATCATTCGTCACAATACTCCTTTACTTAACCAACGATGTCTGAAAACAACAAAAAGCCCCCGCCCAAGCGATGGGGCGAGGGCAGCTTAACAGCCCACGCGGTTCATTGCCCTGCCGAATATGGCACGGGCATACTTTGAACAGGGTGGGATGACTTTATCCCGTCGTTTGGATCACGGCTATCATGATCATCACAGCGTTAGATTTTTGTTTCATTCTGTTTACAGGATAGAACAAATTGAAAAGCGTGTCAATGGGGATGCCAAAAAGGATGTGAATGGGAACAGGTTTTTGAGGGGACGTGCCGTTGGGATCATGCCCTTTCAGGCGGGAGCATTGTCGTGCGTCGCAACATCGATGCACGAAGGGGCGCATCCGCGCATCCCATGCGCCCCTTCAATTCCTTCCACTAGGGAACTTGAATCAGCCCGATCAGGTTGTTATCAGAATCCTTCACGGAGGCGGTCAGTTTCCCCCCACCAACATCCTTGATCCCTTGCTGCAACTGGGCGCCTGCATCTAAAAGTGCTTGCAAACTCGCTTGAATATCCTTCACCTGGTAGTACCCAAGCGGGGCGGTTATCCCTGCCTTGTGACCATTGGGGTCTAAGCCTACATCTTGGTCACCAACGGTAAACCCAACGTAATACGGCTCGTCCATGTAGGGCGCTACCCCTAACAGGGCGCGGTAGAGCGCCTTTGCTTGGGCAATATCCTTGACCGGATAAATGATCGTTTGGATACCCTGATTCATAGTCATGCTGCCCCCTTTATTGGGTTCGTTTGTGTGGCTGACCGCCCTCAGTTTAACATAGAACGGAAAATCTAAGACAATAACTCAAATGGTCTAATTATTCTCTCATCAGAGGGGGAATGCTTGCCACAAGACGGCGCAGTTCTTGCTTGTTATCTCGGCTGTTGGGTATGCTTTTGCGTGGTGATGTATAGAGAAAGCTGTTTGCGCCATGTCATTTTCACAGCGCCGTACGATACGTTGGATTACCTTCCTCATCATCAACATGGTTCTTATGTTGACATGGCGTGGTTCACAGCCTGTACAAGGGCAAGGCGATTCATCCAGTGTGCTGTTACAGATTCGCGCTGATCAGGATGTCTTTGTCCTGATTCTCCCCGCTTCCCCCACCGGAATTGTCTCTCTTGCTGGCTTAACCTTCGTCACCCCTCAGGGCGATGTAGCCTTGCAAGCCTACATTCGCCCCTTAAATGTCAGCCAACTTCCGGCAAACGTCTGCTTTCGCTTTGAAACAGGACTCTCGCAGCCACCTTTGCCAAACAGATGCACGGCGGGGAATACCATCCCGATCCCGCTGCCCCCAAGCGGCGCATTTTGGGTGGCAAACAACGCCGTCCTGCCAACGATGGAGATTCGCAACAGCGAGACTGGCTTTAGCGCCATCTGTGGGAACAATCTTACTTGCGACATCACCTACGAACTGACTCCGCCCCCCACCGTCGCACCGACAGATATCCCTCCCTCAACGGCGATTCCCACAGCATTTCCCACAGAATCCCCAACAGCGACGGCTGCCCCCACCGAAACAGCCCCTTCCCTGACTCCCTTTAAGACACTCAGCGGGCAAACGAGCGAGTCGATTGACCATATTTTGTGGAGTCCTAGCGGAAAGCACCTTGCCCTTGCCTCTCGCAAAGGGCTGCTAACAATCATGGAGGCGGAAACCGGGACGGTTATCCTCACCCGCCGCCCTCTGACGTCCACCGAAACGATCAACGGGCTGGCGTGGCGTCCGGGGGCAAGTGAGGATGTCTTGGTCGGTGTTTTTAATGCTCCCTATATCTTGATTCTGAATGTGACCGCCGCCCATGAGGAAATGCTGGACACAACGCGCATCATCTTTGATATGGGCAGTTTTGCGGCGGTGGCGTGGCGCCCCGATGGGCAAGGGTTTGCCACCAGTGGGGGGGATCGGGGCAACATTCACCTTTGGGAGGCGGATGGTAACTCATGGAAAGTGGTCAAAGAGATCAGCACAAATCAGGTCACCCATCTTTCGTGGAATCCGCAGAGCAGCGCCCTTGCCGGAGTCTTACGGTTGGGGCCAACCCGCCAGCAGATTGTCACGTGGGATGTTTCCCAAGCGAGACCCCAAGCCGTCCCGATTGGCGTGGCAACGGGCGATGCCATTGCAGCCGTCAGTTGGTCAGCCCGCAATCAGATCATGTGGATTGGCGAAGCGAATAACGCGGGAAACGTGTACGTTGCCAACGTGGGACGCGGGCAGGAAATTATTGTTGTGGCGGAGAATTTACCCACCGCCCGTTTCGCGCAATTCAACGCCACTGGGACATATCTTGCCGTCTTACGCCAAGAGACGATTCATGTCTATGAGATGGAGCGGATGCTCCTTGTTGGGCAGCTTTCGCTAGGGGCAGCCGCCCGCAATTTACGTTCGCTGTCATGGGATCAGACGGGGACGCTTTTGGTTGGTGGGGCGCAAGACGGCGCAACGTTGTTTTGGCGCCCGCCCCTAACGCCCACCGCACAGATGGTAAAAACGGACATCTTTCAGGCACACCGTAGCCCCATTTCCGCCTTGGCATGGGATCGAACCGGAGAGTGGCTGGCAACAGCCAGTGAAAGCGAGGTCGCTCTCTGGTCAGCAGCGGCAGTTTTGCACGGCTCTCCGCTCTCCTTTGATGCAAAAGTGGGTGCGCTGGTGTGGGATCGGCGCGGCTATTTAATCGTCGGTTTGTGCGGGGCGATTCAGATCATTGATCCGGCGACGGCAGTCCCCCTGCGTACATTGACAGAGCGAGGGTTGGGCTGTGTGACGGCGCTTGCTACCCACCCCACAAAACCCCTTCTGCTGGTGGGTGATGACAGCGCCCGCCGCTACCTATGGGATATGCAGACAGGCGATCTCAGTTTCACGCGCATTTCAACGACCCATCCGGTGACGGGCGCCGCGTGGGGGTGGGATAGCTACGCCCTGACGGTGGCACGCGGGGCGCAGATCACCGGTGCAACGAAACTCTTGGTGCTTGATGGCAGCACAAACGCCTTGCTTAAGGCAGATATTTCCTTCAACCTTGCCCCTGCTTATACCGGTGTCACCTATGTTCATGATGGACAGCGTAGTGTTGTAGAGACCTACCAAGATCGCGTTGAAATTTGGTCAAATCGCGGGGAATTTCTCACCTTTATCGATATACGCGATACCTCCCTGTTCAGCGCGATCACGAATCTGCGCATTGCGGCGAGTGCCACCGAACCCTGTTTTGTCTCCACAGGGGATGATGGTGTTCTGCGGCTATGGCAAACTGATACAAAAGAGCGTCTCGGCACGCTGCCTGCCGAACGCTATAGCCATCTGGCATGGGCGGCGGCACGGAAAACCTTTGCGGCGGCAAGCGCCGAAAGGATTGGCACAGTTGAACTGTGGGACGTTGCAGAGTGTGCAAAGTAGGCGAAGCACCATCAAAACGATTTGGTGAGGTGGGGGCAAGCCCCAAAGGGGTGGTTACTCCTAGCCCGCTGCTTTAGCGGTGGGTGATCACGGGCGGCGATGGGCGCAAGGCATGACGCCCCTACGAGAATGACATTGCCAACAGAGCTTAGACCCCTCGTGGCTACTCTCTTAGGCTCACCTCATTGCGGACAAGCCTTGTAGCGGCGGGCGACATACGGGGTGGAGGGCGGCGCGGGGCAAGCCCTCGCGCTAAGGATAATCACCTCAAGGGGGCTTAACCATAGCGCCCTAACGCTGCCCCTACGCCCAACCATAGGGGAAACGAACCCAATGGCGCAAGGTATGTTCGTTACCCTATCCCCCATGCCCGCCCCACCGCAATCAAATCGTCCCCGATCCAATCCGGCGGAGGCTGGCTGGCTTCCGCTTCGGCGCGTGTGCTGATCCCGCTTAAGACCAACGCCGTCCGCATTCCAACCTGTGCCGCCCCCAAAATATCGGTGTCTAGCCGATCCCCAATCATGAGTGTCTCTTGGGGGGCTGTTCCCAAACGCTGAAGGGCGATCTCAAACATAGCGGGGGCGGGCTTGCCCATCAGCAGCGGCGCACATCCGGTCATAGCGCTAAGTGCGGCGATCAGACTCCCTGCGCCGGGGGCGACGCCATCCGCTGCCGGATAGGTGACATCGCCATTTGTGCCGATGAACACCGCTCCGTTTAGGATGCACCGTCCGGCAATTTTCAGTTTCTCATAGGTCACCTGCACATCCAACCCGACGACGACAACCGCCGCCTCCGCCGGATTGAGGACAAATCCCCGCTCCGTAAGCAGGCGGCTGAGGTTCTCGCTCCCTAAGACGTGGATCGCTGTTCCAATCGGATACTGCTTCGCTAACGACTCAGCGGCAACAAACCCAGAGTTAATCACTTGCGAAGGGGTGACGGGAATCCCAAAGGTGGCGATCTTTGCCGCGTGGTCGTCTGGGTTGCGCATGGCATTGTTCGTCAAAAAAAGGTAGGGAATCCCCTCTTTGGCAAGGGCGTGAAAAAACGACGGGGTACCTGGAAGCGCTATCTCGCCCCGCCAGACAACGCCATCCAAATCAAGGGCGACGGCGCGGATTGTGCTGAAATCGAACGGCGTTTCAGGTATGAAATCAGGCACGGAAGCGCGTCCGAATAAAGTTCAGCACAACCGGATCAAGCCGTTCAGGGTGATCATCGGGCGTCCAACGTTCCTCAAGGTTTTCCACGCCGACAAACGCCCAAAACGCCTCTCGGCTTGGCTCGTCCCACTGCCCATGAAGTGCGCCGGTGTAATGCCCTTGTGCGGCGAGGATCGTTTGCAGTTCGGTGGCAAGCGCGGCGTCGATAGGCAAATGGTTTTCCGGCGGCGTTTTATCGAAGTAAAGCGTTCGCAAGTCCATCAGTTCACGCAAGCGGGGTACAGGGTCGGTATGATCATCGACGCGCAGATCAAAGAACCGATCATTATCGCCGCCATACCCGCCGCCCGCTTTCACGACGAGAATCCCCGCGGATTGCCGCCCGCGCTTATCGCCGCCTGCCCGATCTCCGGCGAGAAGCGCCGCATAGAGACGATCTGGCAGCGACCCACTGCTGGCGATATAGGCGTGGGTCATCGCCTCGATCACCCCGCGCCCGGCAAGGATGTTTCCCTGACAGGTGAACCCCTCGCCCACATAATGCCCGGCATAGTCAAAGCATTCCGATCCGGTATGCGCGGCTGCCCCGCCGCGCTGATCGACAATCCCTACTTGGCGATGTTCGGCGTCTTTGTCTGTGCTGAGCAGTTTGGCAAGGGTTTCCTCAGCGCTTAGCCCTGTTGCCAGAAGATCAAGCCCGTTTGGACCAAAACTGACACGGGCAAACGCTTGTGTCGCAATGCCCCCCGCGCCCGCCCGCGCCCAATTGACCACAGCCGCCGCCGCCAGAAATTTACTGGCAACAGCAACGCCCCACATCTGTTCATCGGCGCTGTGCGCCACGATGGAAAAGGTCATAACGCCCCCTCTTACAGCATTTTTCAACGAGATTGACCCCTCAGTGGTTGACACCCCCGCTTATCACCATATACTTGCCAATGGGCAGACGGTGGCGATCAAGAGAAAACGAACGACGCCCGTCCTTCTTGTAAGAAGGCTGGTTGCAGTCCAACCAGTGAGGGTACTGCAAATTACCCAGGGACAACCTCGAACGTTCCGCCTGCTTTCCAACGCCCATAGAGCGCCCCGCATATGGCACGGTAGGCAGGCGGGGTCGGGTTAAAGACCGCCCCATAGGCGCCCGGTGCAATCCCCCGCTCAAAATCATAGGGGTTTGCGAGGGCAATGACTATCGTTTTCTCCGGCGGGAGGGCGTTCACCAAATCAGCCTGTCGCGGATGGCGCTCCATATCGGCAGTAAAAACGATGGTCAGATCAGCTTGGGCGGCGATCTGTGCCGCCGCGCTGATTTGCCCTTCGCTAGGGTCAAGGGCATAGGCGACATTGGCAACCGGCGATCCATAAGCAAGGCACGCCGTGCGCACATCCCCATAGGGGACGGGGTAAAGCCACGCGACGCGCTTTTCAGGCGTCAGGGGCAGCACCCCAAAATCATCATAGGCAAAGGCGACGGTCTGCTCATAAAGTGCCTCCAAGCGGGCGCTGTGATCGGCACTGTTCACCCGCACTGAGGCAGTCTCAGGATCAAGCGGCGTCCAATCCAGCAGCCCATAGCGCCCTTTGAGCAGCAAAATGCGGCGTGCCGAGTCGGTCACTTGGGCGTCGCTCAGAGCGCCCCGCGCAATAGCATCAAGGATCGCCTGTTTCATTGCCAATTGCGCGCTCATATCCAATTTTGGACCAATGGCAAGCATCGTCGCCCCGGCTTGGAGCGCTAAAACGCCCGCACGGGTGGCGGTGAAGTTATCGACCACCGCCCCCATATCCATCGCATCAGTGAGGATCACCCCCTGAAAGCCTAATTCCCCCCGCAGCAGATCGGTGGTGATTGGTTTGGAGAGCGTGGCGGGGAGTCCGGGGGTGGGGTCAAGGCTTGGGACGCTCAGATGTCCCACCATAATCACCTCTGCCCCCGCCGCGATTCCTGCCTTAAAAGGGACGAGATCAATCGTCTCTAAATCACTGCGCGAATGATTCAAGACAGGCAAAAAACTATGGCTATCGCCCGCCGCCCCATGACCGGGGAAGTGTTTCAGCGTGCCAATCACGCCGCCTGTTTGCAACCCCCGCACATAGCCAGCCACCGCGCCGCCCACCCGCTCTGGCTCATAGCCAAAGGTGCGCGGCTCTACAAAGTAGGGGCGTTCGGCGGCGGCGCGGACATCGGCAACAGGGGCGAGGTTTAGGGTCACCCCTACCGCCCGCAGTTCGGCGGCAGCCATCCCCCCCACCACCGCCGCCATCTCCGGCGGCATCGCCCCCAACGCCGCTCCATAGGGAAGTGCGGTGAAGCCTTCACGGAGGCGCATGACCGCCCCGCCCTCATGATCGCTGGCTATCAGGTAAGGGACGCGCCCGCCGCTTTTGAGGGCGACACTCTGCCAAGCGTTGATCACATTTGTGACGAGTTCCGGGCTGCGTCCGTTGGCGCTAAACATGACAATAGCGCCGGGCGTCAAGGTGTGCAGAAAAGTTGCCACATCCGGCGCCAGGGTTGTCCCCGGCACGCTGACCATAAAGAGTTGCCCGACAATTTCCTCGCGGGACATCCGTCCTAAAATGGCTTCCACGCGGGCGGCAAGGGCAACCTCCTCCGTCCCATCATCGGCACGGCTCAGGGGGGGATGTGCCAAGCCATTCCAAAGCACCCCAACGCTAAGGATTAGGCATAGAAGACGGGCAGCACGCTTCATACGGTCTCCTCATTAGAAGTGTTCAGCCGATAGCCAACCCCGCGCACATTGTCGATCAGGTCGGGGTCTTGCCCGGCATCTTCTAATTTACGACGCAGATTTGAGATATGGGGGCGGATTACCTCCCGCGCCTCGTTTTCCTCCACCAAATAGCCGCGCACTTCGCGGACAAGCTCGTGGCAGGGGACAACACGCCCCCGATGGGCGGCAAGGTAAAGGAAAAGATCAAATTCGGTGGGCGTCAGGTTGAGTGATTCCTCGCCAATTTGTATCCGATAGTGACCGGGGAAAAGCGTCAGCGGACCAATGACCACCGTTGGCGGCGGAACGGTGATAGGGGGCGGGGGAACGCCGTTTGAGGGGCGCTCTTTTACCGCTCGTTCCACATCGATCAGCAGCGCCACATTCTGTTTGATTGATTCCAACAGCATTTGGCGGCGGCGAATGTTCATCGCCCGCATTACCCCCCGTGCCACGCTTTGCCGCAGATCGGAATTGCTGACGGGTTTCATCAGGTAATCATGCGCCCCCAACCGGAGCGCCTCCACTGCACTAGGCAAACTGCTGAACCCAGTCATCAAAATGACCACCGCTTCCGGGGAGCGATCCTTGATTCGCGCCAAGAGTTCCACCCCAGAAATATCGGGCATCCGAATATCGGAGATCACCACATCATAAGGACGCCCTTCCATGACGAGCAAAGCCTGTTCCCCATTCACCGCTTCTTCCACATCATAGCCGGCGCGTTCTAACGTGCGCCGAATGGCATAACGTGCCGCCCCATCATCATCCACCACAAGAATTGTTGCATCCTGCCTATCAAGCGTGCTACCACCATCTGTCATTATCACCTATCCATCACTTATTCGTAAAAACACCATTAAGCTGCTGCCAAGATGCATAATCAATCTCAATTATAGCAAAAGGATTAATAGGTTGCCATAAGTATTGTACGATACTGATTGGGATTACGAATCAATACCCAAAGGTGAAAAGAAAGGCAACCCCAAAGAGCATAAAAGGTAGCCCCTTGCCCACCTCTTCTTTCCCCCTCTCCGGCACAGCCAGAGAGAAGAAACCCGTCTTTGGGGAGGCGAATGTTTTCCCCCTTGAAGGACACCCCTCTTTTCGGCTATGATTAGGTGTTTGGGCATTGCGCCCAATCCATATCCACACGCTCCGACTCCGTGCGTGTGTCTGGCACACCTGCTGGATGAACACGGGGAATGACGAGCGTGAACGTAAAACACGAAGGACTATACCACCATGTCTGTTGTCTCTATGAAACAACTCCTCGAAACGGGCGTCCATTTTGGGCATCGTGCCAAGAAGTGGGACCCGCGCATGAAGCCGTACATCTTCGGGGAGCGCAACGGCATCCATATTCTTGACCTTCAGCAAACCCTTTCCAACCTTGAGGAAGTCTACGAACTCGTCCGCACCACTGTGATGGAAGGCGGCACCGTGTTGTTCGTGGGGACAAAGCGCCAAGCTCAGGAAACCATCCAGCAAGAGGCAGAACGGGCGCAAATGCCCTATGTGAACCAACGCTGGTTGGGTGGCACGCTGACGAATTGGCGGACGATCAAGAGCCGCATCGATCAGCTTAAGCGCTTTGAAACAGAGCGCGAAAAGGGCGAAACCCTCATGTACACGAAGAAGGAACGCTTCATTCGTGACCGCATGATCGAAAAACTACAAATTCGGCTCGGCGGGCTGCGTTACATGAAGCGCCTGCCAAATCTCATCTTCGTTATTGATGTGCGCCGTGAAGATACCGCCCTTGAAGAGGCGAATACCCTGAAAATTCCGATCATTGCCCTCGTTGATACGAACTGCAACCCGGAACAGGTCGATTACGTGATTCCGGCGAATGACGACGCGATTCGGGCGATCAAACTGCTGACCGGCAAGATTGCCGACGCCTGCCTTGAAGGGGTTGCCATGCGCAAGGCGCAAGGCGACGACAGCGACGAAACCGCATCCAGCCAACAGGGTGATGGGCGTCGTGGCTTCACAGAGGAAGATGACAACGAGGAGCGTTTGCTCGGCAAATCGACTCTGGCAAAACTGCAAACCAGTTCGTTTGGCGACGACGACGAATAGCCTCCAACGCCCTTGCCAACAGACAAGGGCATATACCCAATCAATGAGCAAAGGAGTTATGTGTGACTGACATCACAGCCGCGATGGTGAAGACGCTCCGCGAAATGACCGGCGCGGGCTTCAATGACTGCCGCACCGCCCTCCAAGAGACGGGCGGCGATATGGACAAAGCGGCGGACTATCTGCGTAAAAAAGGCATCGCCACTGCCGCCAAAAAAGCGGGGCGCAGCGCAGAGGATGGGATCATCCAAACCTATATGCACCATAATGGGCGCTTGGGCGTCCTTGTCGAAGTCAACAGCGAGACCGATTTTGTTGCCCGCAACGACTCCTTCAAGGCATTTGCCAAAGAGCTTGCCCTGCACATTGCCAACCTTGCCCCCCGTTACATCACGCGGGAAGAAATCCCTGCTGAATTGGCGGCGAAAGAGCGCGAGGTGCTGCTTGCCCGTACCATCGAGGAAGGCAAGCCAGCAAACGTTGCTGAGAAGATCGTCGAAGGGCGCATGGCAAAATGGTACGAAGAACTCGCCCTCATGGATCAAGTGTGGCTGCACGATGACAACAAGAAGGTGAAAGAGGTTCTCACCGACCTGATCGCTGAGATCAAAGAGAATATCGTCATTCGGCGCTTTGCCCGCTTCGCCCTCGGTGAAGAAGAATCCAATGGCGCATAGCCACTCCCCCCACGCGGGAGATGCAGTCTAACATTGGCGATGAGGATCAGGCGATCACCCTGATCCTTTTTTTCGCCTGCAACCAATCCAATCGGTGTTTTAGGAGGCAGAATGACCGCACAACCATCACTACAGATCGCGCCCAACGCCCTTTCCACCCGTTACAAGCGTATTTTGCTCAAACTCAGCGGCGAGGCGCTCTCTGGAAAGGGTGAATTCGGGATTGACCCCGACCAAGCCTCGCGGATTGCCCAACGGGTGAAAGCCATTTACGACCTCGGCGTGCAAATTGGCATTGTCATTGGGGCGGGCAACCTGTGGCGGGGGAAACAAGGCGTGGAACGCGGGATGGATCAGACCACCGCCGACCACATGGGGATGATCGGCACGGTGATGAACGCCCTTGCCCTGCGCGACTCGCTTGAACATGTCGCCATCCAAGCCCGCGTCCAAACCGCCATTGAGATGAACAAAGTTGCCGAGCCATACATCCGCCTGCGTGCCATTCGCCATCTCGAAAAGGGGCGCGTCGTGATCATCGCTGGCGGGACGGGCAACCCCTATTTCACAACGGATAGTGCGGCTGCCCTTCGTTCGATGGAAATTGATAGTGAAGTGCTGATCAAGGCAACCAAAGTAGACGGCATTTACGACAGCGACCCGCGCAAAAACTCGCAAGCGAAACGCTTCACAACACTCACCTTTCGGGATGCCATTGAGCGCCGCCTAGAGGTGATGGACACTACCGCCTTTACGCTCTGCATGGAAAACAATATGCCCATCCTCGTCTTGGATTTTTGGAAAACGGGCGACTTAGAGGCAGCCATTATGGGCGAATCGGTGGGGACGCTGGTGAGCAACTGACCTGAGGCGATGGTTAGCGGCACGCTGCCCTTGCCCAAGCGAAGGGGGGATTTCCCCTACCTTGTGGGGGCGTGCTAAGGGATGTCCAACGGGCGACCACACGGGGTCGCCCCTACCCTTTCTTTACCCCTTCAACAGGTCCTAACTACGGGTAAATCCCCCGTGTGATCGTCGCCTGTGCAACACGGTTGATCGCTGTGATCTGCGCTGCTGTGCGTAGGTCTACGTGGTATTCCTCTTGGGTGGCAACCACCGCTTCATAGGCGTTGATCAGGATGCGCTCTAGACGGCGATAGACCTCATCTTCGTCCCAGAAGTATTCTTGCAACCCCTGCACCCATTCAAAGTAAGAGACCGTCACCCCGCCAGCGTTCGCCAAAATGTCGGGGACGATCAACACGCCGCGATCCGTCAAAATGTCGTCCGCTTCGGGTGTCGTTGGACCGTTCGCCCCTTCCACAATCAGCTTTGCCTTGATGTTGTTGGCGTTCTTCTCGGTGATCTGTCCTTCCATCGCCGCCGGAATCAAGACATCGCAGGGAAGTTCCAGCAGTTCGGTGTTGGAGATGCGTTCAACATCCGTCGTGTACCCATCAAGCGTCTTACGCGTGCTGCGGCGGATGTGTTCGCGCATGGCGGGGATGTTCAAGCCGTTGCTATTGTAATAGCCGCCTGATACATCGCTGACGGCTATCACCTTGAACCCTAATTCATAGGCGCGATTTGCGGCGTTCGCCCCCACATTCCCAAAGCCTTGAATGATGACGGAAATATCTTTCGGGCTGCTGGTGATTTTCTTGTGGCGGAGCGCCTCTAACATGCAGACGATCACCCCGCGTCCGGTGGCTTCCTCGCGCCCAAGCGAGCCGCCAATGTTGATTGGCTTGCCCGTGACCACCGCTGGCACAGAATAGCCAACGGTCATGCTGTAGGTATCCATCATCCATGCCATTGTTTGGGCATTCGTCCCCATATCCGGGGCGGGAATGTCAATTTTTGGTCCGATGAGCAGGATAATTTCCGAGGTGAAGCGCCGTGTGAGACCGGCAAGTTCAGGGGTGGAGAGGTCTTTCGGCTCAACAATCACGCCACCCTTTGCCCCGCCGTAGGGTAGGTTGACAAGGGCGCACTTCCACGACATCCACATCGCAAGAGCGCGTACTTCGTCAATGTTGACATGCGAACTGTAGCGAATACCGCCTTTGGAGGGACCGAGGACGGTAGAATGGTGAACGCGGTAGCCCGTAAACACGCGGATGCTCCCATCGTCCATACGAACGGGGAAATTTACCGAGAGTTCACGACGGGGCCATTTCATGAATTCGGTCAGACCGTCTTCCAACTTCAGATGCGACACAGCGCGATCATATTGCTGTAAGGCGGTAAGATAGGTGGGGTCGGCTGTTTTATGAACCGACGATAAAACAACATTCGCAACCATTGAGGGGGACTCCTGTCAGTAAGTATGATGAACTATCTGATGATCTGTTGAAAGACCATGTGCGACGTTAAAGATGGCAAATAAACTCTTTGCCCTCGGGACAACCTTACGGCAAACAAGGTTTAGTTAAGTATAGCCGATACCGCGTTTTGCGGGATAGGGTGAGTCCCTGTTGTTTGGGACTCCCCCTTCCGCATCCGCGACCCATCTATAAAGTGATGTTAGAGATCGAAAGACACACACTGACAATGACTGACCAAACCGCCACACACGCCCTTCCCGGCTCACGGGATATTTTCGTCCGCGATCTGCCGAATGGGATCACCGTTTATGTACGGGAAAATTTTGCCGCCGAGTCCGTCGTTATGGCGGGCTATCTTGAGGCGGGGAGTGTCTTTGATCCCCCGGCACAGAGCGGCTTAGCAGATTTCGTTGCCTCGGCGCTGATGCGCGGGACGCAGCGGCGCACCTTCGATCAGCTTTACGAGACGCTCGATGGCTTAGCCGCCCGTTTGGGCTTTTCCAGCGGGATCAACACCCTCTCTTTCAGTGGGAAATGCCTTGCCGAAGACCTGCCCACCCTCTTGGAGATCGCCGCCGATGTCCTCATGCACCCCGCTTTTCCCGACGACCAGACCGAGCGACTGCGTGGGGAATCGCTCACTGGGTTGAAAGTGGCGGCACAAAACAGCCGCCTCGTTGCCTCGGAAAATGCGACGCGCTTTCTCTATCCGGCGGGACACCCCAATTCCTTTAGTCTTGCCGAAGAAACAGAAACCGTGCGCACCCTGCGCCTTGACGATCTACGGGCGTTCCATGCGCGGCATTACGGCGCACGGGCGATGAAGCTTGTGATCGTCGGTGCGGTGAAGGGAGAGGATGCCGTTCGTTTTGTGGAGGATGCGCTAGGGGCATGGGCGAATCCTGACCAGCCCGCCCTTCCGCTCATCCCTCGTGCCGAGCCGATAGTGGCGATTCAAGAGCGCGTGACGGCGCTCCCGGGCAAAACCCAGACCGATGTGGTCATGGCGTGGGTCGGTCCCGAACGCGCCGCGCCGGATTACACGGCGGCAAGTCTGGCAAACAACATCCTCGGCGTGTTCGGGATGATGGGGCGCATCGGGAAGGTGATTCGGGAGCGGGAAGGCTTTGCCTATTATGCCAACAGCCGCTTGGGGGCGTCTCATGTCCAGACCCCCTGGGTGGTGACCACTGGGGTTGCCCCGCAGAACGTCCGGGCGGCGGTTAGCCTGATGCAAGCGGAAGTTGCCCGCTTCTGTGATGAACCGATCCGTGTCGAGGAATTGGCGGATAGTCAGGCGAATTACACGGGGCGTTTGCCACTGGCGTTGGAAGGCAACGAAGGGGTAGCGACGATGATTCTGACGATGCTGAGCCATAACCTCGGTTTGGATTACCTCTATGGCTATGCCGAGCGGGTGAACGCGATCACGCCAGAGGAGGTCAGCGCGGCGGCGCGGCATTACCTAAACCCAAACGCCTATGTGCTTGGCATTGCCGGCGCGTAACCTCGGGTCTCCCGCCCCTCTCGCACACGGAGGGCAGCAGGGGACACGGCACGCCGTGTTGGCATGGGAATATTAGCCGGCACGCCGTCGAATCGCCCCAATGGGGTTTCGTAGGGGCGCCCCCTGGGCGTCCGCCCGCCCCACCAACATCACGGCTTGGGGAATAGCACCGTGTACTCGTAGCCATTCATAGGGATCACCGCCCGCACCGCATAGGCGCGATCCACCGCCGCCAAAATGGGCGGGGGGTAAAACTGCGCCCGAAAGATTACCGCCGCAAACGCCTTTGCCTCAATCATCCCCACCAGTTCGGCGGGATCGTACAGCCCGTTCGCATAGAGATTCAGCAGTTGCGTCGGGTTCGTCACAACGGGTTTGCCCAAGTGAAAGCTGAACGCCGCTTCCTCGCTCAGTATCGGGCGTGGGTCATTCTGGGCGCGGATCAGGGCGAGGATTTCCTCGCCGTGCGCCACATCCTCCGCCGTCGGAATCTGCCCAATCGTCGCATAGCCCATCGTCCAGCCCGCCCCATCGTAGAAATGGGGAAATTTCGTGTTGCTGCTCATGTTGAGGGCGCGGGCAATATCCCCCACCATAGGCGCATTCAGCGGCAGTTTCACGACGGCAAGCCCGTAGAGGACGAACAAACTGAGCGCGGCAATTCCCAACAGCGGCGTGAAAATTTGCGCCAAACGCCCGATCCAACCACCAAGCCCAAGCCGCCCCAAAAGCCGCGCCACCCGCACGGAGAATGCCGGCGGCAGGCGCCACTCCCGCCCAAGACAGCGCCCCGTAAACAGTCCGGCGAGGATGCACATGGCGGCAATGCAGGTGGCAAAATAGCTATCCCCCGCGCCCCACTTCCCCGCCAGCGTCGTTCCCGCCGCTGAGACGACAAACCACACGCTGTAAATGGACAACCGCTCTAGGTAGAGTTCGTACACCACGAACACGCCAGCAAGGATCAAGAGCGCCCCGTGCAGCCCCCAAAATTGGCGCAGCAAGCCCGTGTACTGGCTGAACAGGTAATCGTTCACATTGGCGCTGATGATGTTGATCCACCACTGATGCCCCGTGCTGGCGTCAATGAGCAGAAACAAGCCCCCTGCCACCGCCGCAAAGCCGATCCCATAAAGAACCGCCCGCCGCACCCCGCGCAGCAATAGCCAGCCAAAGACAGCAATGCAGGTGAGGATTGCCAATTGTTTCGTGTAGCCCGCCGCCAGCAAAAGCGCCAATGCGATCAGGATCAGGCGGCGTTGGCGGCGTGGATTTCCCTCGTAGGCGGCGATTCCGCCGATGAGGATGACGGCGACGGTTTCCAGCATGACCATGAACAAATGCTGCCGAAAGAGGGGCGCAATATGATAGACGTAATTCGAGGCAAGGAAGGCAAGCCCACTCAGAAGGGCGACCCCCTTCTGGCGCGTCTCGCGCTGGACGGCATAGGCGATGGCGGCGGCGGCGATCAGCCCGGCAAGGATGCCCGCCAAGCGTCCGTACCAATACGCCCCGCCAAAGAGCTTGGCAAAGGGAATCAAAATCACGTGGTAGAGCGGCGGGTAATTGCTGGCGTAAAAGGGGAAGGTGTTGTTATCGCGGTAGGGACTCTGCCCCTGACTGAGCAGAAGGGTGTCGTTCAGTTCAAAGCCCTCGCCCTGATCGTAGTCGAAGGGGAACGACAGCAGCGAGACGCCATAGACAAGGTAAACGATCAGATGCCCGATCATCAGCAGAAGCGCCGCCCCAAGCGCGATCCGCGTCCCCCACCGCCGCCACAACGAGCGCTTTTCCGTCGTCATGCCGGGCGGTTTCCAAAGGGAATCAGCGAAAGCCCAACGAGGATCACCGCCCCACAGCCGATCACTGCCAACTGCTGTGTGGGACCGAAATCACCCGCCCCGCCGCGCAGCCGATCCAAGAGCAAGACGCCGCCTAAACCGACGCCCCCGCCGAGGACAAAGAGAATCCCCAAGAGGCGTTTCGTAATGATCCAATCGGGTGCCGGCATGAGGGAGAGTGCCTACTCGCTGTCCAATTTGTCAATGACAAGGCGCAGATTGCGCACCTTCACCTCTTTTTGTTTCCAATAAATCTTGGCGATGCGTCGGTTGCTCATCAGCGGGGAGGTTTTCGCGTTCGCCATGATCATCCCCAAAAGGAGGCTGTTCAGATCGTTTTCCGACTCGTGGCAAGAGAACATGAAGCGGTCAACCATCTCGCCGCTGGCGAGTTTTTGGGCGGCGCTCAGCGTCGTCCGGGCGGGGTTGGTCTTTGTCGGCGAGGACTCCGCCCACATAATAACAATCGGTTTTTGGAACAACTCCGCCATCGTGGGGCGTTGGGGGTACTGCTCCATGCCCCACACCCGTTCATGATATTGAACGAGTTCCATGAAGTTGGGATCAATCGGTGTAGAGGTATTTTTTGCGCTCATAAGGGGCTATTGTAACGCATTTCAAAGCAGATGCATGGGGAATGCCCTCTCCCACTGAAGAGGGAGAGGGCTAGGCTGTCGGTCTATTCCCCGCCCGGGGTCACTTCCACCGTTTGCGGCTCATATTTCTCACCCTTCAAGTCAAGGTCGGGCATGTCTTTCATCAGCCCTTCCAATGCCTTCGTCACCAAGTCGGTGCGGTAGGCGTTCTCTGGCTCTTTGGTGATTACCTTGCCCTCAAGGGCAACCTTCACTGTTTGCGCCCAGAGCGCCTCATCCATGACACCGATACCTGCTGAGGATGGCCAAATTAGCTTATTGATCTCGTTCAACTGCCAGGTCATATGACCCTTGCCAAGTGTGGGGCCATTTTCCAACACAATGTCCACACATTCTTCAAAGTTGTCACGACAGAACACCCACCCGCGAATCGAAGCGCGGATGAACTTCACTGCCGTTTCCTCGTTCTCGGCAAGGTAGCTGCCGAGGGCGAAGATATGATCCTGCAACATCGCCGTGCCAACATCGTTGTAGTCGATCACGCTCAGTTCTTCCGGTTGGTAAAGTTTTCCCGTCTCCGGGTTTACCTGCTCCAAAACCTGCGCATATTCGTTGTAGGTCATCGCCTGCGCCGCGTCCACTTCCCCATTGAGAAGTTGCGACATATCGAACGATTGGTTGACAATCGTCACATCATCCGCCTTGTCGGGGTCGATTCCGGCGGCGCGAAGGGCAGCAAAGACCTCATGCTCGTTGCCAAAGCCCCACGTCCCCACCTTTTTCCCTTTTAGGTCTGCCACGCCCTCAATGCCCGCATCGACAAAGGAGACTTGGAGAGTCCCGCTCCGTTGGAAAATCTGGGCAATATTGACTAGATCAGCGCCGCCCTCGCGGGAGGAAAGGACTTTCGGCACCCAGGCAATCCCGAACTCTGCCCCGCCCGACGCAACCACCTGCTGGGGGACAATATCAACTGCCCCTTCAAGGATGGTCACTTCCAAGCCTTCCTCGGCATAGTAGCCCTTCGCGACGGCGGCATAGTAGCCGGCAAACTGCGATTGGGCGACCCATTGCAATTGCAACCGTACTTTAATTGGGTCTTGCGCCTTCGCTTGTCCAAACGCGCCCACCCCCACAAGGGATAACACAACAAGCAAGGTCAACATACGACGCTTAAGCATAGCTTTTTCTCCGTAACACAGTGTTCGATCCGAATTCACGGGAGTCTCACCCGAAAATTCCAACATACGTCTCCGCTCACGTCCGCTCCGCTGCGCGGAAGGAGACATGCCAGGGCATGATCAACCGTTCGGCAAGGTTCACCAGCGCATAAAAGGAAAGCCCAATGATCGATGCCATGATAATCCCCGTCCACGCCCGCGCAAAATTGAAGTTGGACGCCTCTTGGGTGATAAACACGCCCAACATGACGCGCTGCCCGCCGAAAAATTCTGCCACCACTGCCCCAATCGTACTGAGAGCGCTGGCAACGCGCAAGGCACTGAACATATAGGGCAGGGCGTTTGGAATACGCAGATCGCGCAGGATGCGGCGGGGGGTTGCCGCGTAGGACTGCATCAGTTCAAGTTGGCGGGTGTCGATCAAGGTCAGCCCGCGCACCGTGTTGATCATCATCGGGAAAAAGACGATGATCGCCACAATCGCCATCTTCGAGGCTGGATTTTGCGTCCCAAACCAGTTGTTCATAACCGGCGCAAAGGCGATGATCGGGACGGAATTAGCGGCGATAGCGAAGGGCATTGCCGCCTCGCTGAGGATTGTCCATCGCGCCGTGAGGAGGGCGGCGATCACCCCTGCTGCGCACCCCAACACCAGCCCTCCAAACGCCGACCACAGCGTAGCAAGGCTTGCTGCAAAGAGGATCGACCCTTCTCCGGCGGTGGTCGCTAGGCGGATTTCGTTCAACATCGCCTGAAGGATCACCGAAGGGGCGGGGAGCAAGAACTGCTGGATATTCAGCAGCCGCACGGCAAGTTCCCACACCACCAAGACACCAGCGGCGATCAGAATCGTAGGGAGGTAGTAGCGTAGGCGGGCGATCATGGTGACTATGGGATGAACCTATCGAACGAATGGCACAATGGTACGATTGTACCCTGTTGCTGCCAATTCGCTGCAAGTCGTCCTCTGTGGGAGGATCGCTGCTGTTGCGCACTTGTTAAGCGCCCCTCTCTGCTGCCTATGGTAAAATAGGGAGATGAACTCATTTTGTCCTTTTGGATTCAGAGAAACTAGGTAGCACGGCATGACGCAACAGGAATGCCCGAAATGTGGGACAGCTATCCGAGGGGATCGCTTAGTGTGCGATAAATGCGGCACACTACTGTTTGATCCAAAGGCAAGTACAGTCCATTTGCGTGTAGACCCCGCCATTCTAAAACTGCGTCGCAAGGCAGAGCGCCAAACCGGACAGCTTGCGCTTGGCACGGCTGTTGGGATGCAAATTCGAGGTTTGGTGGTGCGCCTTGAGTTTGAGGAGGGGACAGAAGTCGTTATGGGGCGCATCGACCTTTCTAACCCTGATTTTTCGCGCTTTGATCTCACCCCCTATGGCGGGCATGAGCGCGGCGTCTCCCGCGAACACGCTCTGATGCGCTATGGCGAAGGTAAGCTGACGATCACCGACCTTGCCAGCGCCAACGGGACGATGGTCAACCTGCAAAAACTTGCGCCGGGCGAGCCGACCCTGATCAAAGACGGCGATGAGATTATCCTTGGCAATTTAGCAATCAAGATCATCATGGAGGGGCAGGTCTAAACGCACCCTATGGCGAAAACACCATCCAAACCCGTCCCTCGTATCCTTGTTGTCGAAGATGATTCGACGTTCCGCGAGACGGTGCGCGAACTCCTCCGCGACCTCGGCTACAAAGCACGCGGCGCACGCAGCCTGACAAAAGCCGTCAAGCGACTCACTCGCCACCATTTTGATCTGATCCTCAGCGATGTAGAGATCGGAGATGGCACAGGGTTTGATGTGATCCAAATTGCCCGCCAAGCCCACCCCGATGCCCCTGTGATCCTCATGAGTGGCAACGCCGATCCAGCCCTCACTGGAGAGGCAGTGTCTTCTGGAGCGGCACAGTTCTTGCCGAAACCGTTCACAATGAAGGAACTCATCACAGTGGTTGAGGCGATGCTAAACGCCGCAGAAACGGATGATCCTTCTAGCGAGGAAAGCGCCCCTTAGTCGAGGATATGGAAGGGGGGGCGCATGGTATGCGCCCCCAAGACAAAGATGACTTGCTACCGTCCCAATGGTGATAGAGAGATTTCATAGCTCCCGCTTGTGCCGCCAAAGACAGCCCCAAAGCGCGATGCCACAACGATATACCCACCATCGGCGGGGATCACCGCATCAATGCGCGAGTTAGCGTCTTGTCCGGGCTGCACATCGTCGTTTTGCGCCAATTGCAGTCCGGTGCTGTCCAACAAGTAGAGGAACGGATCAAGCGTCCCGCTGATGCTGCGCATGGCGATCCGCACCCGATCGCCCGCCCGCGCTTGGAAGGTGTAGACGACATAGGGCGAGGTCACATCGATCACGCCGGTAGACGTTCCACCATAGACTAACGCTAGTGCGTCGGGAATGCGCCCGCTGATGTCCCCAATGTCCGTCCCCAGTTGGCGGGCAAAGATGCCGCCTTTCGTCGCCGTTGCCGTCCCCGCCGAATCCACCGAGAAGGTGTTCACGGTGATGTTGCGGTTCAGATCGGGACGGTTCGTCTCGCGGATCACTTCCTGCCCGCGCACCGAAACGACCAACGTGTAGGTGGGCGGCGTCGGCTCGTTGCAGAGGTTGTTCATCCACACCTGCACTTCATACGTCCCAATCAGGGGCGGGTCAATCGGGAAATAGGCGTAGGTGGTCGGCGCTGCCGTCAAATTTTGGCAGTTCAGGTTATCCGTTCGCTCCAAGACACCGCCCCCGGAGATGTTGCGCACATCAGAGAATAGGGAGCGATTCAAGGGATCGCGGATCAAGAGGCGCACATCGGCGCGGTTGTTCCACGTCAGGCTGACGGTAATGCTGCCGCTTGGGAAGCCGGGCAGCCCAACACTCCCACCGCCCACTGGGGTTGGCTGAAGGATGATCCCGCCCGGAGTGGGCGAGACAGCGGGGGTTGCCCCTGCCACCGTGCCGCCTGTCGTCGTGATCGCCAGTTGATAGTTGCCTTCCGTCCCCCCGATGATCTTTCCAAAGCGGGTGGCGACAATGACATACAGCCCCGTCGATGGAAGCGCCTTGTTCACAATGGCGGCGTTGCGCGTCACGTTGGAGGCGTCATCGTTGGAGGCGACAACATTCCCCTGCCCATCCAAAAGGATCAACTGGGCATCCAAACTGCCGCCCTGAATGGCATCCATCTGAATGGTGACAATCTGTCCGGCAGTGCCGTTGAACGACCAGACATCAACGGGATTGCTGTTCCCAATCCGCCCGCTCACATTCGTGCGCGTCCCCAACGCAGCGGGGTTCGCCAAGCGGCTGGCAAAGGGCGTCAGGTTCAGCAGCAGCGGGTTTGCGCCACCTTCGCGGAGGGCAAATTGTTCCGCCGAGCTAATGACAAAACTAAAGACGTATTGTTCGTTTAAGTTCAACGTTCCGGTAACGGCGGGGAGTGCTGTCCCATCGACGTTCACCACCGCGCTGAAGGTGGCGGGCGCCGCCGGTTCGTTGCAGGCGCGGTTGAAGTAGACGAGGACTTCATAGCTCCCCGCCGGAATACTGCCCCCCGCCCAACGGACGCTTTCCGAGGGGTTGCGCGTCGTCTGGGTGCAGCCGTTGTTGGCATTGCCGCTCAGCGTGCCGCCGCTGGGGACACTCGTATTGTTGAAATAGACCGATCCGCCAAGCGGATCGCGCACTTCAATATCGAGATCGTCGGTGGTTTGCCAGCTAAGGGTGATCGACAGCCCCCGCGCCAAAGAAACCGTTGTCGGCGTCACCGGATCGACAGCAGCGCTGCTGAGGGTGAGCAAAAATTCGCCCGCCGCCGTCCCCTCTACGCCGCTTGCCCGTAAGACGGTGATGAAATAGGGACGTATATCGTTGAGGACGATGTTGGAAAGGCTCACCGTGCCGGGCGTCGCCGTATCAGGCGCGGACTGTCCGACGGTGTTTCCGTCCGAGTCGGTCAGGATCAATGCCAGACCCAAGCCCGCCGCATCTGTCGTCACCGTGACCGTCACGGGGAGACCGATCTGCCCATCAAAGGCGAAGATGCGGGCAAAATTTTGGGCGTTCAGCGTATCCCGCACCTGATCGCCAATGGCAATCTTGCGCGTATTACCGCCTTGTCCTTGACTAGGTGAGACACTGAGGAGCGCCCCCACAACGAGGACACTAGCAAGCAGTGTATAAAGTGTGCGTTTCATGAACGTGTCGCGTTGGCTCACGTTTCTGTTCCTCCTGATGGGTTGCACGGGGAAAATTCGAGTCGGAGAGCTATCCGGGGGTCGTCCGCGCAACGAGAACGTCTGTAGTTTAGCCGCGCACGAACGATCAGGCAAATGAGGGGATGTTAATCTTGAGCGGGGAGGGAGGCGTCCGTCATAGGGCAATCGTTGATCGCCCCGCTGCGCCATCTGGTATACTTGGCGCGTTTTGCTGCCCACCGTGTCAATGATAGAGTACACCATTCGATGATCATCCGACGCCGTTCCGCGCTCAGGCTGAGCCTGTGCTTAACCCTGTGCCTCGCTTTCAGCGCTCTGTTTATAGCGCACCTAACGCCAAACGCGCTTTCCACCGCCGCCGCCCAAGCGGGGGGGACGAACACCCTGCCGCCACCGCCGCCCACAAACACAAAACGCCCTAGCCCAACGCCGCTGCCCCCAACGGCAACGCTGACCCCCACCCCAACGGCAACCTTCACCCCCTCACAAACGTTCACCCCCTCTCGGACGCCAACACCCTCCAAGACGCCCGAACCAACGTTGGTGATCATGGGGACGTATGAAACCCCCGCCCTAACGCCCGTCACGGCGATTCCCTACCCGATAGCGACGCCTGTCGGCAGCGGTGACGATGTGCTGAACATCCTCCTTTTGGGGAGTGACACAATCACCGATGGGGCGGTGGCGCGGACGGATGTAATCATCGTCGTCTCGGTCAACCGCACAACGGGGACGGTTTCGATGCTCCATTTCCCCCGTGATCTCTTTGTCTATGCCCCCAACGACACGATGCGCAAAATCAATACGATTGTCAACGAGGGCAACCGGCGCTTTGGGGCGGGCGAAGGAATCAAGATGATGAAAGAGACGATGCGCTATAACTTTGGGCTGCGTATCGATTTTTACGCCCGCGTGGACTTTGTGAAGTTTCAAGCGCTCATCTTCAAACTCGGCGGGCTGAACATCTCCGTCGATTGTGCTGTACAGGGCAACCGCCTGAAATCGCCCGAACTCGATTACACCCTCCCCGAAAGCTACGAGGTCTATACGCTCAATATCGGGATGCACACGCTTGATCCCTACATGGCGCTGTGGTATGTTCGGGCGCGGGGCAGCAGCAGCGATATTGACCGAGGGCGGCGGCAGATGGAGGTGTTGCGGGCGATCTGGCGGCAGGCGCGGACAACGGGCTTGGTAGAACAGGCAACCGTCCTCTTGCCCGAACTGCTGAACATCCTTGATACGGATATGACCGCTGGCGACATCCTCGGACTTGTCCCTTTGGCGCTCTCCATCGATCCGGCAAACGTGCAGCGCCTCTCCCTCGTCCAGAATGTCCATATGACAGAATGGTATACCACAGGCGAAGGCTCCTTCGCGTGGATTCCCAACCAAGAGGCGATCCACACGATCATCCAAAACTTGATTCTCCCGCCGCGCAACCGCATGAGCGGCGAAAGCCCCGTTGTGGAGATTGCCGCCGGGTTAGCTTACAAGGGCTACGATCAAGTGGCGGCGGATCGTCTCTCGTGGGAGGGGTTTCGGGTACGGATGTTGGGATCGGAAGGCTTTGCCAACCGCAGCGACACAGTGATTTTTGACTACACCGGCGGGGCGAAGCCGCAAAGTTTGGAGGCGCTCCGTAAGGCGCTGCGTGTCTCAAAGGAACTCGTCATCGATCAGCCCGATCCGAACGCAACCGCCGATTTTCGGGTGGAGATGGGGCGCAGTTACGGCACATCGTGTTTCTACGGGCTGCCGAATTAGGTAGGATGGCAGAGTGATTTCTAGAAGAACCCCAATCCCCCCCGCCATTTAGGGTTGAGGGGGTTAGGGGGTGGGGCTGTCTGTGGGTGTCTGTGTCTACCCCGCTTTTTCAATGTGGTGATACTTAGGATCGTTTCCCTACCCCCGCGCTGCGGGGTCAAAGGTGGGTGTCCCTGCTGGCGTGGCGGGCGCGACTGAAGTGGGGAGGGCTGGCGGCGCTTCGCCAAGCGGGGCGTTGGGGGTGAAGGTTTCCTCTACAATCTGCCCGCGCACGCCCAAAATACCAAGGTCTTGCCCATTGACGACGGCGCGTAAGCCAATGGCATTTGCCGCCCGAATGGTCACGGTTCGCCCTTTGTATTGCAGCACGGTATTCGGGGCGGGCATCCCCTGATAAACAACCACCCCATCGACTGTCACCCGCAGCCACGTTCGGGCGAGGATCGTCAACTGAAGCGAGACATCCTCAAAGGTTGCCCCTTTGATCGGCGGGGCGTCGGGGGCGGGGGTGGGGGTAGGCGGTTGAGGCGTCAGGGTGATGGGGTCAGGGGTGAGCGTCGGGGTGGGCGGGAGCGTTGGCACTTGCCCCAAAATGCCCGCATCGGGGCGGTTGGCGTTATTTAGGGCAAGGACGGCGGCAACGACAATACCCCCAAACAAGGCGGCGGCAATCAGCCCGATTCCCACCAGCACAAGAAGGCTGCGGCGTGGTTTCTCTGTGCTGCCGTAAGCGGCATAGCTGCCCGTGACGCGGATCGCGCCGGTTGCCCCCGTGCGCTGTGGGGGGAGGGCGGGGGTGTAGCCCGTATCGACGCGCACAGCGCGGCGGCGGCGGGATTGCCCCATGACCGCTTCATCCCAACGCTGGACGAACAGATCGCCATCATAGCCGAGGAACTTTGCGTAGCTGCGGAGGAAGCCCCGCGTTTGGACGGACGCTGGCAGCAGGTCAAGCTGACCGTTCTCCAACGCCTCCAAAAATTTGGCACGAATATGAATCTTCTGCTCAACCTGACGGAGTGAGAGGGTACGCCCTTCCCGTGCAATTTTGAGTTCCGTGCCGATGCTGAGAATATCGGACATGGTGGGCGAGACTCTCCCTCCGCGTTCAGGTCATTCGCATGATCGGGGTGTTATTGGGCAGCCGCTTCGCCGTCCTCGGCGGGCGCTTCCGCACTTTCGGTGGCGGCGGCGGCTTCTGCCTTACGGCGAGCGATGAAGTCATTCAGTTCTTCTTCGCGCACCACCGTCACATGAACCACTGGCGAGACATCGCCCATCCGCACGGGGACATCGAACCGCCCCAGTTCGCGGATGTTGCGGTCACTGATGCGGCGACGGTTAATATCGACCCCGCTCAGTTCTTGAATCTTTTCCTTGATCATCTGGCTGGTGATTGAGCCGTAGAGCTTGTTGTTTGTGCCGGCACGCATTCCAAAAACGATCTCTAAACCGTTCATCTTTGCCGAGGCTTCGTTGATCTGTTGGCTGATTACAGCGCGGTTTTCAAGGGCTTTGGCACGAAGTTCCGCCATTTTCTCGATGTTCGCTTTCGTCGCCGGAAGGGCAAGCTTGCGCGGGATCAGCCAGTTGCGGGCAAAGCCATCGGCAACGTTGACGATCTCGCCAGCGACGCCGTGCTTATAGACATATTGGGTCAAAATGACTTTCATGAGTCGGGCATCCTTCTAAAGTCGGGCTTGAGCGCCGCAAGGCGACGCGCTGTGTTCGGTGCGTCGGGGAATCGTAACTGAAAATGTGCCAGTCTTCAAGGTGAAATGTGGAAAATGCGGTAGAGATCATCATCTGGGATATACTTTCCCGCTATGAACCACCTGATCAAACGCCTAACCTTATTCACAAGCCTTGCCCTCTGCGTAGCGGTATTCGTCCTGACCCCGCACAGCGCACTAACCGCTCAAGCGCCAACACCGACCTCGCCCCTTTTGGCAATTCCCACCACACCCGCCCCCACCGCCGCCCCCACCGTTGTGCCGGTGGAAGCGGGCGGCGCTCCGCAACTGACGCTGACGCTCCCTGAGGGGTGGCAAGCCGCCTATGGGCGCGTCCCCATTCGCACTGCCCTTGATGAGGTGCGGATGAATGTTGCCATTTATCGTGGCGTGCTGGCAAACGGGACGGGGACGATTGTCGTCCTGTGGGGCTTCCCGCAGATTGCCGCCCCCCCCCGCACGGGCGACCCCACCAGCGCCGCCCCAGAGACGCTCCGTAACGAGATGCTTTGGTCAGATGGCTTACGGCTTTTGCAAGGGACGCTTGTTGATATTACCTGCAACGTTGGCACGTCCGGGCAGCGGACGTTCAAGGTGGGCGGGGTGGAGGGGGTGGGGACGTTCTTCAACGTCAGCCAGTGTCAGGGTGAGCCAGAGACGGCAGGCTGGTTCGTCGGCGTCAGCCAGTATGGGCGAAGCTACCTCTTTTATGCCTACATTGAGCCGATCACAGCGTACAATGACGCCCGTGCCGCGCTCCAAGCCATTTTGGATAGCGTTAAATTTTTACCGACAGCGGCTACCAAGACGCCGGGGACGCTCCTCCCTACGACAACGCCTCTCGTGACGCCAACGGCGACGCCAGCAGGGTGACTGCCGGCTGATCGAGGGTAAATGCGGGGGGGGATAGTTCAAGATTTGGCGTTGGAGAGACAGAATACACGGCACACTGCTCTCTACGGCTAAATAGTGAGGATGGAGTATTTTTCTGGGATTAGGGTGCGTTTTATCTGTCTGTTTATCGTACAACACAATGAGGCCTGCCCGCAGCTATACCTTAGATCGTGCCTTGATATACTGTGACAAGCTGATAAACTGCTCATGCTGGGCGTGGAAGTGTAGAAGTAGGGGGATGTATGGCTGAAATTCACCTTACCCTGAATAACGAAGCGGTCACTTGGCGAGTCCAACCCAACGAGACGCTGCTCAGCGCCCTTCGCCGCCAGCCGCTCTACAGTGTCAAACACGGCTGCGAGACAGGCGAGTGTGGGGCGTGCGTCGTCCTCATTGAGGGCAAGCCAACGCCCACCTGCATCACCCTTGCCGCCGCTGCCGCCGGAAAACGGATCACGACTCTTGAATCGTTCGGGGTGAAGGGTAGCGAGATGACACCCCTCCACGAGGCGTTTGTCGAGACGGGGGCGATCCAATGTGGGTACTGCACCCCTGCCCAAATCCTTTGCGCCCATGCTCTTTTGCAAGAAAACCGAACGCCCAATGAGGGCGAGGTGCGCGAGGCGATTGCCGGTGTGCTGTGCCGCTGTACGGGGTATGTCAAGCCCGTTCAGGCAATCCTGCGGGCTGCTGCTACCATGCGCGGTGAGAGCGTCCCACCTGTAAATGACGAAGTGGATGTGGATCGCGTGTTCAGTGCACCGCCTGGGTTGTTCACTCCCCGCGCCGGCGATATCCCCTCTGGTGAGGGGTTCGAGGGGGGAGGCGACCTGCAAACCCGCATCAAACCGATTGTTGTCGCTCCGGCAGAGGGAAAACCAACGAGCATTGTCGGGAAACCGGAACCGAAGGTCGATGGGGTGAAATTGGCGATGGGGCGCCCTGTCTTTACCGACGATGTAGAGATGCGCGGGATGCTCTATGGGGCGCTGCTGACCAGCCCGCACGCGCACGCCCGCATCACTCATATTGAGACAAGCAAGGCGAAAGCGATTCCCGGCGTTCATGCCGTCCTCACCTACAAAGACGTGCGGCGAGTCATTTATGCCAGCGGCGGACAGAGCTACCCCAACCCGCCTCCCTATGATCAGGTCAGTTTGGATCACAAGGTGCGGCATGTTGGGGATCGGGTGGCAGTGGTCGCCGCCGAGTCGCCGGAATTATGCCAGCAGGCACTTGACGCCATTGAGGTGGAATGGGAAGTTCTGCCAGCGGTCTTTGACCCCGAAGAGTCCTTCCGGGTAGGAGCGCCGCTGATCCATGACGAGCCGGACGCGATTGGGATCAAAGACGCCGCACGGAATCTCGTATGTCAGGTTCATGCCGTTGTCGGTGATGAGCCAAGCGCATGGGCTGCCGCCGATTACATTCTGGAAGGGGAATACCGCGTTCATCAGGTGCAGCAGAGTTCGATTGAGCCGCATATTTGCATCACCTATTGGGACGAGGACGAACGCTTGGTGATCCGCACGAGTACGCAAGTTCCCTTTCATGTGCGGCGGATGGTTGCCCCGCTGATTGGCTTGCCCGTCGCCCGTATTCGGGTGATCAAGCCGCGTATTGGGGGGGGGTTTGGCGGCAAGCAAGAGATGCTGATCGAAGACCTATGCGCCCATCTGACGCTGGCAACGGGGCGTCCGGTGCGCTTTGAATACAGCCGCGCCCAAGAATTCACCAGCGCTCGCAGCCGCCACCCGCAAATCCTCCGCTACAAATCGGGGGTGACGAAAGATGGGCTGCTGACCGGTCAGGAACTTTACATCTTGGGGAATACGGGGGCGTATGGGACGCACGGGCTGACTGTACAGACTGTCTCCGGGCTGCGGGGGCTTTCCACCTACAAAGCGCCCTACCTAAAATTTGAATGTGATGTCGTCTACACGAACATCCCCACGCCTGGGGCATATCGCGGCTATGGTGCGCCGCAGTCCCTCTTTGCCCTCGAAATTCACATGGAGCAGATTGCCGAACGGTTGGGGATGGATGTCCTTGAATTCAAAGCGAAGAATTGGGTGCGGGTGGGCGATCCGCTGCTTTTGGCGCAGGCGCTTGGCGAGGGACGCGAAGGGTTTGCCCAGACCGTCCTCACCTCGGCATTAGCGGAATGTGTCAATTTGGGAGCAAAGGCGATTGACTGGCACGCCAAACGCCGCAACCCGGGTGAGGGGGCGATCAAGCGCGGGGTGGGGATGGCAGTCTGTATGCATGGGACGGCGATTGCCGGACTGGATATGGGCGCGGCGAGCATCAAGATGAACGATGATGGATCGTTCAATGTCCTTGTGGGAGCAACCGATCTCGGCACGGGGTCGGACACGGTGATCGCCCAGATCGTCGCTGAGACATTGGGCGTCCCACTCAGCAAGGTGATTATGTATTCGAGTGATACGGACATGACGCCTTTTGATACGGGGGCATATGCCAGCAGCACGACCTACATCAGCGGTGGGGCGGCAATGCGGGCGGCGGAACAGGTTCGGGGGCAAATTCAAAAGGTAGCGGCAAAGATGCTCAACGCCGCCGATCCAGAGTCACTGTGGTTGGCGGATGAGCGCGTCTATGCGCCGGGTGGCTCAAGCGTGACGCTGGAACAGGTTGCCTTGCGCTCGCTTCATCAGGATGAGCAGCACCAGATCATGGGGACGGCAAGCCATATGTCGTATGCCTCGCCGCCGCCCTTTGCCGCCCAGTTTGTCGAGGTCGAGGTGGACACCCGAACGGGGCAAGTGACGGTGACGCAGCTTGTCTTTGCCGTTGATTGTGGGATCGCCATCAACCCGATCACCGCTGCCGGGCAGGTGGAAGGGGGCATGACACAGGCGCTTGGCTACGGGCATTGCGAAGAAATGATCTACGACGGAAAGGGCGTCCCGCTGGCGACACGCTTTGGGGATTATCACGTATACCAGGCAGACGAAATGCCCGATACCCGCGTGATCTTTGTGGAAACCTACGAGCCGACGGGTCCGTATGGGGCGAAGGCGGTGGCGGAAATCCCCAAAGATGGCGTTGCTCCGGCATTGGCAAGCGCGATTCGTGACGCAGTGGGGGTGTGGATTCATGATATTCCGTTCACCCCAGAAAAGGTGTGGCGGGCGATCAACGGGACGCGCTGATCATTCTTGCTCTAACGCCGGAGAGGGGCTGAGGGTGGTAAGGCTGGTGTCCAGTTCCAATGCCGTGCGGTGCAGCGCTGCCGACAACGGATCAAACCCCAACGCTTCCAACACCTCATCAGGACGCCCGACGCCGGCGTGTTCCTGCGCCGCCAAGATCATCGTCAGGTGGCGATCATCGACGGCGTGAAGGGCAACAATCAAGGGGCGCAGATCATAAGTCTTTTCCTTCCGAGTGCGGAGGATGGTGGGTTGCGCCATGAGCGTGCTAACTCGCAAAGTAAGATCGGGCTGCGGTGCTTCGAGGGTTGCCGTGTAATGCGCCCGTCGCACCAGTGTAGGGAGCGCTGGCGTTCGCTCTGGGACGCTTTCGGTGCGGCGAATGACCAACCCAACAGGGCTAACGGTAGCCAATTTCTGGGCAATGGCGGTGATTTCCTCTGGGGTGAGGCTACCCCCCTCTAACCAGACATCGATCAGTTCTGCTTCACTGGTGCAGCCCAATGACAGTGGGGAGGCAAACTGCATCTTGGGACGGGCATTAAACCCTTGTGAATAGGCAAGGTGGATTTGCGCCCGCCGTAGGACGCGCTCCCAAATTTTCGCTAAATCTAAATGCCCAATATACTTGAGCGCACCTTCCTTATGGAAGGTAATCCGTAAACGGAGACGGGTTACTTCGGTCACACGACACGTCCTGTTCATGCAGCGTTTCGAGCGCTACGATAACGACCCTAAACGAGAGTGGGTAGGCGCTTACATTCATGACTTGAGGAGTTACGCACGTGCCCTCATCCCCCTGCGACCCGCCTTCGGCGTGTACCTGCTCTTCCAGTGGGAGAAGGGGGAATCCATTTTTGAGGGGGCTTCCCTCTCAAACTTCCCCTTTCGATGAATACAAGGTAAACACGTTCACCTGCGTAAGTCCTACTTGTATGAGGTTAACTAGTTTCCATCGAAGTCCTTTATAAACCTTTGTTAAGTTCGCGTGTCCAATTTAGAAAATCTCTGCTAGAATGTATTACATAACCTCTACCATGATAGAGAGATGTCTGATATTCAGCAAAGAGCAGGTCTAGATAAGTGCAACGGATCACCGCTCGCCTTCCTTCAGGAATGCGTGATTTTTTACCCTTACAAATGATACGGCGACAGTATGTTATCTCAACAATTGCCGCTGTTTTTGAATCGTTTGGCTATGAACCTTTTCAGACCCCCGTCATGGAACTCAAAGAGGTTCTTCAGGGGAAGTACGGGGCAGACGCCGAACGATTGATTTACTACGCCGGGCACCCCGGTGGCGAGGAAGAACTTGCCCTTCGTTACGATCTAACCGTACCACTTGCCCGTGCCTTTGCCCAACACGAGAACGATTTACGCCTTCCCTTCCGGCGTTACCAAATCGCCCCCGTCTGGCGTGGCGAAACGCCTCAACGGGGAAGGTATCGGGAGTTCCTCCAATGTGATGCTGACATTGTTGGCATAGGGACGATGGATGCCGATGCGGAAATTATCGGTATTGTTGATATGGCGATGTCTCGCTTGGGATTTCCCGATTATGCAATCAAAATAAATAATCGGAAACTTCTCACAGGGATAGGTCACTACGCTGGCTTAGAGGGCGACGCCCTCGCCAATTTGTATCGATCTATCGATAAAGCCGACAAAATTGGGCTGGAGGGCGTTCAGGCAGATCTCTTAAAACAAGGCATTTCGGCAGAGGTTGCCGCGAAAATCATCGCCATCTTGAAGGAAGCCCGTCCGGGTGAACTGCTTGGGATTGGTATTGGCTTGCGGAAAATCGCTGCGCTCCGCGAACAACTGGCGGGGTATCCAAGCGCCGAGGAAGGGTTGGCAGACCTTACAACGCTGTTTGAACTGTTGCAAACAACAGGCGCTGCCGATGCCGTTGTGGAGTTTGATCCGTCTATGGTACGGGGCTTAAGCTATTACACCTCGACCATTTGTGAAACTGTTCTCATGTCGGGCGATAGCGAAGAACGTGTAGGAAGTGTGAGTGGTGGAGGTCGGTACGATGATTTGATTGGTTTGTTTCGCAAGGAATCGCTCCCCACAGTGGGAATCAGCCTCGGCATTGAACGCCTCATTTACCTCATGGATAAACGCAATTTGTATCCAGCGCACCTGAACAGCACCATTGTGCAGGTCATGGTGGCTGTGTTTCCCGACACCCGTAGAGAGTCAGCGGCACTTGCCATGGAACTGCGCCGTGCTGGATTGCGTGTCGAACTCTACCTTGGCGGCAAGGCAAAACTAGGCGACCAGTTCACCTATGCGGCGAAAAAAGGGATTCCCCTTGTGGCGCTCATGGGCAGCAGCGAGCTAAACGGAGGGATGGTCAAACTAAAAAACCTCGCCACCAAAGAAGAAATGACCGTCTCCCGCACAGAATGCCCGGACGAAATTCGTCGTCATATCGTCTAACCAAAGCACACAAATACCCTTTTAATCCCTAAAGGAAGCTACTCATGTATACCATTCCTCCCAATGACACCTATTTACGATCAATTCTCGATAACCTAGATGACTATAAGGCTGCCTTCATCGCCCCCCGTATACGGAATAAGAATCTTATTCTCGCGGCGATTATGAACTCCGATGTGGCAACCTACTACGTTGCCCTTGATAGTGAACACAGCACGCTCTCTAGTTTTGTAAAAGGTTTTAGTGAGGCGTGCCAGACCTATTCACCACGCTTTGGCACACAAGCCATCCAAGCCGCAGAATCAGCCCGAACCGCCCCACAAACAATTGCCGAAAGCTTGATAGCCGATCTAGGGAAGGCTAAACCGAAACCGCGCCGGATTATCCTTGATAATCTGGACTTTCTGCCCTTTGATGAGGATGTCACGGCGTTTTTCCATTATTTTGTGCCAAACCTTCCCCAAGGAACACAATTGATTGTGAATGGGCGGCATATCGCTTATGCCACATGGATGCCGCTGGTTGCCTCCAACCATGTCCTTGTGATAGGTGATGAGTTGGCGGGAAGAATCTTCGCCCCAAAGACGCTCAATCAACCTCATTTGGAAGTTTATTCGCTGGCTGGTGGGTCTGTCTTTGTAAATGGATTACCCATGAATACATGGGATGGACCGCTGCCAAGAAACCTTTTTCATTACTTCATAGATAATCCTCTTGTTACAAGGGGGAGTGTTTTTGAAACATTCTGGCCCACACTGCCAGTGAAAGAAGCTACCAATGTATTCCATGTTACAAAACGAAAAATAAGTGAGCGCCTCGGCTATGAATTAACGGCGTACAGTAGTGGGTTTTATCGACCATCCGATCAAATGGTGGTTCATTATGATGTGGCAACCTTTGAGAAAACAGTCGAAACGAACAAACTGAACGCCTCCTCTGACCCCGAAGCCTGGTATCCCGCGATTCGTCTGTACCGTTCACACTACCTCAATAGATATGACATGCCTTGGATGATCAAACGCCGTGAGGTGCTGCGTGGCTTGTATGCCGATGCGCTCATTGGCTTAGGGCGTGCCTATGCGGAACACGGGGATAAAGATCAGGCAATCAGTGTTTACTTGCGAGCGTTGCAGGAAGTGCCAGAGCGGGAAGATATTCACCGCGATCTGATGAAATTCTATAATGAACGTGGCGAGCGTGAGCAAGCTCTTACCCAATTCAGAGTCCTGAGTACCATACTGGATAAGAACCTCAAACTAGCCCCCTCTAAAGCAACTCAAAAGGTATACGAATCGATTAAGGGATAAACGGAATTCTCCCATTCCTCTCTCTTTTTAGTTTGGTGAAAAGAGTGAGGATGGGGTTTCTCCACCGCTCGAGGGAAAACCAATCCATGCCAACCTTTTCTCGCCTGACGACTGAACACATCAGTGTGCTAACGGCATTTGTTGGGGCAGAATATGCCAGTACACGGCAGGCGGATCGTACCCTTCATGCCCGCGATCAGTCCTTTCACCCTCGGCACACCCCAGAGATCGTTCTTTCGCCAGCCACAACAGAGGAAGTCAGCCAGATTGCCGCCTATGCAAACGCCCAGCGCTTAGCGGTTACGGCGTGGGGGGCGGGAACAAGCCTTGAGGGGAATTCGATCCCCGTCTGTGGCGGCATTTTGATCAACTTTGGGCGGATGAATCAGATAATCACCATCCGCCCGGACGATTTTCAGGTGGATGTGCAGCCGGGGATCACCCGCCTTGAGTTAAACAAAAGTCTTGCCCAACATGGCTTATTTTTTACCCCTGAGCCGGGCGCCAACGCCACCATTGGGGGGATGATCGCCAACAATGCCAGCGGGATTAAGACCATTAAATATGGGGCGACAAAGGATAACGTTCTGCGCTTGGAGGTGGTCAAGGCGGATGGGGAGGTGATTCATGTGGGCAGCCGCGCCCGGAAGGATTCCAGCGGCTACGACTTGCTCCACCTTTTTGTTGGCTCGGAAGGGACACTGGGGTTGATTACGGCGGCAACGCTGAAGCTCTTTCCTATTCCGGCAGATTACAGCGCGGTCATGGCGTCTTTCAGCAATGTTGGCGCGGCGATCCAAACGGTGGTGGAAATTGTCGGGGCGGGCTTAGAACCCTCTGCCCTCGAATTTTTGGATTCAGAGACGGTGGCGGCGCTGAACCAAGACAAAGGCTTAAATTATGCCATTGCCCCAATGGTAATCATGGAGTTCATTGGTGGCGATGACACCGAAGGGTTGATTACCGCACTGGAGATTTGCAAAGCGAACGGCGCACAGCAGTTCACCAGTGCGCAAGGGACAACAGAACGCAACAAACTGTGGGAGATTCGCCACCATACCTATGAGTCACTGCTGCGTCTGCACCCCAACCTTGCTCAGAAGATATTGGATGTCTGCGTGCCGATTTCGCGCTACCCTGAATTGGTGGCGTATGCGGAGAAAACCATTCAAGAGTATGGATTGATTGGGTACAAATTTGGTCATGCCGGAGATGGCAACCTCCACATCAATATTGTTCATCATGCAGAGAACGCCGATGATTATGCCCGCGTAGAGGAAGCGAACGCCCTCATTGTGCGGCGGGCGCTGGCGCTGGAGGGGACGGCGACGGGCGAGCATGGCGTTGGGATTGGCAAACGCCAATTCATGGTCGAACAACACGGTGGGGCATTGGCGGTGATGAAACAGATCAAAGATGTGCTTGATCCGAACGGGATTTTAAATCCGGGCAAAATCTTCCCAGAGTGAGCAACTTGAGAGGGGGAAGGGAAAATAAGGTAGGAGTTATGCAGCTGCCCTCACCCCCTAGCTCCTTCTCCCACTGCGTGGGGTGAGGGACGACACTAGCTCATAAACGATGGCAATAGTCCTCTCATCCCCCTGCCCCCTTCTCTCCCACGATGTGGGAGAGAAGGGGGATTGTTTTGTGGGGGTGTTCCCTACACCCCCAGAGTGGATCGTGTGAGAGGGTTATCTTCACAGTCTCGATTCCCCCTTTGCCCGCATGAGGGCGGAGCAGGTACACACCGAAGGCGGGTCATAGGGGATAAGCGAAAAAGCTGCTGTCGCCCACTCAAATCCCCTCGTGGGAAGAGGGGGGAATCATCTTTTTGAGGGGCTTCCCCTCAAACTCCCCCTTTCAATGAATACAGGGGAAACACATTCAACTGCGTAAGTCCTATAAGGGTTGTGAGGGGCAGCGCCCCTCACACGCCCTGTAGCGGCAATTAGCCGATGATATTCAAGGGAATCACATCGGCATGGAGCATCTGCTGGACGCTGATCCGCGCAGCGGTGGCGCGGGCAATATCGCGGAACGCTTGCGCACTTGCCGAATCAGGGTGAGAGACGACCACCGGACGCCCTAAATCACCCCCTTTCCGCACCTCTACATCGAGAGGAACACGCCCCAAGAAGGGGAGGTTTTTCCGTTTTGCCAGCGCCTCGCCGCCGCCTGATCCAAAGAGATCGCCCGCCATATTCTCTATAATGCCGAGGATGGGTACGTTTAGCTGCTCGTACATGCTGATGCTGCGGACGGCATCGCCCGTCGCCACATCCTGCGGTTGGGAGACGATTACCGCGCCCGTCAGGGGGACAGCCTGCGCCAAGCTGAGCGGGGCATCGCCCGTGCCGGGGGGCAAATCGACAATCATATAATCAATATCATCGCCCCATAGAACGTCGTTAAAGAATTGGCGAATGGCGCTGTTAAGCATCGGTCCGCGCCATACCATCGCTTTTTCCGGCTCAATCATGAAGCCCATGCTGATCGCCTTGATGCCATAGACATCGAAGGGGAGGATTTTTCCATCCTGCACCATCGGACGCCCAGAGGTCAGCCCCAACATAATGGGGACGTTGGGCGTCAGAATATCGGCATCCATCAAGCCGACCCGCGCCCCTTCCTTTGCCAACGAAACGGCAAGGTTGACACTGACGGTTGTTTTGCCGACGCCCCCTTTGCCACTGCCAACAGCAATCACATTGCGCATGGGGATCAAACCGTGAACGCGCTTATCTTTCGGCACTTCGGCGTCCCATTTCACCTCTAAGCCGCTGATGCCGGGGACTTTTTTAAGAGCAACTTCGGAGGCTTTATACATGACATCCTTCAACGGACAGGCAGGCGTTGTCAGCATGATCGTAAAATGGGCAATGCCATCTCTGATCTCTAGGTTGCGCACCATATTTAGGCTGACAATATCTTTGTGCAGTTCTGGCTCGATAACGGTGCTAAGGGCTTTCATTGCCCGTTCGCGCAATGTGTGGTTGGTGTCGCTCATGAGGAATCCTTTTACTTTTTAATGCGGGGTGACCGAATTTTGAAAATAGGCATAAGAGAAATTGTAACGAATCGTTGCGGGGAATGGCACATCGAAAGCGGGGATTGTAGGGACACTCTTAAGAGCGCCCTACAATAACGAGTGTTTTACCCTGCTTTGCTGCCGTTGACAGGGACATTTAGCCAACTGTAGAGCGTATCCCGCGCTGGTTTCGTTAGGCGGAGATTCAGGCTGATATGCCCTGTGGCGTCAGCGACAATCGTCAGACGGAGGAGAAGATCATCCTCTGCGGTGAGACCAAGAGCAAGGTGTGCCTGCCCCGTGCCAACTTGCCGGGTGGTGTGCAGTCCTTCAACCACACTCAATTTTGAGAGCGCCCGAACGAATTCTTCGTAGCGAGGGCGCAAAGCGACTTCCATCGGACCATAGCTGGCGGAGATTGTGATATAAATCCCCTCACGGCGAAGCGCAAGGCGGGGTTGATCATCATCCGCTGCCTTCGTAAAGAATTCCACGTTATCCGTGCTGTTGTGCGAGGTGTCCAGAGTTTGGAAATTACGCATAGTGGGCAAACTCCAGTGACGAGCAGTAGCCAATTTGGTGAATTATAGCACAAGCAAGTTGTTCTACGAACAGAAAGGTCAAATTGCTTCCTCTTTGGGCTGCACTTTGGTCAGAATCCCAAAAGAAAGGGGTAGGCGGGGTAGAATGTTGCCAGAGGTGCGTACATGATTGACCGCGTGATTGGGCAGGTAGCAAAACTGGGCGATGGGGTGATCGTCGTCATGGTAGGGGGAGTGGGGCTGAGTATCCGCGTCCCCAAGACCGTCCTTGAAACCGTTCACGGGACGGGGGAGGTGGTGACGCTGTTTACCCATCTGATTGTACGAGAGGATGATCTCTCGCTCTATGGTTTTATTGCTGAGGAAGAACGGGCGCTGTTTGAGGTGCTTCTCTCTGTCAGTGGGGTCGGCGCACGGACGGCGATAGCGATCCTCGGCACACTCTCGATGGAGCAACTGCGAAGCGCCGTGACCCGTGAGGAAGCGGGGATTCTGACCCGCGTGCCGGGGATTGGAAAGAAGACGGCGGAGAAGATCGTTTTTGAACTGAAGGGGAAGCTCCGCCCTGCCAGCTACACCGAACAGCTTGCGGCGATCAGCGACACAGACGCCGATGTGATCGCCGCGCTCACCTCGCTTGGCTACAGCATCGTTGAAGCACAGACGGCGCTGCAAGCCATTCCGCGTGACGCCCCTAAGGATGTGGAAACGCGGATCATGTTGGCATTGGGATATTTTTCGTCATGAGCAAACACCCAGCGGAGTGGTGGGCGCGGATAGCAATCTCACCCGAATTGCCCGAATCTCACCCCCGTGCTACACTTCCTACCGCGAAGGGGAGGAACATAACGCATGGCGGCATACGGTAGGCTCGATATTTTCTGGCCTGATGGTCCCTCGGAGAATTACCAGCTTGAGAAAGCCTCCATTGCGGTGGGGCGCTCATCCGGCAACGATATTATGCTGGATGCGACCTCGATCTCTCGCTATCACATCAGCCTGACCTATGAGAACAATCAGGTTTATCTGCGCGATCTCGAATCGGTGAATGGGACTTATGTGGACGGCGTTCGGCTGAAAGCGAATGAACCATTTCATCTGCGTGGCGGTGAGGAAATCCAGATTGGCGACATTCGCGCCATTTTTCAGCCGCTGACGCCTCAAGCCGATAGCACCACTCAGCCGATTCAGCCAAAGACGGAACAGAGCGAAATCGCCGGACAAAATTATGTCATTACCCTTGATGGTCCGGGGATGCCCGTGACGCCCGGGGCGCGGGTGCAGGCATCGCTGACGATCAAAAATAACGGCTTCGAGGTGGATCGCTATATCGTGGAGGTGGTGGGCATCTCCCGCGAGTGGTACAGCCTTGACCGGACGGAACTCGAAATTCCGCCCTCGAATCAGACGATTGTAACGATGAACATCAAGCCGGCACGCCGCCCAGACAGCACCCCAGGCGAGTATCCGGTGACCATCTCGGTGCGCTCGAAGGCAGCCGGAGACGCGCCACCCCTTCAGGCGACGATGGTTTTGAAGATGCTTGCCTACAGCGGCTTTGGCATGGCGTTGAACCCCTTCCGGGTGGAGAAAAACAAACCCTTCACCCTCTACCTGCACAATCAAGGCAGCGCTGCGCTGACGATTTCCTTGCGTGCTGAATCTCCCAATGGGGGGGTTGCGCTGAACTTTGGCGGAACATCGACCATAACGCTCCCTCCCGGTGAGCGTCGCCAACTTACGGTGACCGCCCAAGCGGTACGGGGGAAGCGCCTTGAGGCAGAGACTCCCTTTGCCGTTGTTGCCCAAGCGGGAGATGTCTCTAAATTTATTGCCAGTGTTCCCGGTGTGTTTGTCAAAGGGCGGACGGCAACTGCGCCATTAATCCTCGGCGGGCTGCTGATCACGGCATTGGCGGTGATTATCCTTGCCCTGCTCACCCGCCCCCGCGCCGCTCAGATCACGAGTGTCGCTGCCCAACCCGCCACCCTGATTCGTTTTGTGCGCGGGGAGGTTCGCCTTTCGTGGGAGGTGAGCAGCGCCAAGAGCGTCCGTGTTGAGGGGGTGAATGCCTTCACTGGGACGGCTGAGACGGGTGTTTACAAGGCAAAAGACAGCGCCACCTTTGGGGGAACGGCGCTGACGCCCTTAGAAGTCAGCATTGTTGCCCTCGGTGATGATGATGTTGAGGTGCGCCAAGCGTACACCGTTCCGCTCAGCGATCCCATCTGCCGAACAACGGCAGAAGTAGACACCTACCGCGGGCCCGACACGATTTACCCCACCATTCAAAAGGTGGGTGTGGGGGCGGCGCTCTCCCCGGATCGACGCGACCCGACGGGCGGTTGGCTGCGGGTAAACTCGGCAAACAACGGCGAACAGTGGATTCGCGTCGATGGGGTGCAGTGCGAAGGGTTTGCCCCGATGGATGTTATTCTAGCCGGCGAGGGCGAAGTGCCACCGACGCCCACACCCACACCAACAATCACCCCTCCCCCCACACCCACCTATACGCCGACGTTTACCCCAACGTTTACGCCCACCTTCACGGCAACCTTCACCCCCACGCACACTCCTACCTTCACGGCGACCCCGACGGTAACCTTCACCGCAACGGCGATGCACACGGCGTCCTTCACCCCAACGGCGACGCCGACCTTCACGCCGACGAATACGCCGACACACACCTTCACCCCGACGGCGACACACACAGCAACGGTGACGCCTTCGCCAACGATCACGCCGAGCCGGACATTCACCCCCTCACGCACGCCAACGCCAACGCGCACCTTCAGCCCAACGCCCACCTCCAGCCTGACACCCAGCCGGACGGTGACGCCTAGCCCAAGCCCAACGCGGACGCCCTCACCGACAATTACACCTAGCGTGACACCGACAATCACCGTGACGTTTACCCCGTCGCGGACGCTGACGCCCTCGAAAACAAGTACGTCGGTGGGGAGCATCACTACCCCGCCGCCCCCAACGCGGACGCCCCGCCCCTAGCCCTGTAGGGGCGCGTACCTTATGCCCCGTGTGGATGCGAACAGCGGGCGTTCTGGATTATCTCTATGGTATAGAAGGGTGACCTATCTTGCCACAAAGGACAAAGGCTACAAAATTACCTGTGGGGTAGAGCGCCCCTACTTCACCACCACATAGTTCCCCATCACCAGCGCGTCCATCCGCGTCCGCAGGAAGCAATCGAGCGCCTCCTTCGGCGTGCGAACGATGGGTTCATTTTCATTGAACGAGGTATTCAGCACGACGGGCGTCCCCGTCCGCTCCCCAAAGGCGTGGATTAGCGCATGGTAGAGCGGGGTATACGTCTGTTCCACCGTCTGCAAGCGCCCTGTGCCGTCTACGTGCGTTACGGCGGGGATTTCCGCCTGCTTTTCAGGGCGCACACCATAGACCTTGATCATAAACGGATCGGGGTAGTCTTGGTCGAAATACTCGCCTGTGCGTTCCAAGAGAATGGAGGGGGCAAAGGGACGGAACGCCTCACGGTGCTTGATGCGGGCGTTCAGGATGTCCTTCATGTCCGTCCGGCGGGGGTCAGCAATGATGCTCCGCGCACCCAACGCCCGCGGACCCCACTCCATTCGTCCCTGAAACCAGCCCATAACGTTTCCCTCAGCGACGATCTCCGCCGCCCGCTTGACAAGGGCGCTTTCCTCCAAGACCTCGTACTTCACGCTTTTCCCATCCAATACCGCCTGAATCGCCCCGTTGTCGTAGCGCGATCCGGTGTAGGCGTTGTGCATGACGAAGGTACGTGGCTTGCCCAAAAGCTGATGGTAAATGTAGTAACAGACGCCGAGGGATGTCCCCGCGTCGCCCGCCGCCGGATGGATGGAAATATCGGTGAATTCAGTCTGGGGGAGAATTTTTCCGTTGAAGGCACTGTTCAGCGCCACGCCGCCCGCCATGCAGAGCGCCTTCTTGCCCGTCTCCTGTGCCAGCTTGCGGACGATGGCAAACTCTGCCTCCTCCAGCATGAGTTGGAGCGCCGCCGCCACATCGTGATGGTTCTGGGTGATCTCCGAACGTGGCACACGCGGCTCGCCAAGCAGGTCGATCAGCTTGGGCGAGAACATCATCCCGATGGTGGGTTCGCCGCTCGCCCACGTCATTGCCGCCCCTTCAGCATGGTGGATGAAGTAATCCAGATCGAGGTCGAACGTCCCATCGCGGTGCAGCCGGACGAGTTTGCGCATCGCGTTTAGGTAACGATCTGGGTTGCCATAGGGGGCTAAGCCCATGACCTTACCTTCATCGCCGTATTTTTGGAAGCCAAGCCATTGGCTGATCGCCGTATAAAAAATGCCGAGCGAGTGAGGAAAGTTAATTTCCCCCGCCACCTCTAGGCTGTTTCCCTTCCCCGTCCCCCACATCGTCGTGACGAAATCGCCCGCGCCGTCAATGCTGAGGATCGCCGCATCGTCAAAGGGGGAGACGAAGAACGCCGACGCCATGTGTGCCCGGTGATGCTCCACATTGTGAAACTCAGCGTGGAGTGACTCTTGGCTGACCCCCACATGTTCGGCAAAGACTGCCTTGAGGGAGGTGACCTTGAGGACATTTCGCAGCCGATCCGTGACGAGGTTCAGGCTAGGGCGGCGGCGGAAGGCATAGAGCGCCATTTTGAACAGACGGGCGTTAGGTTTGCGGGAAATCCCCACATGATCAAGATCGGCGGGGGTGATGCCCCCTTCAGTGAGAACGTAGCGAATTGCCTCAACGGGAAAGCCCGCCCAATATTTGATGCGGTTGAAACGTTCTTCTTCAGCAGCAGCGATAAGCTGCCCGTCCTTGATAAGGCAAGCAGACGCCCCACCATGAAAGGCATTGATTCCGAGGATATACATGTGACTCCGGTATGTTGTCTATGGTTTGTGTGGTTAGGATGCTGATCCTGCTCTGCTTGCCCGCAATGTATCGACAAACAGCCGAATCCCATCCTCATGGGGAATCGGCGCGACAGAGAGCGGATCAAAGGGCGGTAAGTGTGGCTCTGCCATATCGAGCTTTGCCAGCGCCTTGCGCGAGAGGTCTAGCTCCCACCAAAAGGTAAAGGGAACACCATCTGCCCATGCGCTGCGGTAGCCCTCTAAGGCGGCGAGGCGTGCCTTTTCTTTTTCTCCGAGGGCGATCAGCGCATGGGCGGCGGTAGAAGGCGTTGCCCCCCGCGCCAGCGCCGCCCGCGCCTCGTCAAAGCGGCGTAAGTCTGCCAGCGCCCGTGCCAACCCGCCGAGGTAAATTGCTGCCGACCCGCCCGGATGGGGGGAGAGTTCTAATGCGGCGCGGAAAAATCGTTCGGCGGCGTCGGGGCGTCCCTGCTGCAATGCCGATTCCCCCCAAAGGGCGTGAATCGCCCGCTGCTCGGTGATCGATTTGCTCTGCATGGCAAGTTCCCACGCCAAGCTGAGCGCCATGGTGGCGTCTTCCCCTTTGCAGATCAACATCTTCGCATAGACACGCTCAGCCGTCGCTTGGCGTCCGGGGCTGCGGTGTTGAGCGGGAATATCGTTAAAGGCGCGGTAGCTTGCCTCGGCGCTCTCCCACTGCCCATTATCGACATAGCTCTTGAGCAAAAAGAGGTGACTGATGGCGAGGGTTTCCATATCCCCCAACGCCTCGGAGAGATCGCGGGCGAGTTCAAAGGTATGGACTTTTGCCGCCATGCGGTGTTCGTCACGGAGAAGCCCGGCATAATGGATCAGTGCCGCGTTTAGACTGGGTGCGTCGTGTTCTTCTAAGAATGTGCCAATGGTCAAGCCAAGCAGTGCCAGTGCATCGCTCGTCTGCCCGATATAGCCAAACATAAGCGCCATCTCGTTCGTGAAATAGCCTCGATCTTTGCCGGCTTTCAACGCCGGAAGTTTGCGGAAGCCCTCAGGGAACAGCGGGCGCAAGAGTTCAATCGTTTGGTAGGGCGAGGTCAGTTGGACGATCATCGCCTTGCCCAGATTCGCCCGATAGCGTTCGGCGGCGGCATCTAAGCGCCCGGTGTTGATCAAGGCATTGTAGATTTCTAAGGCGGGGTGCAGATCGCTAATATCGCGCATCGTTCCTTCAACCGGCAGGCGCTCGTAATAGAGTATCGCCCGTTCAAACGCCAGCGCCCGTTCCTCTAGAGAGAGCCACCCAAAGACCTCTCCACGCACGATGGGATGAAGTTCAAGGCGGTTGGTGAGGGTGTTCCATGTCAGAAGCCGCCGCTGCGCCAACCCCCGCAGGGCAGCAATCAGGCGGGGCATCGTCGTCTCTAACTCTGCTTCGCGCAGACGGAGTTTTTCTTGGTTGGCATCCCAAATGGTCTTTGCCTCGGCATAATCTGCCTGCCAACGGCGAGGGGCATTCATCTTGGGCGGCGGCGGGGGAGCAAAGGGCGAGGCGGTGTAGATTGCCGCAAAATGAACGGGGGTACGAAAAACGCTCATCTGTTGAAGGACGGCTTTTTCGTCAGCGGGCAACTCACGGGTGATCTGCTCCAAAATGACGGGGCGGCGGGCTGTCATCTCCAAATTCGTCAAATAGACCCCGTAACGGCTTTGCCAAAGAGCAAGATCGCCATTGAGATCATGGATGATCTGCCCGGCAACAAGGCGCAGCATAAGGGGATTTCCCCCCAAAGCGCGTGACACCTCTATACCATCGCCGCCCTTCACTCCCACAAAATCAAGGAAGGTTGCCCCATCGTCGGGTTTCAAGCCCTCTAATTTTAATTCGCGCACATTGGGCAGTGGAGCAAGGGTTTTGACCATCATCCGTGAGGTGATCAGCACTTTTGAAGGGGCGCAAAGAGCAAGCTGCGCTAGGAAAAACCCAATCGCCGGATCGCTTGTTGCCCACAGCGGAGAATCAATCGGTGTGCCATCGATCTGATTTTTTTGCGCCTCGGTGAAGTACGCCGCATCCAATTTGAAGTAGGCGCTTAACCAGCGTTCCACCCCATCCAAAACAAGCAATAATGAGCGCTTTTTCAGGGCGGCAAGCAGGGCTTTTTCCCGCTCAGCGGCGCTCATTTGGTTCACCACCTCAAGCGGCTGTTCGGTGATATACGCCAGTGTGCGCCGGATGAAGTTTGCCAACGATCCATCCGATTCGGAAACGCGCCACCAAATGACCCCCACAAAATGTGCCGAGGTTGCTGCCCATTGGCAAACCCGCCAAGCCGTAACCGTTTTGCCCATCCCGCCGCTCCCCGTTAAGACCAACATGGGGTGATTGGGCGAGAGCGCCCATTCATTCAAGGCGGCGGCGGCTGATTCCCGACCAAAGAATGCCCCCGTCTCCGCATAGGCATGGGGAAGAAAGGGCGTAGGAAGTTTGGGAATGGCAGTGCTTGCTGCTGGATGGCAGCCCATCGGGGTGAGCAGTGCCGTCAGATCGTAGGGCTGTGGCGTTGAATCGTCCTCTGTTGGACTGGTGATGCTAACCTCTGGCGGGGGGGGCTGTGCCGGGGGTTCGGTGGCAGTAATCAGGGGGACGCTAACGAGTTCTGAGGGGGGGAGCATTTCCTTGCCTGGGTCGATCTCTGGCTTACGAATGGCGGAGGCGGCGTTGGGTGTCTCTTCGGACATAACCGCCCGCAAATGTAAGAGGAGCGGCTTGGTATGGGTTTCTTCTGGGGAGATATACCCGCCCATCAGGGGACTCATTGTGGCTTTTTTTAGAAGGGCAATCTCCCGTCCCTTTTCCAAAAGGGGGATGACTGCCTCGGCAACATCGCGCACAGAGTGAAAGCGTGAGATGCCATGAGCGGCTGTCATGATCTCGGTGCGGAATGCCTGTAGACGGCGGCGAAAGCGGGCAGCCGAGGCGCTGATTGCTTCCAACTCCCCCGTTTTGACTGTCGTTGTGGCGTCGTCATAGCTGAGAAAGACCAGCATGGGAATCCCACGCCCGGCGGCACGGCGGTATTGCAACTCCCCAACAGAGCGTTCGGCAGTGTTGTTCTGGCGCGGGACAAAGCCATAGCGCACCCCGATAATGCCAACATAAATATCCGCCTCATCCACCTGCGCGTAGGCGTCGGCGACGGCGTTCTTGCTCCCTTCAAGGTCAGCGAAAAGGGGCATCATACCCAAACGTTCAATCGCCTCTACAACGGTTTTTCGGTGATCGGCAAGATCGCGGCTGGTGGCAGAGATAAGGACTTTAAGATCGCTCATAGACGGGTAATTTTCTGTGGTATCCGCATGATAAATCACAACAGGCAATGAAAAAATGAGATGGTGTTTAGTATAACGTGGCTGAGTTCGATCCACGAAAACTAGGTTCTGTTGACAGCGCTGGGCGCAAGCATTGCGCCCAGCGCCGTGCGTGAGCGTCCGCCGCTTTCGCGGCGGGCTGAAAGCATCCACCCCTTCGAGGCTTGGAACCCCTAACCCCTACCTCGTAAACAGAGAGAGGGACTCTCTCCCCCTTTCCCTGTCTACGGAGGCAGGGTGGTTAGGGGTTCTGAACTAAAAACGTCAACAGAACCTAGCGCACGTTATAATCGTCCCACAAAATAACCTGTGTCATGATCACAAGACTATCTAAAAAGACCATCTGAGACGGCTATGTCCCAACGTCCAATCTCGATTCGCCCCCGCCGCGCCGATGATGAGGCACGCTTATACCGTCCCGTATGGCGGACGGCATGGACGGAGGCATTTCTTTTGATTGGGGCAGCCATTGCCACGATCATCGTCTTTCGCGCCTTGCCGTTCCGCCTGAATGCCGATGGACGGCAGATGTTTGGGCTTGGCTTCGCCCTGCTGCCGCTTGTTTTGTGGTATCTGATCTCTTTCCGCGCCGAACAGCGGGCGATCCAACCCCGCGAACGACTGTTGACGGTGATGCTTGTGGGGGGGCTGTGCGCCAGCGGGATTGGCTTACCGATCACGGAACGGCTCTTTGCCGTTGAAGAATGGCTGCCAAATGCGGCGGGGTTCTCCCGCGTCATTGGCTACACGCTTTGTCTGGGCATCACTCAAGAATTCCTGAAATATGCGGCGATGCGGTACACGGTGTTTCCTGATGTTTTCCGCACCCGTCTCGACGGAATTGCCTACGCTATGGCGACGGCGTTAGGCTATGCAACGGTGATCGCCATTGATTTTGTGCTGAGAAATGACCTTACCCCAGATGGCTATGCCCTGCGGATTACGGAGATTGTCCTTCCCCATGTGGCGATCAGCACCATCTTGGGCTACTGTTTGGTGGCGCTGCGGCGGGAAACAGGGTCGATCTTCCTCGTCCCATTGGGGTTGATTGCGGCTGCCTTCTTCGCCGGACTTGCCGTCGTCATGCGCGGGGGGTTGATCGTCGGCGGGGTCAGCACGGCTGCAACGGGCAACAATGCGCCTTTTGGTTTGGCGATGGCAATTTTTATCGTTGTCTTGCTCTACAGCGTGATGAATTTCCTGATTCGGAGCGCGGATAACCGTGAAAGCCACCGCGCCCGCCCGGAGTTTGAGCGATGAGCCGCATCCTTGAACAGGACGAGCGGCAACTGAGCTTTTCCCAACGATGGGCAAGCTATCTGACCATCTTGGTTGCTGTTGGCGGGGTGATCTTGGGCGTGTTTTACAAAAACAGCCTTGTTGGGGCAACTTACCCTTTCATCAACCGCCAAGTGGGAATCACTGCCCGCTACCCTGCCCAGTGGCTTCTAACAGAGGGCGGGGCAGAGTTTGTCTTACGCGCTCAAGACCCGAAATCGCTCCCCTTCAAGACGACGATTCAGGTAGCGCTTTTGCCAACGGGGAGTGGCGCACGCCCCAGTGACATTTTGAATTTACTCGATATTGATCGGGCGCGGCGGCTGCCCGGTTACCGCTCTCTGGCACGGGAGCCATTCACGCTCCCGAATGGACAGAGAAGTATTCGTATGGAGTATGCCTACGCCTCGGTGGAGGCAAACCCCTTTTCCCAGGCAGAACCGATCACCGTGCGGGCGACGGATATTGTCGTCTTGCGGGAAAACCAAGCGGTGGTGATCACCTTTCTGACAGAAGCGGCAAAGTATGAGGCAAACCGTCCCTACTTTGAGGCGTTTTTGCGCAGTCTCAGTTTTTAAACCTTATTGCAGTACCCTCACTGGTTGAGCTGCAACCAGCCTTCTTACAAGAAGGGCGGGCGTTGTTCGTTTACCCCTTGATCACCACCGCCTGGCCCATCGGTAAGTGTATTGCGATAAGCGGGGCTGTCAACCACTAAGGGGTCAATCTCGTTGAAAAATGCTGTAGGCGTTACGCACTTGCCCTCATCCCCCTAGTTCCTGACCACAGTGATTTCCAGAAGAACCCCTATCCCCCGCCCCCTTATCGAATCAAAATTCGATAAAGGGGTTGCTCATTTTCCGCCGCTATCCCTACGCCTTCACGGTGTTCTCATGCAAAAGTGCGCAAGCCGCGTTACTATACGCCGAATGTCATCAGGAAGGTCAGGACTAGCATCTGGTGAACGGACACGCTCTACAACTCTCGGCACGGGCGCTGCGACGAGCGATCCTTATTCTGTGGATCGTCTTGCTCAGCATTGTTCTTGCCACTGCCGCCCGCGCCCAGGGCGTGACGGCGGAAGCCTATGGCAAGGCGAACCTTCGGGCGGGTCCCGCCATTGAATACCCCGTTGTTGGCGAGATTGCCGCAGGGACGGCATACCCCATCATCGGGCGCAGCGCCCGTTTCCCCTGGTATCTGCTTCAACTACCAGACCATCAAGGTTGGGTGTTCCGCGATCTGGTTCAAGTTCGGGGAAACATTGAAAGCGTCCCCTACAGCGATCTGATCATCACACCCGGCGCGAACACAGGGAATACCAACCCCACTGCCACTGCCTTTGTCCTCCCCTCCACATTGCCGCCCACGCTTGATCTGACAAACGCCGCCACCGCGCCCGTCGTGATCGTTTCGGCAACACCTGATCTCAATGTCCCCACGCTTGATCCAGCGCTGCTGAACGCGCCGACAAGTACACCAACCAGCACGCCTACCCCGTCTCCTTCACTACCGCCCTCTGCCTCCGCCGTCTATGCCGAGGCGATTGAAATCGCGAACATCCGCTTCGCCCCCTACCTTGAGGCGCAGCGCGTGGGGGAGATCAAAAAAGGCGAAAAGTACGCCGTTCTTCGCCGCCACAGCCAAGTCCCCTGGCTGGAGATTGCCTATGCGGGCGTTGCCAGCGGGCGGGCATGGGTGAATCGGGATTTGGTCACCGTCACGGGCGATTTGAACAATGTCCCTGCCACCAGCGAGACGAACTTTGGCTACCCGACCCTGACGGCGACGCCGAACAAAGTCGTTGCCGCCATCTCGCCATGGACGGGGCAGCCCGTCGGCGCCTCGCCCGCGCTAAACGCCATGGGCAACCAAGTCTACGATTATCTCGTGGCACAGGGCTACCTTCCCAACAGCCCCAAACAGGGGTCGGTATTCTTGCTCGATCTCACCTCTGGCGAGGCGCTCTCGCTGAACGCAAACGTAGTCTACAGCGGCGTCAGCCTGATGAAAATCCCGGTGATGGTCGCCTTTTTCCGCCGCTTCAATATCCCCGATCCGCAGCAGGCGCAGCTTCTACCGGAGATGATCGCGTGCAGCGAGAACCTTTCTTCCAACAAAGTGTTGGCGATGATTGGCAGCGGCGATGAATATGCAGGGACGCAGTTTGTCACCCAGACGATGCAGGGCTTGGGGCTGAAGAACACCTTCCTTGCCCGTTCCTTTCTAACGAATGTACGTCCGGTGGGGGCAACGCCCACCGAACAGCCCTTTGCGCCACCGCCCATTCCGGGTGACGCCACACAAACCGACCCCGACCCATCCAACCAGACGACGCCGGAAGACATGGGTTGGCTGCTCTCCGCCATCTACACGTGCGCTCTGACGGGTGATGGACCGCTGAGGGCAACCTACCCCGATGAGATTGACCAAAATGACTGCCGCCGGATGATCCGCATCATGCGCTCGTACAAAATCGGGGCGATGCTCGAAGCCGGTGTGCCGCCTTCGATTTCGGTGGCGCACAAAGTCGGCTGGGCAGATGAAGTCCACAGCGACGCGGGGATTTTCTTCACCCCCGGCGGCGATTACATTGTGGCGATCACGCTCCGCAACCGGAAATGGCTGCTCTATGATGAATCGTTTCCCGTCTTTGGGGAAATTTCGCGGCAGGTCTACAACTTATATAATCCGACACAGCCGAGTTCGGTGGTGAACAACCGCCCGATTCCCGACTCCTGCACCATTGAGACCGTGACGGCATTTGACCCAACGCTGGTTCAGGAAATTCAGCTACCAGAAGCGCCGCCAATCAAGTGATTACGATGAACAGACCCGATTCAACAGAAAGATAGACACACAACGATCTATGAAACTGGCAACCGCAACCTACAACGGAGCATCCTTCATCATTGGCAAAGTGGGCGAGGAGGTGCGCCGCTTGAACGGAGTTACCTCGATGATCGAATTAATTGAGCGCGGACGACCCTTTGCCGAAGGCGCCTTTGGGATTGGGACGCCCATTGCCGAAACTGCGCTCACCTTTCAAGCGCCTATCCCCCAACCGGGGAAGATCATCGCCGTTGGGCAAAACTACATGGATCACATCCGCGAGCAGAACGGAACACCCCCGACTAAGCCACTTCTGTTCACAAAGATGCCTAGCAGTGTGATTCCTACAGGGGCGCTCATCCAATGGGATACAGAGGTTGCCACCTTTGTCGATTACGAAGTGGAACTTGCCGTTGTGATCGGAAAAACGTGCCGCTTAGTCGCCCCCGAATCAGTGACGAATTATGTTTACGGCTATCTTGTCGTCAACGATGTGACCGCCCGTGACCTGCAAAAAGGGGATGGGCAGTGGACGCGGGCGAAGGGAATGGACACCTTTTGCCCGATGGGGGCGTGGCTGACAACTGCTGATGAGATTCCCGACCCGCAAGCGCTTGCCTTGCGCACGACGGTGAACGGCGAAACGCGCCAAAACAGCCGCACCAACGAGATGATTTTCGATGTTAAGACACTCATTTCGTACATCTCGCAAGCGTTCACCCTTCAGGCGGGGGATGTGATTTTGACCGGAACGCCCGATGGCGTGGGGGCATACCGTAAGCCGCCCATCGCCCTGAAGGATGGCGATACCGTCGTCTGTGAGGTAGAGGGCGTTGGACGGGTGGAAAACCTCTGCCGCACGTTGAAATTCCGTTTAACCTAGTGGTTCGTCAAGAAGATTTCTAGAAGACCCCCTATCCCCTGCCCCCTTTCCCCGCACGCGGAGAAAGGGGAGAAATTCTGTGGGCGAGGGCTGTCTCTTTTTATGGTTACCTTTTTGATGAACTACTAGTGCTGGCGAGGGGTCGGGATAAAGGGACGGGGCGGACGCCCAGGGGCGTTCCTACAGGTGGAGGATTGATGAATATCACGGTTGGTTTAGCACAGATTGCCCCCAAGATTGGGGATGTGGCGCACAACCTAAATGTCCATTTGGAATACATGGAGGCGGCAAAGGCGCACGGTGTCGATCTGCTGCTTTTTCCCGAACTCTCTCTCACGGGCTATAACCTGCAGGATTTAGTTTATGAGGTGGCGCTAACCCCCACCGCCGAAAACCCTACCTTTCGGAGGCTTCTCGATGCCTCGGCAAAAATGAACATGGATATCATGGTCGGCTTTGTCGATATGGACGTCCGCTCGCGCTACTTCATTGCGGCGGCGTACCTCTCTGGCGGGAAAGTCGTCCACGTTCATCACAAGGTGTACCTGCCCACCTACACCATGTTTGACGAGGGGCGTTACTTTGCGTGGGGCGATACTGTGCGTGCCTTTGATACGCGCTTTGGGCGCTTGGGAATGCTCATCTGCGAGGATTTCTGGCACGCCTCGCCCCCCTATTTGTTATGGCTGGATCGCGCCGATGTGCTGCTGTTTCACAGCGCCAGCCCCGGACGCGGCTTAAGCATGGCAGACCGGCTCAGTTCGGCGCGGTGGGTGAAACTCGTCAATATGGCATATGGTTCGCTGTTCACCGATTATATTTTCCACTGTAACCGCGTCGGCTATGAGGATGGACTCAATTTCTGGGGGGGGAGTACGGTCATTGACCCCGACGGGGAGGTGATCCTTGAAGCGCCTCTGCACGAACCCGCCTTGCTCATCCAAACGGTGGATTTGAATGAACTCCGCCGCGTGCGTACTCGTCTCCCCCTTCTGCGCGATGAACGGACGGGGCTGCTGATGGGCGAACTGAACCGCATTCTGGGTGGGGCGCCAGCCTTCCCCCGCAGCGAACATCCGTAGGTCATTCGTAGGGTTGATTCTGCGGCAATATTTCGTAGACTTAGCGCGATAAGTGATGGTTGTTCTTAGGGAGTGTTATCCTCAGCGATGGTGACTTTGTCAACTGTGTATCGTAAAGCTGTACCCCTCATTCTATTGGTTCTCGCGGCTGCTGCCATGCCTCTTTTTCCGGCTAACGCACAGGGTGGGACGGGCGTCTATAACCCGGAGGTCTGCGCGAAGGACATTAGCGGTGCGGCGCTTTCCCCCGCCTGTGAAGCGATGATCAAGGCGTTCCCCACCCCGCCAAATACGAAGAAAATTCAGGTAGATAGCGCCACACTCAGCCTGTACAACTTTTGGAAGGTCGGTCCAGAGCCAACCGCCACCTTTGACGCCCCCGGCGGGAATGTCATTGGCGAAATTCCGGCGGGTTTCAATTGGGTGAACATCATCGATGAGAGTATCGAGGGCTGGTTGAAAACCCAAGATGGGCGCTGGGTGAGCAAGGAAAAGGCACAGCCCGCCAGTCCTTCCTACTTCACTGGCGTGGAGATCAGCGACGGGCTGAAACACCCCTTTGCCTTTATCCTCGATAAGAGCAACGTCTACGTCTCCAGCGTCCCCGGCGGCAAACCGGATAAAACAACAGGGCGCTTTATGAAACGCTACGAACTGGTGAACATCTTCAGCGTGGCGGTAGATGCCGAAGGCTGGCGCTGGTACATGATTGGACCAAACCAATGGGTGAAACAAACCTTCGTTGGCAAGGTGATCAAAGCCGAGCGTCCGGCAGGCATCAGCGGACGGTGGGTTGCCATTGACCTTTATGAGCAGGTTTTGGTTGCCTATGAGGATGATACGCCCGTCTTTGCCACGCTGGTTTCGACAGGCGTTCCCAAATTTGATACGCCAGAGGGCGTTTACAAAGTATGGGCAAGGTTAGAACGCGATGGGATGTCTGGGGCGACGGGTGCGCCACAGGCATATGCCTTGCAGAGCGTTCCCTGGGTGATGTATTTCAACAACAGCATCAGCCTACACGGGACGTATTGGCACGATGTCTTTGGCTACCGGACGAGTCATGGCTGTGTCAATGTGACGATCAGCGATGCACGCTGGCTTTACCAGTGGTTCAAAGCCGCCCCCCCCGATAAAGAGACGGGCGAGATCACCAATCATGTTCTCGTCTACAGTTCGGGGACGTATGGCAGCGGCGTGATTCGCGGGCAGTGAGTCTTGTGACGCTCCGGCTAGAGCAGATCACGAAAACGTTTTACGACGGGGCAGCCCCCATCCCCGCCCTTGAAAACTGCACGTTTGCCATTGGGGGCGGGACGTTCACCTGTTTAATCGGACCGAGCGGGAGCGGCAAAAGCACAATCTTCAACCTGATCACCGGACTGATCCGCCCGGATCAGGGGGCAATTTGGCTTGGCGAGGAACGGATTGACGGCGTGCCGGGGCGCGTTGGCTATATGCCACAGCGCGATCTCTTGCTCCCCTGGCGGACGGTCTTGGGGAATGCTACCCTCGGTGCAGAGATCGCGGGCGTGGACAAAAACACAGCACGCCAACAGGCGCGGGAACTGCTGCCGCGTTTTGGCTTGGCAGGCTTTGCCGAGGCGTATCCGGCGCGACTTTCGGGGGGGATGCGCCAGCGGGCGGCGCTGCTCCGAACGTACCTGATAGGACGTTCGGTGTTGCTTTTGGACGAACCCTTTGGGGCGCTGGATGCGCTTACACGGCGGGAGATGCAGCGTTGGTTACTGGGCGTCTGGGCAGAGATGGGGACAACGATCCTGTTCATCACCCATGATGTGACCGAGGCAGTGACGCTGGCGGATCGCGTCCTCGTCCTGACCACCAGACCCGGGCGCATCAAAGCCGATATTCCGATCACCCTCCCCCGCCCCCGCGAAGAAGGCAGCGCCGCGTTTGTCAGCGCCCAAGTGGGCGTGTATCAGGCGTTGATAGGAGGGTAAGGGGGCTTCCTCTCCATTCCACGTTAGCGCCCGCGGCGAAAGGCGCGGGGAGGGCTTGACCACCCCCGCCGCGTTGATCGTTGTTATAATTCTATAAAATCTACACCCGTCTATAAGATTTACGGAGATTTCCGACATGGCTGTTCTTGGGCAAGCAACGTCTACCCTTTACACCCCACCAACAAGCGCCCGCCCCACACAGTACCCCTTGTGGCGAACGCGCCTTTTGTGGGGGCTGACGGCGGCGCTTGGTGTGGGCATCTTTGCTATGCTCTACATGGTGTTTTTCTACGCTGGCACAGAGATCAATCAGGGGCATGTCCAACGTATTTTCTACATCCATGTGTCTGCCTATGCCGGCGGGGCGGTGGTCTTTCTGATCACCGTGATCGCTGGAGCGCTTTACCTTTATACGCGGAAGGCAAAATGGGATCGCCTCGCCCTCTCTAGTGTAGAGGTTGGCTTGCCGCTGATGATTGTGACGCTGGTTACTGGGTCGGTATGGGCGCGTCCGATTTGGAACGTGTGGTGGACGGCTGATCCGCGCCTGAACGCAATGGGGGTCATGGTCCTGCTCTACCTCGCTTACCTCGTCTTGCGCGGGGCGATGGACGACCCGGATCGGCGGGCGCGATTCGCCGCCGTGTATGGGATGCTTGCCTTCATCAGCGTCGTCTATGTGTACCTGATTCCCCGTATTCGGACGGACACACTTCACCCAGAGGTGACGACAGGCGGCGTCCAAAACCCGATGGCAAGTGGCGGATTCCAGTTTCAGGGCGATAATCTGATGGGAACAACCGTCAGCGTGGCAATGATCTGGTTCTGCACCTTTGCTGTTGTTTTGCTGTGGCATCGCGTCCGCTTGCAAAACCGCATTGAGGCGCTCCGCGAACGAGAAGCCGCTTTGATGGACGATTAAGAACGGTAAACTGCCCACTGCCCGTACATGATTTAGGGAAGGAATCTCCCTATGGATAAGCGTTTGGTCGAATTCATCCGCACGTTACGTGCTGCTGGTGTCCGCATTTCGATTGCCGAGACGAACGATTCAATGCACGCCGTCGATGTAATTGGCGTCGGGGATCGCGGGGATTTCCAGTCGGCAATGCGGGCGACGCTCGTCAAGGAATCGAAAGACATTCCCACCTTCGATCACTTCTTCCCCCTCTTTTTCGATACCGCTGCGCCGCCCATGTTCAACATGGAGCAAGAACTCAGCCCCGAACAACAAGAGATGCTCCAACAGGCATTGCAGGCGCTCTCTGGCGATAAAGAGGCACTTCAACAACTGCTTCAACAGTTGATGCAAGGGCAGAGTTTCGATCAGGGCGATCTGGACCAACTGGCACAACAAATGGGCATGGGCAACGCCGAAAGCCCCTACCAGCAGGGATTCTACCAACGTCAGATGGGGCGGGCGTTGGGGATGAACGACCTCCGCGAATTGCTCGAAATGCTGGAAGAACAACTGCGCGAGATGGGCATGAGCGAGGAGAGCATCGAGGAGATCATGGCGATGATGGAGGGCAACAGCGACGCCCTCAATGAGCAGCTTCGCCGCTACGTGGGCAGCAGCATTGCCCGCAACATGGCAGAGCAGCCCCCGGAACGCCCCGAACCGCAAGACCTGATGAACACACCCTTTCGCTACCTAAGCCCAGAGGAGGCAGATGCGCTGCGCGACGAGGTGAAACGCCTTGCCGCCCGCTTGCGCAGCCGCGCCTCGCTGCGCCAAAAGAAAGACCGCGAGGGCAACCCCGACCCCAAAGGGACGATCCGTCACAACCTCCGCTATGGGGGGACACCGCTCGAACTTCACTACCGCTCGCGGAAGGTCAAGCCGCGCTTGGTGATCGTCTGCGATATTTCCACCTCGATGCGCTACTGCTCCGAATTCATGCTGACGATGATCTACGAACTGCAAGATCAGGTGGCAAAGACGCGCAGTTTCATCTTCATCAACGATCTGACCGAGATCAGCCACTATTTCAATGTGGGACGTCCCGAAATTGCCGTCCAGAACGTCCTGAACGACAACCCGCCCGGTCATTACAACACCGATTTAGGGAATGCCCTCAACACCTTCTTCAACGATAAGCTCGATTCCATCGATGGGCGGACGACAGTGATCTTCGTGGGCGATGGGCGCAACAATTACAACGACCCGCGCCTTGACCTTGCCCAGACGCTTAGCCGGCGGGCGCGGCGTGTCTTGTGGTTTAACCCCGAACCCCCCGCCCAGTGGGGGACAGGCGATAGCGACATGCTTGATTACGCGCCGATCAGTCAGGGTGTCTTTCAGGTAGCAAACCTTGCTCAGTTGGTCAGCGCCATTGATAAAATCATGGCGGATGGCTGATTTTTCTGTCCGTGAGGAGTATCGCCCGCCGCTAAAGCAGCGGGCTGAAAGTAACCACCCCTGCGGGGCTTGGGAGGCAAACACGGCATCGAGCGTCTGTTTTAAACCCCAACGTGATGATCAGCCGTAGCGCGGCGGGGGCTGCCCCGCATCGTCCCCCACTGCCAACCCGTTGGGTAGGCGTCATGGAGCAAATCATCAAAAGTGACCTACTCCGCGGACAAGAGCAAGCCAAGCCCACCTAAAATGATCTGGACGCCGCATCTATTCACGATCCAACCTTCCCACAAAATGACTGCCTTTTTAGAATATGACTAGGACCTACGCAGTTGAACGTGTTTACCCCTTATTCATCGAGAAGGGGATAAGGGCAAGTGTGTAGCTCCTATATGACATAGTGTAGGTTATTTTAGACAATCGGGAAACGTACTTTTTTGGTTCATGTTCGTTCGTAGCTATTCTTAAAATGACAGCAACAGAAAGACTTTACCCATTATGCCGCTCCGCACCGATCGCTATTTTTCCCCTGACCCGGCGCAAAAATCACTGGCGCTTGCCCTCTATACAGGGATAGCCCCCCTCCCTCTGATCTGCCCACATGGACATATCGATCCGCGCCTGTTCAGCGATCCCGATTACCGCTTCGGCTCACCAACAAACCTCTTGATCACCCCCGATCACTACATTCTGCGGATGCTTTACGCCGTTGGCGTGCCGCTGGAACAGCTTGGCATTCCAAGCGCCGATGGCACACCCATCGAAGGCGATCCGCGTGCCATATGGCAGTGCTTTGCCGACCATTGGCATTGCTTTCGCGGGACACCAACGGCGCTTTGGCTGCGCTATGCCCTTGAAGACGTATTCGGGATCAGCGACACACTGACCCCCGCCAACGCCGCGAGTGTCCACGATCAGATCAGCGCACGGCTGAGCGACCCTGCCTTCTCGCCTCGCCAACTCTATGAGCAGTTCGCCATTGAGGTGCTGTGTACGACGGACGCGGCGACGGATACGCTGGCAGACCATGACCGGATTCGGGCATCGGGATGGTTGGGGCGCATCCTACCCACCTTTCGTCCGGATGCGCTGCTGAACCTTGAAAGTGCCGGCTGGCGGGAGGAGGTAGACCGCCTGAGCGCCCTCAGCGGGATCACCATCCACACCTATGACGCCTTCCACCGCGCCCTTGCCGAGCGACGGGCATTTTTCAAGGAACGGGGGGCGACAGCAACCGATCATGGCGCGACGACCCCCTATACAGAGCGGCTTAGCAAGGCACAAGCAGAGGCGATTTTTGAACGCGCCCTACGCGGGGAGGCAGGGGCGGAGGACGCGGCACGGTTCACCGGACATATGCTCATTGAGATGGCGGGCATGAGCCGCGAAGATGGTCTGGTGATGCAGCTTCATGTCGGCGTCCATCGCAACCACAATGCCGAGGTCTTTCGGCGCTTTGGGCGGGATCGCGGTGCGGATATACCCCTTGCGGCGGAATTCACCCGTAACCTGAAACCACTCCTCGATTATGTGGGGAATGATCGCCATCTGACCTTGATTCTGTTCACCCTTGATGAAGCGACCTACAGCCGCGAGCTTGCCCCCCTTGCCGGACATTATCCGGCGCTCCGGCTCGGTCCCCCCTGGTGGTTTCATGATAGTTGGAACGGGATGCAGCGGTACTTTGCGCAGGTCATTGAAACGGCTGGACTCCCCAATACCACCGGCTTTAACGACGACACCCGCGCCTTTTTGAGCATCCCCGCCCGTCACGATCTCTGGCGGCGGGCGGTCTGTGAGTGGCTCTCTGGGCTGCTGGTACGGGGGATGATTGATGAGGACGAGGCACAGAGCATGGCGTATGCCTGTGCCTATGGCTTGGCAAAAGATGCTTATCGCCTCTAAGGATCGTCGTCCCTAAAACGCTTGTTCTATGTTACAATAGAAATGACCAGCGAACGAGGAATTTCCCTTGCCCGAACAGGCGCTTTACTTGAAATGGCGTCCACGCATGTTTGAGCATGTGATTGGACAGGAACACATCACGCATACGCTTCGCAACGCGCTGATTGGGGAGCGAATCCGGCACGCTTACCTCTTTAACGGACCGCGTGGGACGGGCAAAACGACGATGGCACGCATCCTTGCCAAAGCCGTGAACTGCCTCCATCCCGACCTTGCCAGCCGCCCCTGCGATGACTGTGATCACTGCACGGCGATCAACGAGGGGCGCTTTATGGATTTGATTGAGATCGATGCCGCCAGCAACAACGGGGTGGACGATGTGCGCGAACTGCGCAACAAAATTGCCTTCTCCCCTAATGAAGGGCGCTACAAAGTTTATATCATTGACGAAGTGCATCGTTTTTCCGGTGCGGCGTTCGATGCGCTCTTAAAGACGTTGGAAGAACCGCCCGACCACGCCATTTTTATCCTAGCCACCACCGAACTGGATAAAGTGCCGCCGACGATCAAAAGCCGCTCGCTGATCTTTGAGTTTCGGCGCGTCTCCACGCAGGAGGTGGCAAATCGGCTTGGTGAGATTGCCGAGACAGAGGGCGTGAATGTCGAACGGGCGGTTTTGGAACTCATCGCCGGACAAGGGACGGGGAGCGTTCGCGACAGCATCAGCTTGCTCGATCAACTGATCGCTGACCCAACCGAGATGATCACCCTTGATTATGCAGAGCGTGTCTTGGGAACGGCGGGCATTCGGATGGTGGGGCGGCTTGCTCAGGCGATTGTGGCGCAAGACGCGGCAGGGGGCTTAGCCCTCTTGCACCGGGCAGTGGAGGAAGGCGCTGATCCCGGACAGTTTGGACGGCAGATCGTCGACTATTTGCGGAACATCCTTCTTGTTCAGACGGGCGGACCTGATTTGGTTGAAACCAGTGAGGATATGCGCGAGACACTCGCCACCCTTGCCGCCCAAATCGGGCGGGGGGCGCTGCTGCGGGCAGTACGCGCCTTCAACAGCGCCCTCTACGAGATGAAATCGGGTTGGCAGCCGCAGCTTCCGCTGGAACTGGCGCTTGTGGAAAGTACACGCTCCTTTGAGGAAAACGCTCCCCCCGCCCCCCGCCCTGAACGGGCAGCACCGCCCACCGCCACGCTTCGCCGTCCCGAAAACGCTGCTCCACCGCTTAACCTGATGGAAACACAGCTACCCAGCGAACCACCCCCCAACGGCGCCGTGACCTTGACCCTGATCCAGAATCACTGGAAAGCAATCCTCCATTACGTGCAGGCGACGGAAAACCTGCCGATGATCCGCATCATGGAGGCGCAAGCCACGCCGCATGGGGTGGAGGGAAGTACGGTTATCCTTCGGGTGCGCGAATCGTGGGCGCATACGCGCTTGGCAAAGGACGTTCCCATATTGGCGAAGATCATCAGTGGGGTGCTGAAAACGCCCTTGCAAGTGAGAATCATTCAGCAGGGGACGCAAGCCAGCAAGGTTGATGATACAATCAAATACGACCCGGTGATTGCTAACGAACTAAAGACCGGGGGAAAAGTAACCCGTGTAGATGATTCAGAGGGAGGATCATAACAAAACTCATGACAAAACGACGCAGCGGCGGCTTTGGCGGTCCTGGGATGGGCGGTGGCGGCTCGATGGGCGGGATGATGAAGCAACTGCAAAAAATGCAGGAAGACATGGCAAAAGCACAAGAGGCGCTTGCCAACGAAACGCTTGAGGTGAAGGCAGGCGGCGGCGCAGTGACCATTGTTATCAGCGGGCATCAGCGCATCCAGTCGATCACCATCAATCCAGAGGCGCTGGACACCAACGACCCCGAATGGCGCACCGACCTTCAAGATTTGCTGGTGGTCGCCGTGAATCAGGCAATTGAGGAAAGTCAGAAACGCGCTGCCGAACGGATGGAAGCGGTTTCCGGCGGCGTGAATGATGTTCTGGGCGGCTTGGGCGGTTTGCTCGGCGGCTAAGACGCGCCTTCTTTACTCCCCGTGCGGCTGGCGGGCGCATCGTCATGCGCCCGCAATGTGTGCTGAGGTGTGACGATCTGTTTGTGATTAGCAACCCATCAAAGCCAAAGTGATCATGTCGAAAGCCATCCCTGAATCCGTCACCCGTCTGATCGATTCCTTTTCCCGTCTGCCGGGGATAGGACCGAAAACCGCCTCACGGCTCACCTATTTCCTGCTCCGTTCGCCGGAAGACCTCGCCTCAGCGCTTTCCACCGCAATCACCGACCTGAAGGCGAAAACACGCCTGTGCAAGGTCTGTTTCAACATCACCGAGGACGAAACCTGCCCCATCTGCACCGATGAACGCCGCGATGGAAAGCTAGTTGCCGTCGTTGAAGAACCCCTCGATGTGCTGGCATTAGAGCGGGCGGGTGTTTTTCAGGGGCGTTACCATGTCTTGCACGGCGTCCTCAGCCCGCGTGAAGGGATTTTTGCCGAGAATTTGAAGATCAAAGAGTTGATCGGGCGGGTGAAAGAGGGGATGATTACCGAGATCATCCTCGCCACGAACCCAGGCATGGAAGGGGACGCCACAGCGCAGTTCATTCGCGATGAATTGGGGCGGGCGTCGCTCACGGTGAAGGTGACGCGCCTTGCACGCGGGCTTTCCACCGGATCGGACTTGGAACATGCCGACGCCGCAACTCTGATGCGGGCTCTGGAAGGGCGACAAAACCTATAGAATGCCTAAGATGACCTTGATTTTGCCGAGGCGCATCGCTGTAACGGTAAGGGGGAGTGAGGGTACCCGCGTAACCTCAGTGAGTCAGCAAGGATACTGCACACTATGACTGTCTCCATTTGGCACGCCGATGACACGCAGCCCATCCGTGAGGTTGATTTTCTGGTCATTGGCGGGGGGATCATCGGCTGTACGGTTGCTTATTTTGCCGCCCAAATGGGGCGGGGCGTCGTGATCACCGAAATGCGTGATATTGCTCTCGGCGCAAGCGGACGCAACGCCGGCTTTATGATCACCGGACCGGATACCTATTATCATCACGCCATTGATAAGCACGGTCACGCTGCCACGCGGGAGATTTGGGACATCTCCCAAAAAACACACACCTATTGGCGATTCTTTGCCGAACGGCACGCCGTCCCCCTTACCAACAGCGGATCGCTGCTGCTGGCAGAAAGCGAGGACGAAGCCGCCGATCTGCTCATCGCCGCCCGCATGATGGAACGCGATGGTATCCCGATTGAGTACCTGAGCAGCGATCCCCTTCAGCGCGGGTATCACGCCGCCATTCGGCAGCCCTTCGATGGGGCGGTGCATCCGGTGAGGCTGGCGCAAGCCGTCTTTGCCGAATCCGGCGCGGAGATGGTCACCAACAACGAAGTTTACGCCATCCACCAAGAGTCGCCCGATTCGGTTTGGGTCTATTCACGGCTCTATCGCTTCCACGCCCGCCATGTGATGCTCTGCACGAACGCTTATTCCGCCCTCATTGAACCTTATTTTGTGGGGAAAGTGATCCCCACACGGGGGCAAGTCCTCGCCACCGCCCCCCTGAAGGAGTCCGTACTCCCCACCTGCGGCTACAGTGATTATGGGTATATGTACTATCGGGAGACCTTCGACGGACGCTTGTTGATTGGCGGCGGGCGCAAACAGAACAAGCCGCTTGAAAACGACACCACCGATGACCGCACCACTGACCCCGTCCAGCGCACCCTAGAGGCGTATCTGAAGGAGCGCTTTCCAGAGGTCGATGCGCCGATAGAGCGCCGGTGGGCGGGGATTATGGGCTTCAGCCTTGATGGGCTGCCGCTGGTGGGAGTTTTGCCAGAGAAACCGAACGTAGGCTTTGCGGTGGGCTTCACTGGGCATGGCTTGGCGTTGGGGGCGGCAACCGCAGAGCGGGCGGTGGAGCGCCTCTTAAAGGGCGTTCGGGCGGGCGTCGTGGATAGTGCGCGGTTAGACGGACGCTGAAGGCTCACCCCCTGAAGATCACCGTTTCTGCCGTTGGGCGTTTCCACCTCTTTGACTTGGCGCGGGAGCTTGCCCGACGCGGGCATAGCGTCACTCTGCTAACGGGCTACCCTCGCCAGCGCCTTGATTCCGAACTGCGCCCCCTTGCCCAAACCCTTCCCTACCTCCCAACGCTTGAACTCGCCCTTGTGCGGGCGGGATTGACGCGCCTCAGCAAGCGCCTGAGCCGCCTTTCGGTGACAACCCATGACCGCTGGACAGCGCGGGTGCTGCCCCCTGCCGATGCCCTCATCGCCCTTTCGCAGACGGCGTGGGCAACCTTTCTGGCGGCGCAACGGCGCGGCGTGCGAACGATTCTAGAGCGTGGATCGGCACATATCGTCACGCAGCGTGCTATTTTGAGCGCGGAATATGCGCGGCAAGGGCTTCCGGCGGCGCGGACGTCCGTTCCGGCGTGGGCGGTGCGCCGCGAATTGGCGGAGTATGCCCTTGCAGATCGGGTCGTTACCCTCTCGGCGTTCGCCCGCCAAACCTTCCTCGATCAGGGTGTTGCAGCGGGGAAGGTTGTCGTCAACCCGTTGGGGGTTGATCTGGCACGTTTCACGCCAACAGGGAGGATGCCCCGCCCAAACAACGCCCCCTTACGAGTGATCTATGCTGGCGCGGTGAGCCTTCGTAAGGGAATCCCCGATCTGCTTGAGGGGCTGTGTGGGCAGCCTGGAATTGATCTCGTTTTGGTGGGGGGGATTGATGCCGAGATGCGTCCGATCGTGCGGCGCTATGGAGGTCAATTCACCCATATCCCGAATGTCTCCCAAGCTGCGCTTGTCGATCACTACCGCGCCGCCGATGTGTTCGCCATTGCCTCCCTTGAAGATGGCTTTGGGATGGTTGTCCCCCAAGCGATGGCGTGCGGGTTGCCCGTGATTGGGACGGCGAACACCGGCGCGGTGGGGATGCTCATTGAGGATGGGCGGGAGGGATTCATTGTCCCCATTCGTGACCCCTTAGCGCTGCGGGCGCGAGCGGTCTATCTGCGCGATCATGCTGAGGAACGCCGAGCAATGGGCGCGGCGGGACAGGCAAAGGTAGCAGGGCTTGGCGGGTGGGTGGCGTATGGGGCGCGGGCAGAGGCGATTCTTGCGGAGCTTATTCCTCCCCGCTGATGGCGCTGGCAGGATCAATGCCATAGGGGGCGGTGAACGCATAGCGAGCAACCTCAAAGGTTGGGTTCACCATGTGCGGGAGTGTCCATACCGCCGCTACTTCCGAGGAGAACTTGGCGATCTTGTTCACATCGCGGATTGCGCCTGCCTTCACCGCCGCTTGCATGAATTGAACGGCTTTGGGGAGTGAGGTAAAGGTGAGCAGCACCGCCGCACCGCCCCCGTCCGCCGCCGTGATCGCCTCCCAACGGAGTGTATCGGCGGGGGTGAGCGCCCACGCTGGCTTGTTGGGCGTCTGCCGGATCAAGAGGAACAGATACAGATACTCCCTCTGCCGATTGGGGAGAGCCTCCCCCCCACGTTCGGCGCTCAGGGCAATCCGTTCCAGAGTCGTCAGGTTTGGGTAGGGAACTTCCCCCCGTGCCAGAATTCCCGCCCCCTTCGGAAGGCGCTCGGCAAGGACGCGGACGAAGCCCGCCTCCTCTAACACGCCGACAATCCTTGTAAAGTGATCCTCCCTATCCTGATCGAGAAGGATCAACCGCCCGCCGGGGCGCAGCACCGTCCTCGTCTGCGCTAAAAAAGGGGGATTGTCGGCGGTGAGGGTATCGGCGCGGTTGAAGGCGATGAGGGCGTCGGCACTCGTTGGTTCAAAAGTAAGGAGGGGAGGGGTCTGTGTGATATGCAGATCGGGACGGGACTGGCTAAAAAATGCGGCAGAGTCGGCATCACCGAGGTGAATCAAATGGAGTCGCTCCCCACTAGGAGGTAGGTGGCGGAGCATTTCAGTGAGGGTATCCGGGTGAGGCATGAGGCTGATGGTGCGTCTGATGTGTCTAGGAGGGTAGTCCCCTAAGAGGGACTACGCCTACTGGATTTACTTTTTGGGCTGTTTTGCCCCTGTCAGAGGCTTCAACAGTTCAAGGAACTCATCCCATTCTTCCTGATAAAAATGGATGGTGACATTGCCCGTCCCCACCTCAAGGTGGTACTGGACTTCACCATCTGGCTCTTGGGACATCCACACGCTGTAATTTTCTGTTTCGGCAAGGACTTCCGTTGGGATTTCGCTATCCATAGCTTTCTTATTTCTACTCCCTTGATGATGGTAGATGGTACGAAGGATACGCCCCTCCGCCCTGATAGTTTATGGGGCAAGACATTGAGGGGCATTCTGACAGGGCAGCCTTATCGGGCTGCCCAATACGAACAAGGCGGGGTTAGACTTTCCGTGCCACTTTGTATTCCAACGATACGCCGAGCATCAGCCGCGTCTGCGCCTCAATTGCCGGTAGAGCAACGAGGATCAAGACCAAGATACCGAGGGCAATGAAACTCCCTCCAGTCAAAACAACCTCACCAAGCCGCCAGGGGTGAGAGCGCGGCGGGCGCATCTTCAGGTCGATCCAATAAAAGAGCATCCCCATGGCTGCTACTGTGACGAGCGCCCCCTGAATGATCAGGAATTCTGGGGAGAAAATCCGTCCTAAGAACAACCCGGGATTCAAGATGAGGGGAAGTTGTGTCCCCACCGTCATAATCATCCAGCCAGCGCCCGCCATGAGGTTATCGTGGGAGACGCGCAAGAACACCCGCAGCGCCCGATGAAAGGGGATGGGACGTTCCATCATCAGACGGATCGTGTAGCCCATCTCTTTCGCCCCCCACGCATGGCGGAGCGTTTGGTTGTAGCGATTCCGGCAGGAGTCGATGAAGCCATCGCCCGTCACCGAATAGGCGGAGAAGGGCAAGTAAATCGGTTCAATTTGGAGCAAGCCCTTGCGCCCAAAGTAGCACTTGATGAACATGTGCCAGTCTTCAGCGATCACATCGGTATCCCAATAGCCCACATCATGCGCCAAGCGCAGGCTGAGGGAATAGGTGGAGATGGGCAGTCCTTGCCACCATGAGCCAGCGAGGTATGCCAACTCCCACGCCGCCGAATATGCTTGCACAATGGCAAGGGCGGGGTGAACATCCCACACATTCCCATTATAGCGGATGGGCGCTTGCCAAATGGCGCTCATGCGGTGAGAGGTGGTGGCAAATTGGCAGGTGAGCGCCTCAAGGTAACGGGGGTGAAGGATTGAGTCGGCGTCGCTGACGGTGATCACTGTGTGATCAAGGCACATGCCCGTATCTTCGCAGAGCATTTTTTGGACGTGCTTTGCCGCCCACGCCACATTGGAGGACTTGCCCGCCACCTCGCCAACGATCCCACGCGGGTGAAGGGTGGCATGAATGGCGAGAAAGCGCCCCTCAAACTCGGTACGGAGTGTGGCGGCGGTGCTGGCGGCGTTGGGGTCGCTTGCCTCCATTGCTAAGGCAATGATGATCTGTTCGCGGGCAAGGGGGGACGCCGCCAAGCGTTCGAGGGTTGCCCGTAAAACGGTAATGTCTTCTTTGTAGTTGGGGATAATGACCAGATGGCGAACGTCCTCCCAACGGAGGCTGTCTGCCCGCCGTTGGCGGAGGTACTGCGCCCGCCAATCGGTTGCCTCCCAACGGCGGATATGGCGCACGCCGAGGAGGTTGGCGACCCCTGCCGCCGCCATACGTAGTGCCATGTATGCGCCAATCGAGGCAGCCACCGTGAACACGACCACCGGGGCAAAGACTGTACCAGCGATGACGAGGATAAAGCTCACCCACATCAGAGCGCCGGGGATGCCGTCCAGAATCCGATTGCGCAAGGTGGGCGGTGGTGCTTGTAGGCGCTTGCGGCGGTTTTCCCGCCAAATGCGCCGCGCCCCAATGAGTACCCCACCACGTCGCAGTTTTGTTGATTGTCCGGGTTGAAACGTCACCCTGTATTCCTTCCGCCCAGAGACTTTGTGTAGAGTATCACAATTTTACGAACTTTGGAATAGGGGAGAGGGCAAGGCGCACAAGCGAACGCTCATCAGCGTGCTGCTGCCTGGGTAGGGTGATGTTCCAAAGGTATTCAGATGATGGTTGATGTTAGGATGACTCTTTTCCTTTGATCGGAAGCGCCATTGTGAAAGTTGCGCCCTTGCCCACGCCGGCGCTCTCTGCCCAAACGCGCCCATGATGGGCTTCGGCAAAGCCGCGTGCAATGCTCAACCCCAAGCCCATCCCATTGTGTTTGCGGGTCATGTGGTCGGCAACTTGGTGAAATTCCTCAAACACTTTTTCCAATTGATCAGCGGGCAGCCCAATGCCATTATCGGACACGCGCACCCAAATTTCCTCGCCGTGCGGCTCGGCATAAAGGCGGATCGTCCCTTTGTTGGGGGTGAATTTGATGGCGTTGTTCAGGAGGTTGATAATCGCCATGGCAACCTTTGTCCGATCCATATAGACAAGGACATTGGTATTGCCGAGATCGATCTCAAGGCGGTGTTCTTTTGCTTCGGCAAGAGATTTCAAATCGTTATGCGCCGCCTGCATCAGTGTTCCAATGGCGGCATGTTCCATCGCCAGTTCGATCTTGCCGATCTGCAAATAACGGAGGTTCGTCATGTCCTCAATCAGATTGCGCAAGTGGAGGGCGCTGTTCAACACAGCAGCGGCGTGATCGCTTGCCTCGCCTTGTGCTTCGTCCTTCAGGAAACTGGCATAGCCGAGAATCACGCTCAGCGGGGTGCGCAGTTCGTGGGAGGCAATGGCGATGAAATCGTTCTTGATTTTGTCCAGTTTGCTGAGTTCCTCGTTGGCTTTGCGGAGCGCCTCGGTTTGGCGGGCATTGCTGATGGCAACGGCGGCGTGAGAGGCGAGAATCGTCAGATGGGTGAGGTTGTCTTGCGTCCATTCCCCGCTGCGGCGGTTGAGCGCCTCCACGACGCCGATCACATTGCCGCGCACATGCATGGGGACACCAAGCAGCATCTGCGTCCGAAAGCCAATCGATTCATCGACAGAGCGGTAAATGCGGGCATCGTCAGCGGCATTTTGAATGATGATCGGGCGGTTCTCCCGCACGATCTGTCCGGCGATGCTACCGCTCATGGGGACGGGAATTTTTTGCAAATCCTCGATGCTGCTGCCGGGCGTGTTGGAGGCGGCAAAGCGAAGTTCGTCGTTGTTGCGGTTGTAAAGCAAGATCGACGCTGCTTCACATTCGGTAATCTCGCAGACAGCATCCAAGATGTAGCCAAGAATAGGTTTGAGGGCAACATTGAGGTTCAACACAAGACTGACATCCAGCAGCCGACTCAAAATGGCATTTTGTCGTGTCAGGTCATGTGGTTGGGAAGCCGTTGTCATCGGGATTCACTTTCCCCGCGTTCGGGTGTCTTTGAAGTTTCCGGCGTTGTGTGCTGTTCTTATTAGACAAAATTATAGACCATTTTGACCTTAGGGATAACCATCGGAAGTGTACCAATCGTGAAAAAGGGCTATAAAGAGCAGCAGGGCAGGCAGGATGAGGGCAAGGCGGTAAGGTGGCGTGTCTAAACTGAATTGACATTCTTCGCCCACCGTGATACCATTCGGCGCTCAAATCGATGTATCACCTTCTGCAACTCTTATCCAGAGCGGTGGAGAGAACGGCTCGTTGAAACCGCAGCAACCCCCGAAGCGTCGGGATGGTGCTAACTCCGACAGTTTTTTTCTGGAAGATGAGAGGCGGCAGCACCGCAAAAGGAATCATCCGGCTGCGGTTTCCCCGTCAGGTATACCCGAAGGTGTTTTCTCCGTGCTGGATCAGCGAAGCGCGGGTGATATGTCGCAGCCATTCCTTATGTCCGATATGACCAGCAATGAGGATCGAAGAATTACCCGTGAGCAGCAATAACACCTTCATGTCGTCGCCCCAACTTTTCTACACCTCTGAATCGGTGACAGAGGGGCATCCCGACAAAATGTGCGATCAGATCAGCGATGCCGTACTGGACGCGCTGTTGGCGAAAGACCCGCTCTCTCGCGTCGCCTGCGAAACCGCCACAACCACAGGCTTGATCGTCGTCATTGGCGAGATCACCACCGATGCCTATGTCGATATTTCGACCATTGCCCGCGATGTCGTCCGCGAGATTGGCTACACACGCGGCAAATTTGGCTTCGACGCCGACACCTGCGGGGTGATGGTCTCCATCAAAGAGCAGTCCAGCGATATTGCCATGGGCGTGGACAAGGCAAAAGAGGCGAAAGAACTCTCCGATGATGAGATCGACGCCATTGGCGCGGGCGATCAGGGCATGATGATCGGCTTTGCCTGCAACGAAACGGCGGAATTGATGCCGCTTTCCATCTCCCTAGCCCACCGCTTGGCGCGTTCGCTCTCGGTGAACCGCAAGAGCGGTGTTTTGCCCTGGCTGCGCCCCGATGGAAAATCGCAGGTCACGGTGGAATATGTGCATGGCAAGGCAAAGCGCGTCGATACCGTCCTCATTTCCACACAGCACGCGCCGGAGATTAGCCAAGAGCAAATCCGTGAGGCGGTTATTGACTGCGTGATCCGTCCGACGCTTCCGGCGGAACTGTTTGATGAGCAGACGAAAATCTTCGTCAATCCCACCGGACGTTTTGTTACCGGTGGTCCGTTGGGTGATGCGGGCTTGACTGGACGCAAGATCATCGTGGATACCTACGGCGGCGTGGCGCGGCATGGCGGCGGCGCGTTCAGCGGCAAAGACGCCACAAAAGTGGATCGCTCGGCGGCGTATATGGCACGCTATGTGGCAAAGAACATCGTTGCGGCGGGCTTGGCAGAGCGCTTTGAACTTCAGGTATCCTATGCCATTGGGGTGGCGCACCCGCTCTCCCTGGCGGTGGAAACCTATGGGACGGGGAAAGTCTCTGATGATTTGATCTTGGCGTTGATCAAGAAGCACTTTGATCTTCGTCCGGCGGCAATCATCCGTGACCTTGACCTGCGCAAGCCGATCTTCAAGCCGACGGCGGCTTACGGTCACTTTGGGCGCGACGATCTGAATGTTTCGTGGGAACGCACCGACAAGGCAGCCGCACTTCGTGCCGATGCGGGCTTGTAGCTCGCGCTGTTCGTAAAGCAGTGGGGCGATCTCCCTGAGATCGCCCCACACTCCCTCAGCCAAGCAACGAGGACGCTGAATCATGTACGCCCCCTCGGATATTACGCCGCCACAACCAGCCAAACACTCACAATCCATCCCGCCGGAGCGTGTGGCAGGACTCTTATTTGTCTTTTTTGCCTTGTTTACCTGTCTGTTTTTCTCGCTTGGGGCAGATGCCGATTTATTCAACCCCCAAAACACCGCCCGCGCTCAGACCCGCCAAGCAGCCAGCCGCACCCCCACCACCCCCCCCTTCACCCCGCAGCCAACCCTCATCACCACACCCCGTCCGGGGGATGGGAACGTCCGTCTATTGGAAGATGTGGTAAGCAATCACCTGCGATTTGTGAACGAAAATATACGGCGCGGCATCCACCAGACCCGGGCGGGCATCCAGTAGGGGGTAGATGCGGGCATCCGTCGCCGGAATGAACATTGATAGGTACGCCTCCGAAAAGTCCGTCACCTGAGCGTCGGGACCCATATGGAATTTCCCGATGATGCAGTAATGGGACGTATAGAGCGCCAACGGCTCAGTACGGGGGAGTAGTTGAATGCCGCTTGGGGGGGTGGGCAAGGCAACCGCCTGACACGCACGCTTACTGACGAACAGTTCATTCGTTTTCAGATGTGCCGCTGGGTTGCTGGCATTCACGCCGATCCCTTCCACCTCTCGCAAGATGAGGTTCGGGCGTTGGTCGTCATTGAGGAAGGTCATAAAGACGCCCAACGTTGGCAGCTTGGCGCGGTAATGAAAGCCCGCCGTGAAGATGGCAATATCAAGATCAACTTGGGTGGGTCCTAACGGTGCGCCCATAGCGGCGGTAGTCCTTTCCAGACTGGTTCAGAAAAATCCTATCAATTCAACGCTGGCAACTTCATCCCTAAGCGGGTTTGCAGCGCCGCCAGCGAATCATAGGCGGCGGTACGTACCCCTTCATCGGGGTCGCGCAGAGCGGTGTAGAGCGCCTTCAGCGCCGAATGATGCCCCAGCGTGCCAAGCGTTTTGGCGGCGGCGGCACGCAGCACCGGATCGCCCTCTTGGAGCGCCCGTACAAGAACTTGCCGCCCGTTTGGTCCCACCGGAACGCCCTCGCCCCGATCCGCCGCCCAACTGACCAACCACGCAATCTGATCGGGCTGCGGGTGGGTGTGGATGCTGATCCGATCCGGGCGCTGCGCCTCGCCCCAGGCTTGTTGGGCGGCGTTGCGGACAACCCACTCTCCATCTTCCAGCATCGTCTTATACAGCAGCGCCAACGCCCACGCTTTCTTGATCCGCGCTACGCCGTAGACCGCCGCCCGCCGCACATCGAGTTCGGAACTGACAATCGCATCGCGCAGGGTGGGGTGTCCCACATCAGGGAGCGCCGCCAGCGCCTCTGCCACCGCCCGCCGCAGTTGGGGATCGCCCGTCAATAACCCCTGAAGCATCGTTTCCAGAGCGCCCGGCGTGCCAATTGCCGCCAATGCCATGCCTGCTGCCAACTGGACATCGGGATCGCTGTCGTTAAGGGCGGGGGAAATTTCGCGCACGCCGTCTGGCTCGCCAAGCGCCCCTAAGCCCACACAGCACAACCGCCGAATCACGGGGAGGGGGGTTTTCAGCCCTTCGCGCAGAACAAATAAGACACCCTTATCCCGCGAACTGACCAGCGCCGCCATCGCCCGTTCGCGAATTGCCGGAAACTGGCTTGGCTGGAGGAGCGCTGCCCCAAGCTGTTTAAAAACCGTCCCTTTCCATTGGGCGCTGGCGGGGGAGTCGATCAGGCAGGGGACAAGGCTAAAGACGCCTGTATAGAGAAGGTCATAATTCGTATCCAAAAGGCGTGCTTGGGCAACCGCCTCAAAATTGAGTCGCGCCGCCGCAAAGGGCATGGCAATTTCCCACGCGGGCTTGCCCGCCGCCGCTGCAAGGGTCGTTTCTTGCAGTGTTTCGCTGGCGAGGAAGGCGGCGATCAGCGGATGGGCAAAGGCATAGCGATCCCCCGGCAGCGCCCTCAAAAGGACACTCTTGATCAGTTTGTTCGTTAGATCATCGGGGTTCGCCGTCGGTTTGCCGTCCGCGCCCGTGACAGCGGCAGTGATCATCTCTTTGATCTGGGCGTGTGTCAGCGGAGCACCGTTCGCCTCAAGGCTTGCCGCCGCTAGTTTCTCAAAATAGGGGCGCAGTTCGGCGGCGAAATGCCGCGCATAAAAATCGTACCAGCCGCGCCGCCCCACCTCTTTTTCATCATCAGCAAAGGCTGCCCACGCTTTGAGGGAGACATCCAGCGGCAGGCGGGCGCGGTTGTTCGCCTCGGCACGACGAACGATCTTTTCGGCAGGAATGGCTGCAGCCTTCCGCCCCTGTTTGCCAATCTGCGTCCAGCCCGTTGCCCAATGCCCCACAAGCGCGGTGTAATCGGTATCTTGCCACGCCCGCAGATAAAGGGGAGTAAAGCCGATATTCGCCAGTGTATCGTAACCGCCCACACCAGCAGTCACCACGATGAAATTGGCCCGATAGATGCTGAGGAAACCAGACAGCCACGCTATCACCGCAGGGCGATCCGCCTCACTGAGTTCGTCAAAGCCATCGAACATGACCAGCGCCTTGCCTGCTGTCAGCCGTGAATAGATGACGCGGGGAAGGGTACTGGCAACAACCCCGCCCGCGCTGCGCTGCATTGCCAAGACGAGCGGTTCAGCGGGGTCAAGCGCCCGTGCCGCCTTTTTGCCGTCCGCGCCAATGCCCAACACTTCTGGGCGCAGGTCAATCTCGCTGAGGTGGATGTAAATGGGTATAAATTCCCGCCACGAGGGAATCAGGGCAGCGGGCGTTTCCCCACCCGCCCCGCGCTGTTCATCCTTGATCTGCTTCAGGGCGCGGTCTTGCAGTTCTTTCCGTGCCTTGATCCGTTTCTCCCGTTCGGCGGGGGGGAGGTCTTTCACCTCGGTTTCAAAGGTTTCATCTTCCAAAAGATCAAGCTCAGGGAGGTCAATCGCTCCGCTGGCAACCAACCCTAAGACGGCAAGGGCGGTGCTGCGCCCCGAACCGGGCAGCCCCAACAGGGCAATCTGGCGTTCGCCAGCACGTAAATCGTTGATGCCCATCGCCTCAATGTTATACGGCGCGTAGGAGGCGGGAAGATCGTGAATGACTGGAATGGCATGAAAAATACTATCGATCCGCTCGGCATTCGGATCGGCGGGAGGAGGGGCGGCAAGAAAACGCGGTTCAACGTAGAGTTCGGCAAGGGCAATGTGATCGCCGGCAAGGTGGGCGGCGTTCAACCGTTTGGTGATGAATTCGTAATAACGCCCTTCGGCGCTGTTGGAGATGAACTCGCGGGTTTGCCCCACCCGTGACTCTGCCGTGCGGCGCAGGGCAACAATCCGATCTCGCAGGCGGTAAAGGATGAAGCCCATGACGGTGGCGGATAGAAACCCAATCAGAAATGAGCCAATGTTGAAACTCATACCGTTCCCCCACCTAAAAATATCACCGAAGAAATCAACATATCACAATAGACCGAGTAGGTGCGATGGCGTACTCAGGAATCCAAACTTGGGTACAATCACTGTAGCCGCGCCGAACGAAAGTCAATAGTACCACAAATGTGGCAAGCGTGAGCGCAAGCGAAAAATTTAGGCGATTCATCGGGAGTGACATTACATGGATCGGACAACATCGGCACCTGTCTCCCGTGGTGAGTGGCGGTGGGTTATCATCGTTGGCGGACTTCTGGTCACCCTCTCGCTCTTGCCCTACCTTTGGGCGTTGAACGGAGTGCAGACAGAAGGTAGTTATGCCTTTACGGGAGTCCTCTATAACCCGCTGGATGCCGCTACCTACCTTGCCAAGATACGGCAGGGAATCAATGGTAACTGGCTGATGAGCCTCCCCCACACCTCTGAACCACACGCCCCGGCGCTGATCCAAGTCTATTATGTGTTTTTGGGGCAGATCGCCCGCCTGTTAAGTATGTCGCCCATCGTCATCTACCAATTGACGCGGCTGGTTGGGGCGTTTTTCATGTATCTGGCGATGTACCACCTCGGCGCGACGATCTGGACACGGAAACGTGAACGACGGCTCTTTTTTGCCATTATGGGCATGGGGTCTGGTTTGGGCTGGTTGGGGCTGCTGCTCACTGCCGCCCGTACCGCGCCCGCCACCGATTTCACCATCCCTGAATCGATTCCCTTCCACGCAGCGTTGGTGAATGCCCATTTTGCCTTCTCGATTGCTCTGATCATGATCGCGGCGGCTGTGTTTGTGCGCGTCTTTCGTCCCGGTCACGACGAGCAGCCAACCCTGACCAACGGCGGCGGCACGCTCATCATGATCGCTCTCATCCTAATTGTGATCCAACCCCAAGCGTGGCTGCCTATGGCGGCAACGCTCGGCGCGTATAGTGCCGTTCTGACCATTCGCGGGCGAGGCGTTCCCCTCCGCGAGATCAATTGGGCGCTGCTGTTCATTCTTCCCGCCCTCCCTTTTCTCATTTATTATGTGGCAATCCTTTCCACTAATGAGGCGATGCGCCTTTGGAACGAGCAAAACCAAACCCCCTCACCGGGGGTGATTAACTACATCCTCGGCTTTGGGCTGCCGCTCTTGGTCGGCATCCCTAGCATCTGGCGGGCGTTCCGTCGCTTTGAACGGGATGGGGATCGCTTTATGGTCACCTGGCTGATCGTGAACGCTGCCCTGTTGTATGCCCCCTTTAATTTACAGCGCCGCCTTGCCATTGGGCTGTTCATCCCCATCAGTTATTTCGCTGTCCGCGCCCTACGCGATTACTGGTTTACGCGCATTCCGGCACGCTGGCGTGGGGCAACCCTGATCGCCCTGATCGTCTTTATGATTCCCTCAAACATCCTGGTGTGGGGGCTTCCGTTGGTGGGGATTCTTCAGCCCGAACAGGGACTAGAGGGATCGCTACTCATCTACCGTGACGAGGCGCAGGCAATCGCATGGTTGGCGGCGAACGGCAACGCCGGAGAGATTGTCCTTGCCTCGCCGAGGGTCAGTTTGTACATCCCCGTCTACAGCGATCTGAAAGTGGTCTATAGTCATCCCTATGAGACGCTTCGCGCCGCCGAGAAGTTGGTGTGGGTCAAGGGGTGGTTGGAGGGAATCTACTGCCCACCCAAAACGTCGGATCATGACGAACCAACCTGTATGCCTATGCCACCGGAAGCCTGCCGCACCGTCTTGGAGCGCTACAACGTGCGCTATGTCCTTCTACGGGCGGCAGATGCCTCTAGCGAGACGACGGGGGCAACGAGCCGCACAGCCTGCCTTGAGGTGGTCGGGTTGACGACGCCTATTCAGCGCATTGGGATGATAGCAATCTACCGTGTGCCGTAGTCTGTGGGCTACCCTAGAGAATCAATGATACATCTCATGTGACATGAAAAGGTAGTGAGGTTTGGGGTTCAGAAACCCTATCCCCCCGGTTACTGCACAGCAGCCGCCTTTTCCCGTACACAGGGAAAGGGGGAGAGATTTCCTCTCTCTGTTTACAGAGTGGGGGTCAGGGGTTCCAAGCCGCGTAGGGGTGGCTGCTTTCAGTTCGCTGCTTTAGCGGCGGGATCGCTTTTGGCTGCACTCCAAAGGGGCAGATTGAGGGGGATGAGGATTGCGGGGTTCTGGGGGAGTCTGCATCATTGGTTAGAGAGAGGTGAGGGGTGGTGGCTCTCACGCACAATCCGTTTCGGCATACAATAGCCTACTGTCGAACATAAACGAGCAAAGCGGTCATGACCATCCACACACCGAATTTCGAGGGCGCCAGGGCATATGCACTGGAACGGCTGGCAAACGAGCTTGACCCACGTCTGACCTATCACCATCTGGGGCATACCCGCGATGAAGTGGCAGCGGCGGTGGCGGTGCTGGCAAATGCCTTAAATGTCGAGGGCGAGCGCCTCATGCTGCTGCGGACAGCGGCATACTTTCACGATCTGGGCTATCTGCACAGCCGCCTTGAACACGAAATGCACAGCGTGTTCATCTGCCGTGAAGCACTGCCCGATTTTGGCTACAATGTTGTCCAAACCGAGGCGATTGGGACAATCATCATGGCAACGCGCCTTCCCCACCGCCCCAAGGATGTTTTGGGGGAAATCTTAGCCGATGCCGATTTGGATTCGCTTGGGTCGGCAGCCTTTCTTTCGCGCAGCGCCGATTTACGGCGTGAGCTTGAGACCTTCAACAGCCCCATCAGCGATGCGATGTGGTATCAGATTCAGATCGATTTTATGGAGGCGCATCACTACTTCACCGCGCCGGCTATTGCCCGCAATGGCGCGGCAAAGGAACGGCATATCGCCTTGATGCGGGCGCTGCTCAACGAGGCGCTGGAAAAAGACGCAGCCCAAAAAGGTGCAAAAGAAAAAGAGCAGTCGTGATCACTGCACCAGCCGGACTCCCCAATAGCGTATGATGCGATCCAGCCCGACAGCGGCAAGGCGCGTCCCATCGGGGCTAAAACCGAGTGCCGTCACCCCGCCGATATGCCCATCCAAAACAGCGGCAACGCGCCCCTCAAAGGGATCGTAGAGGGTCACCGTTGGGGCGATGCCCCCCGCCGCTAAGATCGTCCCGTCGGGGCTAAAGCTGAGATGGGTCACTCCATTGGGGGCAGGCAAGACAAACAGAGGCGTTTTCTGCCGCAGATCACTATCCCAGAGGCGAATCGTCCCATCGCGGCTGCCGCTGGCAAGGCGTGTCCCATCGGGGCTGAAGGCAACACTTAGCACACCACCCGTATGCCCTTGCAGCAGACCCGCTGGCTGTCCCGTTCGCACCGTCCAAAGGCGGACGGCACGCCCGCCAAGCGCTCCCGACGCCAACAGCGATCCATCGGGGCTGAAGGCAAGGCTGCTCACCGCGCTGTTATGCCCCACTAAGCGCCCTAACGGGCGACCCGTCGCCACATCCCAGAGGCGCACCGTCCCATCGGCGCTCCCCGATGCCAAGATCGACCCATCGGGGCTGAAGGCAAGCGTAAAGACGATTCCGGCATGACCGGGCAGAAAGAGCAGTTCCTCACCGGTGATCGCATCCCACACGTAAATGTTGCCTAAGGCATTGCCGCCCGCAATACGGACGCCATCGGCAGTCTCGCCCGGACTGAAGGAAACACTGTACATGCCCACCGGTCCTTCAATGGTGGGGATGGGCGTCGGTGTCGGCGTCAGGGTGCTGAGAATCACCGTTGTGGGGGTGGGGGTGGCAACCGAAAGGGGCAAGAGCGCGTTGATCTCCCGCCCGGAACTGACCTCCACAAGACGGACGCCCGTCTCCGTGTTGCTGACCATAGCGAGGATCATCCCATCGGGGCTAAGGCTGAGCGCATTCACAGCGAAAACGGTTCGGTAGCTGCCCACTTGAGTAATTTGTTCGATGGTTGCCAACGAGAGCAGCGCCAACCCCTGCAAGGCAGCGAGCGTCCGCGCCGGAGCAAGTGCCGTCGCCGTGAGCGCTCGATTGAAGCGAAGGTTTACCGTCGCCAAGAACTGCGCCGTTGCCGTTTGGTAATCCACCGTCCGTCGGACGAATGCCGTCTCGGTGAAGCGTGCCTCGATTGCCGCGTTCAGCGTCGCCTCCATCTCGGTGGCGCTTAGCGGGGCGGTGGAGGAGGCGGTTAGCGATGGAGTGCGCGTCTCGGCTTGCGCGGGACGCGAGGGGGCGGTACGCCCGCCGAGGATCAAGGCGATCACGATCAGGGCAATCATCCCCCCGAAACCAACCCCACTCCCGCGATGATTCATGGTTTACCCCATTTCCAGACTGACATTCGTTGGTCGGTTGCGAAAGATCAGGTAGATGCTGATGCCTGTCGTGGCAACCCCCACCCCCACAAGGGCATAGAGCAACCCAAAGCCGTGATTGCGCAAGAGCGCCCCGCTGACCGCGCTAGAGAGAAACCACCCCCCATTCCACAGGACGGAGTTCAGCCCGCTGGCAATGTTGCGCATGGAAGGCGGAAAACTTTCGATAAAGAGCGGTTGGTAAAGCGGCACGATCATGTTCCGTAGGGAGACGGCAAAATAAAGGGCAATGACGCCCACCGCCAAGACCGCCGCCCCCGACATGACAAAAAACGCCACTGCTGCCATGCCCATCAGGATCAGTGCCGCCCGCACCCGCCCGAAGCGCTTATCCCACAGCGGGGTGAGGACACTGGATGCCCCCATGATCAGCCACGCCACGCCGAGGAGTGTCCCCACCACCTCATCGGATTGGTGAAAGCGCGTCCGCAAAAAGAGGTTATAGAAGGGAAAGGTCATGCCCGCCGTAATTCCAAAGGTGATCATCGGCAGCGAAAGGTAGGTCATGCGCCACAGGTTGGTGCGGGTAAAGGTGCGCGGTTGGTCTTCGCCTGTTTTCGCCTTTTGGATCGCCCGTGTTTGGGCGGCGGTTTCCGGCTCGGCAAACAACAGAAGGGGAAGCACGCTGAGGGCGCTGAAAAGCCCCGCAGCAAAAAGCGCCCCAGCATAGGCAAAGATCGTTTGCTCTGGCGGCAGGGTTGCGCTTTGCACGACGGTGGGGAATAAGCGTGCCACAATCGAGGGCAAAAAGCCGCCCAACGCTGTCCCAAAAGATGTTCCGGTCAAGCCGACGATCTGGTACGTGGCAAAGGCGCGGGTGCGGTAACGCGCTTCCACCAGTTGGGCAATGAGCGGCACGCCAGCCAGGAACATGGCATTAAAAAACGCCCCAAACAAAAAGCGGCTCAGAACAAGCATGGGCAAAGTGGGCAAGAAGATGAGCGGAAGATAACTCGCCCCAACCCCTAAGGCACAGAGAATTGTCAAGCGACGCGCCCCCATCCGGTCTGCGACAATGCCCAGTGGAATGCCGGTGATTGTCCCCCCGACGCGCCCCAAGCCTTGCAAAATACCGATGGTATCTGATCCGTAGCCGAGGCTGACGAAATAAAAGTTCAAGATCACATCGGTGATCCCATAAACTGCCAGTTGCAAAAGGGCGGTGTGCAACAAAAACAGCAACATCCGCCGATCCATGCCGGCGAACAGCCCGCGAAGTCGGTGCATAAGAGTCAATTCTTTGGATTCAATTCTTATTGAAACTAGGTTATCCCTGTCCCTCAGCCTCAAGGCAAGGCAAGGGAACGAGGGTGACGAGGCGGATTGGATTTGCTCCCCAAACAGTTAGGCTGTGTTGATGTTTTGGTTCATTGGTTCAGAACCTAATTCGTCGTCAGCGGCTCGGCAATGACCACCAACCGCCCATTGTATGTCCGCTCTTTGTAGTCGTACTCCGTACAGGTGATCATCGTCAGCCGCCCTGAGCCGTTTTGCTCCGTCAGGTAGACATCATCCGGTTTAGCCTGGATGATCTCGGTGACGCGGTAGTATTTGCTCACCGCCCCCTCTTGCAGAATCACCAGATCGTCTTTGTTCACCTTAAAGAGGAAGGCGAACGGTCCGGGCGCTCCGGTGGCGCTTTCGACATGTCCGGCAAGGACGATATTGCCCTGCTCGTTATCGAACCAGCTTGTCCCTTCCAAATGCCCCACCGAATCACCCAGATAGCGGGTTTCCCATGTTGTATCGGTGCGGATTGCCTCAATGATCCGGCTGGTGAGCGAAGCAGCCGGAAACACAAGGTAGCGCGGGGGGACGCTGTGATCAACGGTGGGAGTGGGCAGGACATCCGTCCGCGCCAAACTGGTGGGAAGGGTGGGGGTAACCCCCGGTGAGAGGGTTGGGCTGGTGGTGGGTATGACCGACCCTACCTGACTGAGAAGTTGTTGGGCAGAAACGACGATTAGGACAACGCCCGCCACCATCAGAATCAACTGCCACAAGGATAACGAACGACGTGAACGACGCGAATAAGGCAGACCCATACCAAAAACCTTCAATGTAAAGAGCAGTGTGCGAGAAAGAGACCTTCAACCGCACATGATAACCCAACCGAAAGCATTTCGATACAAAACACTCATTTTTCGCCTCAGCCCTTGTCACTGTGTGTCTCAGCCAAACGCCGCAGAAGGAACAACCCGCGCCCGACGCTTGCCGAAAGGGTGATCGCTCGCTCGTCGGGGGACTCTGCCTGAGCCTCAAGGCGAATCCAGAGCGCCTCCGATGGGATCAGCACGGCGACTCGCTCTGCCCATTCAAGGAGAACAGGATCATCCCCACCAATAATATCCTCCAAGCCAATGCTCTCGGCATCGTCCACCCCGCGCAGACGATAAGCGTCAATATGGTATAAACGCTCGCCGCTTGCCCGCCGATGCTCGTGAACAAAGACGAAGGTCGGGCTGTGAACAGCCTCGCTGACGCCCCACCCCGCGCCAATACCCACAGCGAGTGCCGTTTTCCCCGCGCCCAGATCACCAGAAAGACAGATCACCTCCCCACCGCTGAGAAGCCGCCCGATCTGCACCCCGATTGCCAGTGTTGCCTCGCGAGAGGCGCTGTTTAAGAGAAGCGTTTCTACTGGCGGAGGGATCATGAGGTCATCCGAGAGGGGCTTGCCTCAAGAGGCATGGGGGGTAATGGCGAGTCCTGCAACGCGGCGCGTTCCATCTCGGCAATGGTTTGGGCAATCTGATCAATGGCGATCTTTTGCTTGCGGTAAATATCCGCCTCCCCGCGTGATAGCTGCCGTGCCACATCGCGCACCTTTTTCCCCTGCACAAAACGCATCTCCACCACATTATAGAGCGTCCACTCGGGGAGTGTCAGGCTGCGCTGACCTTCGGGGCGCAGCCGCTCAATCGCCTTTGTCAGCATGGCGCGGACGGCTTGGGCTGGTTTTCCCTCATTATCGGGCAACAACTGCTCAACAAGTTTCAAGTTGGTCAGACGGTCATCGGTAAGCCGCGCCCCGCCCCAATAATCACGCAGGGCATCGCGGATCAGATCGGGAAAATCCGGCTGATCCACACTGTTTTGTCTTGTTTGGGCGGCAAGTTGAGCCACTGCCCCTATGTAATCAAGGCGCAGGCTGCCAGCGGCTACATTCTCTGTATCTTCCAACAGATCATCCACGCGGGCGACGAGTTCCTCTTGCAGCCGGATGTCGTTTAAAACACGGGCAATCCGCCCGATGAGCGTTTTGTAGAGGGTTTCTTCATCGGGGCGCAAATCGAGCAGCGGCGAACGCGCCCAAATGCCCAACACCCCTGCCGGGCGGGCATTTTCGCCCGCATAAAGGGTCGTCAGCCAAAACGACTGCCACGCCGTCAGTTTGAAGGCTGTCCCCGTCCCGTTGCGGGCAATGGTCAAAAATTCTGGGGCGCTCAGTTGCTCTGTGGTCGGCGTCAGCGATCCCACCGTCTGCGCCAGCTTTGCCCCTTCGCCATTGAAGGTGACGATAAACGCGCTTGGCACGCGGAGGTAATCGCAAATGGCGGCGAGGTTCGCCTCTAACAACTGCACGGCGTCGGTCTGTGTCAGAAGGTGATCGCTAAGATCTTTCAAGCGGCTCACATTTTCCACATCGCCCGCATAGATAAGAACGCGCTCTAGCCATGGGATGAGGACGGTATACGACCATTGCAGCGCCAAGACCACCGTCACCGCTACAAAAGGCATGAATTCCACACCCGGTACGCCGATTCCATTTAGGCGGGGGACGAACATAATTACCACCAAGACGGCGATCCCCGTCACCGGACCGCGCAGCATAAAACTGAGCAAGTCCGCTTTGATCACGCGGTCTGGCTTGCGCACCCCGAAAAAGGAGAGCGGGTACGCCATAAGCGCCAGCATGAGGACGATCCCAAAATTCCCGATATTGATCAACGCCCACAGCAAGAGCGGGTGTGCCTCAGCAGGCTGATTAAACAGCAGGGTGTAGGGGAAAATTCCGGCAACGGGGGTGATTAGGGCGAACAGAAGGTAGCTCATGCGGCGGCGGGTGGCGCGGGTAAGGCAGCGGCGGCGGGCGCGAAGGACGTTGTTCAGCGCGAAACTAGACACGCTAACAAAGAAAATAACATACAACTCAAAGAGCGCTCCGGGCTGCATGAGCGCAGCGGGGCGCATGACCAGATCGCGCACGATCAGATCGGTAAAGGCGGCGGCAAAAACAAACGTCGCGCCAATCAGATAGAGCAGGCGCACCACCCGCCGCCGCCGTCCGCGTGAGCGCAGCCCCGTAGTAGAGAGAAGCGCATCGGAAAGATGAAACAGCGCAGGCGGCGCAAAACCCAAACCAAGCCACTCAAAACGCAGCCAGTTTTCGGTGCTGGCGGGGTTGCGGCTGATGTTGACGAACACATCACCCACATAAATGATCGTGACGCAGGCGAGCAGCAGCGCCGAGGTGCGCGTTACACGGTCATGAAAGCCGTGCGTGATGTGGTACAGCAGCATCGAGAAGGCGACAATCACCGTAGCGGCGGTCAGCACTTCGTTGATCTGCTTCAGAAAGCCGATGAGGGAATCTACCGTAATCATGATTCAGAATCATACCCGATCAGAGTGCGGGAATCCTCACGGTTTCATTACCTTTGCCCAGCGTTCACAGAGAAAACGCCCACACCCAGAAAAAGGCGCGGGATTTTTTGTTTTGTCCCCTGCACAATTGAATTTTCCCCCTCAAACGCGCTATGATTGCCGAATCGCATCAACAACCAACCCTAATTGATTTAGCAAGAGGCAGAGCAGATGGCATCTCATCCCCGCACCTTATTTGAAAAAGTCTGGGACGCACACCTTGTCAATCCCCCAACCCCCGACGTTCCGGCGCTGCTGTATATTGACCTTCACCTCGTCCACGAAGTGACCTCCCCACAGGCGTTTACGACGCTCCGTGAGCGCGGTTTGAGCGTCCGCCGTCCAGATCGCACCCTCGCCACGATGGATCACAGCACGCCAACGACACCCCGTGATGTCCCCATTGCCGATGCACAGGCGGCGGCTCAAATTGCCCAAATGGAGAAAAACTGCCGCGATTTTGGGATTCCGCTCTATGCCCTCGGCAGTGATAAACAGGGTATTGTCCATGTTATTGGACCCGAAAACGGGTTTACCCAACCGGGGATGACGATTGTCTGCGGCGACAGCCATACCAGTACACATGGGGCGTTCGGGGCGTTGGCGTTTGGTATTGGGACGAGTGAGGTTGCCCATGTGCTGGCAACCCAGTGTTTGCTCCAAAACAAACCGAAAACGATGGAAGTTCGCATTGATGGGACACTTGGCGTTGGCGTCACTGCCAAAGACATCATCCTCGCCTTGATCGCGAAAATCGGTGTGGGCGGCGGCACAGGCTATGTCTTGGAATACACCGGATCGGCAATCCGCGCCCTGACGATGGAAGCCCGCATGACGATCTGCAACATGAGCATCGAAGGGGGCGCTCGTGCTGGCATGATCGCTCCCGACGAAACAACCTTTGACTATGTGAAGGGACGCCCCTATGCCCCCAAAGGGGAGGCGTGGGATCGCGCCGTTGCCACGTGGCGGGAACTGCCCACCGACGAAGGCGCTGTTTATGACGCTACGGTGATCCTTGACGCCAACGCCCTTGAGCCGATGATCACCTATGGGACGAATCCGGGCATGGGCATTGCCATCAGCGGGCGCATCCCTGATCCGGCTGATTTCAGCGATGTGAGCCAGCGCGAAGGCTTGCTGAAGGCGCTGCACTACATGGATTTGCAGCCCGGAGCGCCGATCAAAGGGCATCCCATTGATGTTGTCTTTTTAGGAAGCTGCACGAATTCGCGCATCAGCGATCTACGCACCGGCGCAGCGCTAATCAAAGGGCGCAAGGTTGCCCCTCATGTACGAATGATGGTCGTGCCGGGATCGCAGCAGGTGAAACGCCAAGCCGAGGCGGAAGGCTTGCACGAAATTTTCAAGGACGCCGGCGCCGAGTGGCGCGAGGCAGGGTGCAGCATGTGCATTGCCATGAATGGCGATCAATTGCAGCCGGGGGAGTATGCCGTCAGCACCAGCAACCGCAACTTTGAAGGACGGCAAGGCAAGGGCGGGCGCACTTTCCTCGCCAGCCCGCTCACTGCCGTCGCCAGCGCTGTGAACGGCTGCGTCTCTGATGTCCGCGAACTCTTAGAGCCGACCTACGCCTAACTCCTTTTCCCTGTGTACAGGGAAAGGGGCAGGGGGGGATAGGGGTTCTGAATCCCACATCTCAATACCTTTAGGCGTTACGCACTTGCCCTCGTCCCCCTACCTCCCTTCTCCCAGTACAAAAAGGGGGGTATCTATTTTTTGAGGGGGCTTCCCCCTCAAACTTCCCCTTTCCATGAATACACGGTAAACATCTTCAACTGCGTAAGGTCTATTTGTAATAGCCCCTGTGTGGCGATCTCTCAGGGTTATCTATAACGATTTCATATCTGCGTCTGTTTCGTTCACCATCTCTGTTATTATTTTGGAACACACTTTTGACATATTGACAAAAGTTATATTTATGAAGATAATAAAGAGGTGCTACAAGTACAGAAGTTCGATATGTGCTGCGAAAGGGACTGCCATGTTACGTACCTTGGCGACTCACCTCGAACGTCTGTTTGTCGAATACCGTGCCTTACAAGCCTGCATTGCCCACGATGACTGCCCACGGCTCGATCTCTCGCTGATGACGATTGCCCGCTGGTCGAAAACCTTCCAGCGCAATCCACACGCCGTAGCCGTAGAGCAAGCCGTAGAAGTATGGGCGCGGTCTCACGGGATTTGGTTGGAGGATTACAGCGACCATACGAATACGATGGGCGCTTACCTTCACCCTGAAACGACAGACAGCCGCCGCCTTGCCGCCATCGACAAAACGTATCTCATCCTTTTCTACATTGACGACACCATCAGCAACGAACTACAAAAGGAACTCGCCCCCGCCGCCAAACTGCGCGGCAAACGTATGATGGAGGAGCTTTTTGCCCTGATTTGTGGTTGGGCGAATCCGCTTCCTACTGCTCCCTCAGCTTTTGGTGTGGTTAATGCCACCCGCGATCTCCTAGACGATCTCCGCGAACAGGGTGATCCAGATTGGATACGGTGCTTTATGGTTGCCCTTAAGGAACACCTCAAGGATGCCGTCACCGATCAAAACAGCAGTGTGCGCGGAAAGCATCTGACGATTAGTGAATTCATCGATCTACGCAACGACATTTCCGGCATGTTCGTGACGACATGGTACATGGAGTTTGCAACGGGGTTATACCTACGCCGTGAGGCGCTACCCGCTTCTGTGCGTGCGCAGTGTGAACGTTTGGAATACCTCTGCGCCTTCATTGGCGGCATTGCCAATGAGTTCTTTTCCTTTGAAAAAGAAGTGATCGATCACGCGGAGGAATTCAACCTGATTCCGGTGATGATGGAACAGCGCGAGATTTCCTTTGAAGATGCCATTGTCGCCAGCCTCTCCTACATGAACGATGCCTGTCATGAGTTTCAGCGCGTTTGCACGATGCTGCAAGCTATCCTACCAAAACTTTCCCCCGAAATACGCCCCGCTGTGGAATCCTATATCCGTCAGGCGTATTCCGTTGCCCTCGCCTCGTGGTTTTGGGAACTAGACACAAACCGCTACCAGCGCCCAAACTCGATTTTTGTCCAAACCGATCAGGGATGGCGCGAACGGCGTGGCTATACAAAACGGCTGCGGAGTGGGCAGCCTCTCCCCGAAGAATACGGCGCTACTAACCCTACCTAGAGCGAATCGCTTACAACCATTCATAGGGATGCGCCCAGTCTATCTGGTTAGAGCATCCCTGTGTGTGTATCCCCTCACCGTTTTTTGCGTTTTCCCTCTTTTTCTGCCTCTGGCAATTGCACAATGGTATCTTGCGCCAAAACCCGTTAAAGTTTTCCCCATACAGCTATCGAACGAACCTCTGAGAAAGTACGAATCACCTATGGACGCACTGACCCCCTTTAGCGGCAAAATTGTCGCCCTGCCCATCGAAAACACGGATACCGATCAGATTATCCCCGCCCGCTTTCTAAAAACGACAAGCGCACAGGGCTTGGGTGCATCCCTTTTTTCCGATTGGCGCTATGAGGCGGACGGGTCGCCCCGTGCGGATTTCCCCTTAAACCAACCAGAAGCGGCGGGGGCAAGTGTCCTCATCGCCGGACACAACTTTGGCTGCGGCAGTTCCCGCGAACACGCCGTTTGGGCGCTCACCGGCTATGGGTTTAAGGCGGTGATCAGCACGTACTTTGCCGATATTTTCCGCAACAACGCCCTCAAAAACGGCTTGCTCCCCATTCAGGTCGATCCTGAGACGCACCAGCAGTTGATCACCCTTGCCGCGGAAGACCCTCAAACCAGCGTTTATGTTGATCTGGAAGCGCAGACAATCACCCTCCCTGACGGGCGGGCCGTGGGATTCCCGATTGATGGCTTTGCCCGCCGCTGCCTCTTGGATGGCGTTGATCAATTGGGGTACATTCATAAGCAAGAGGACAAGATCGCTGCCTACGAAGCTGCCCACGCCGGGCGCGTCGTCACCACAGCCTAACCGCCGAAAACCCTATCCTCTCCCTATCGGTTAAAAGTAGGGGATGAGCGGGCTGTTCGTATCGTCTATGAGGTCGTGTCGCCCCCTCAGTCCCCTTTCTGGGAGAAGGGGGAGAGGGGCAAGAACATAAAAAGCCCGCGTTTATAACGTTTATCAAGGATCATTCGTAATATGACCACCCACGACACCGATGGCGCAAAATTAGATTTCAGCGGCGAGATGAGTTATGGCGATTACCTCGGTCTGGATGCCCTTCTCAGCGCCCAACACCCGCTCAGTTCCGATCACAATGAACTGCTGTTCATCATCCAGCACCAAACCAGCGAATTATGGATGACGTTGATGATCCATGAACTGCGTGGCGCCCGCGAACAGATCAAAGCCGATGACCTTCCACCCGCCTTCAAAATGATGGCGCGAGTCTCGCGCATTATGGAGCAGCTTGTACGGGCGTGGGATGTGCTGGCAACGTTGACCCCAAGCGAATACACGAACTTTCGTCACCTGTTGGGTCATGCTTCAGGCTTTCAATCCCACCAATACCGGATCATCGAATTTCTGTTGGGGAATAAAAACGCCGTGATGTCCATTCCCCATCGCCACCATCCGGCGCGTGCCGCAGAGGTCGCCCGTGAGTTAAATGCCCCCTCCCTCTACGATGAAGTGCTGCGCCTTTTGGCGCGGCGGGGGCTGCCCATCCCCCCCACACACACCGAGCGCGATTGGACTCAGCCCTACCCTGCCGAGGATGAGGTTGTTGCCGCCTGGCTGACCGTCTATCGCCAACCGCAAGAACATTGGGAACTCTATGAGCTTGCCGAAGAATTGGTTGATCTCGAAGATGCCTTTCGTCAATGGCGTTTCCGACATTTGAACACCGTCAAGCGCATCATCGGTTTTAAGCGCGGCACGGGCGGCACATCGGGCGTCAATTACCTGCAAAATGTCCTCAGTGTGGAGCTTTTTCCCGAACTGTGGAAGGTGCGCACCTCACTGTAATGCCCCCTGTCGGGACGTCCTCCGCATCTCTATAGGGGGCAGGTTTGTGCAACGGCAAACTTTCGGCTATCCTCTAGCCGTTATTCTGGACGGTGGAGGATGCCGACGGTGCTGAGGCGGTTTTTCTTTTTTCTAATGGGTGGGGCGCTTCTAATAGCGCTGACGGCGTGCGGTGTGAACGCCCCACAACCAGCGACGATGGTGATCACACCGCCACCGCCGCCCCCGACAAACACCCTGGCGCTTGTCATTACAGCGACGCTGCGCGTCACGGCGACGCCTATTCCCACCGCAACCTTCCTCCCTTCGGAAACGCCGCTCCCCACCAGCACGCCGGAACTACCCACCGCCACACTTCCCCCACCCACAGCGGCGGTAGAGGCGATACGCGGGGCGGTCAACAACCGCTCTCAGGTGGTCAATCTTCGTCTTGGACCCAGCACCGATTACACCTCCGTAGGGCGGGTGAATTCGGGGACGACGATCACCATTTTGGGCTTTAGCGATGATCGGCAGTGGTATTTTGTCGTGGCGGATGGCATTGGTGAGGGATGGATGAGCGCTGAATTCGTCACCGTTTCCAACGCCAGCGCCGTCGCCGTTGTCCCACAGGTGGAACTGACGCGCCGTGCCGAGAACCGCCCTCCCACTGCTGGACAGACGCCGGTTGCCACCTTACCCGGACGCGCCACCCGCCGGACGGATGTCCTTGCCTATTGTGACCTTCCCGATTTCAAAAATGAGCAGGGTAAGCGCTTTACAAAAGACACGGCGGTCACCTTGTATTGGAGTTGGTACGCCCAAACGCAGCAGCAGACGCAAGATCACATCAACGCCGCCAAGTATGAGGTGGCGCTGGAGAAAAAAGATGGCGATGGCTGGCGGCAGGCATTGGCGCTGGATACGTGGATGAACTATCGGACGGAGATCATCCGTCAGAGTGGGCGCTGGTATGTCTATTGGTTCGTGCCGGTGGGCAAACTGGCGGCGGGTGATTACCGCATCAGTTATAAGCTTACATGGTCGCAAAAGATTGATGACGGCTCAAAAACCTTTGGTCCCGGCGGCATTGAGGAAATCAACACCGGCACCTGCTTGTTCAGTGTAAACTGATCCGAGTGAACCGACCCGATCCTGAGAGGATTCCCGATGGCAGAGGCAGATTTTTTCGCCCTGATCGATAAACTCCGTGATGATCCCGATCCAAAGGTGCGGCGCGGGGCAGCCAGAGAGCTTGGGGCGCTCCGCAACCCGGACGCTATCTCGTTCCTTGTGCAGGCGTACCGCAACGATGGCGATGGGAGTGTTCAGCAAGCGGCACGCGATGCACTTCTGATCTACCGCCGGATGGAGTATGAGGGGCGCGGCGAGACACCCTCAGGCGGGGGCGGCGTCTCCTCCGAACTTGCCGGACGGCTACGGAACATCCTGACCGTCGTCTTGGTGTTGACTCTCGTTGGAAATGCCGGACTCTTTGTGGCGAAAACGATCCTGAATCGCCCGCCGGGGGATGTTGTCCTTACCGCGCCAACCCCCCGCGAAGAACTGACCGCAGAGTTTGAGGCGCGCCTGGCACAGATTCGCGCCGAGATTGAACGCCCCATTGCGGCGAACACCCGTGAGACTTTGCGGACGTTGTTCACTACCTTCCAAACGGAGATTGAGGCGCTGAACAAACTCCCTAAGTGCCAGACGCTTGACCCAAGCGCCCTGAGCGCCTTCAAGGTTGCCGATCTGAACGCCTATACCTACCCCGATTTGGGGCGTGGCGGGCAGGAACTTTCCCAAGCGGTGGATGAATTTTTGCGCATCCGCAACGCATACGCACGCTTTTGCGCCTTCACCACCCTTGACGACCTAAAACGGGATTTGGACATTCAGCCCGGTGGGGCGCAGACTCTCGTCCAGCGCTTGGACGAATTGGGAAAGAAACTCGATCAAATTACCGATATTCTGCGTGCCAGCCGCGAAAGCCCGCTCCCCACACGGGGACCCACCGCCACGCCCATCCCAACTGATGTGCCAACACTTGCCCCCACCCCCACCGGCGCAGAGGTCGTCGTCCAGCCAACAGCGGCGACGACGGCAAGTGGCAACGAAACGCCGCCGCCCACCATCAGCGAGGGAACACCCCTGCCGCCGCCCACCGCCGTTCCAACGCCCACGGCCACGCCCATCCCTGAATTCATCTTTCGCGGCTTGGGGCTAGAGGTCTATCAGGCAGTTCAATACCGCTTTGAAGTGAAATATGAGGGGCGCGATCCGCGTAGCCAAGAGATCATCGGCGGGTTGCAATTGACCGTGACCCGCCGCGAGACGCCGCTGGTTGCTCGTTATGGGGTCGCCATTCGGGATCGCGCCGATATTCTCGTTGGGCAGAATTACCTCGCCCCCAGTTTCAATGTGATCGGGCAAAGTTCGTTCACCATCAAGGATGGGGTGATCTACCAAGTAGACCCAACGAAAGGGACGTGTGCCGCGTTCCGCGCAACAGACGCCCGTCTTGCCGCCTTCAATGACCCCGGCTTTGTTGGGAAGTTCCTTCCCCCAGAGGTTTCCGGCGGGGACATCAACGCCCTGAACTTGCAGCTAACCCAGACAGTGGGCAACCTGACAACTTATGAAGGGGCGGCGGTAAATACAACGAATGAAGGTGTGCAAGAGCAGTACACCATCCGAGCGGCGGTCTATAGCGATACAGGGGTTTTGCAGGCGTGGTCGTTAACCCGCAAAGCTACCGCCCCAGCCGGCTATACCCGCACGATCCTGACCGATCTTTCGATTGACTACACGCTGATCAACGTTGATAATCAGGTGAACACCGAGGCAATCGCCGTCGAACTTCAATGTGCCAATGTACGGGTACAGTAGCCTAGTGTGGGCAGCAAAATATCCCGTACCATCCATGATACATTAAAGGGCGGTGAAGGAGTTGGAACGATGTTTGGACGCACGAAATCGACCCCACATGGGGCGCAAAACCCACCGGAAACACCATCAACACCTAGCGGAAATACAGCTATGACCCCTGCCCCTGCCCCACGCCAACCGATTGGCTATGAAACGGTGATCGGCTCAAACACAACGATCAAGGGCGATCTGCGCAGCAAAGCGAACGTTCGCATTGATGGCACAGTGGAGGGGGCAGTAGACATTGAAGGAAATGTCATGGTTGGAGAGACGGCACGCATCACGGCGAATGTCATTGCCCGCAACGAAGCGAAAATTGCCGGAGCGGTGCGCGGGAATATCAACGCCCGCAAGGTTCACCTTGCCCGCACCGGGCGCGTATGGGGCGACATCACAGCGGTGAGCATCATTGCTGATGAAGGAGCGTTCATTGAAGGGAAAATTACAATGACCGGACATCCCGCTGGCACACAGGGCTTTACCGAGGCACTCCCCGCACCGGGAATTACGATGCTCCGCTCGGAATTGATCGTTGAGGGTGAGCATATTGAGGCGGAAGTGGTGGACGACGATTTCCGCACGCACGAAGACAAGAAATAATGCGCCCTCACCCCCTGACCCCGTGCTAAAAGGCTTGTCCGGGAACTAGGGTGTGTGGACAGTGTAACCCCAGCGATCCCGCCGCTAAAGCAGCGGGCTGAAAGCAGCCACCCCTTCGGGGCTTGAAAAGCCTAACCCCCACCCCGTAAACAGGGAGAGGGAATTTATCCCCCCTTTCCCTGTTTACGGGGGAAAGGCGACTGCTGCGCAGTAACCGGGGGGGATAGGGGTTCTGACCCAAAACAGTCAACACAGCCAAGTTGGTCACGTTTGAGTTTACCCCTTCTTGGCAGATGCTTCTTTTTCCAGTTACGGACACGCCTTAAAAGCAGAGGGAATCCCCATACACCTATTCGGGTTTTAAGCCCCAACGGGGTTGTCTAGCCCGTCCGCCGCCGCTTGGAGGTGTTCACCACGACCAAATGCCTATCGTCCCATCTCCGATACGGGTCGTTGTACCGGGGGCGGTCACATCGGCAAGGTACACCCCCGCCGTTCCCGTCCCCTCCATACTCCCATAAGCGAAATACCGTCCATCAGGCGACCACAACCGATGGCTCCGCGAGAACTGATCGGCAAAATTTAGGTAGTAAAGCATCTCTGCCGTTGGGGTGAAATCAGCAAGTACATCGGTTTTGTTTGCCGCCACATCAAGGACATACCATGTGAACTGGTGGGGCGATTGCTGCGGCGGGTGTGGGGATTGGTGTCCATTGGAACGGTAGGCTATGGGCGCATTGTCATTTTTCTTCAGGCTAAGGAAGGCGATCTTGTCACTGTTTGGCGACCAAAAATAGGCGAGTGCGGGTCCTGATTGGTTCATATTCAAGGTGATACCGCCCGCCACATCTATGACAATCAAGGTGCTTGAATTGACGGTGGCGGCAACTTTTTGCCCGTCTGGTGACCAAGCGAAGGCAATAGTCGAAGGTTGTCCGCTCAAAATTGTCGTCCGGTTGTCCCCCTCGGCAATAACCAAATCATTTGTATTCACCTCCTCGCCACGCACGGCAAACAGAAGGCGATCATCAACGGGCGACCACATCGGCGCTTGAAACGCGCCGGGGCTATCCGCCAAACGTGTTGTCTCCCCCGACTCGATATCGTAGCGTTCCAATTGGCGGGCAAAGCGATGCCACAGCATAGATTTTCCATCGGGCGAAAAACTGTAGTAGAAGGGCGCGGCACGTCCCACCAAGCGCTCGCTGAACGTCTCGCCCTGATCACGGATCAGGCGCAGGGCAAGTGCCTGTTGGTCGGCGGGCGTGAACAAGAGGGCGAGATCGCGGCAGCCAGTTTCGCCACCTCCAGCACAATCGGCTGGCGACCAACAGGCGTAGGTAAATATCTCATCCAAACTCGTGTACGCTGTACGGTACGCGCCGCCCCCCGCCGGACGGACAAATACCCGCAGTGTATAGGGATCGGCGGGGTCAAAGCTGAACCCGAAAAAGGCGAGCCGTCCATCGGTTGCCCATGTCCCCCAACTGTACGTTTTGCGATCCGGCACAGCGTCTGTCGTCAGGGCGATAGGGTTTTGACCGTTCGCATCATAGAGATAAAGGTTGCCATCTGTTCCCATCACTGCCAACATCGCCGTCCCTCCCGTACTTTGGGCGTGGATCGTTTGGCTGCCCCCGCTGCTGCCTATCCCCGGCGCAGCCAGCACACCGAGGAGAATCAGCAGCACAATGCCTACTACGCCGCCTCGCCAACGTCTGGTTTTCATCCTGTTTCCCATAGTTAATTTGGCGGCTTCCTCTGTCGCCTGAAGGCGACAGAGGAAGCCGCTCTTTCTCCTTTGATTAGGGGATACGTTGTAACGAGTGTCTCATGTGTTAGAGTGTACCTATAAATCTGACCTACGAGTACCGCCTATACGGGCATCCCCGCGAGCGCATCTTGCTCGCCTTTACCCGACGGAGTAGATCACCTCAGCGCTATCATTAGGGTAAATAGATCAATCCTTTTGTCGCCCTCGCCAATTGCCCCCTGTCGGGAAGGGTGCTATCCTACGGCTTGTTTTTCCCAAAGAGCAAACAATTACCAGATAGCGATACCTATTATGACGATCGTTGCTTTTCAAGGTGTTCACGGTGCATATTCCGAAGAAGCAATTCGCCTAAAGTATGGCGAAAGCGCCGAAACGATGCCCTGCGCCTCCTTTGATGAACTCTTTCGCGCCGTTGAATCACGGCGGGCAACACTGGGAATGCTGCCAGTGGAAAACTCGCTTGCTGGCACAGTGGCAACCAGCTATGAACTGCTTCTTGATTTTGATCTGCGCATCCAAGCGGAGGTCATCCTTCGCGTGCGGCACGCCCTTCTTGCTCCGGCAGGGACGACGATTCAAGATGTGCGGCGCGTGCGTTCTCATCCCCAAGCCTTGGCGCAATGTGAGCGCTACCTCGCACGGCGCGGCTTTCAAGCTATTGTTCATTTTGATACGGCGGGGAGCGCCCGTGATCTTGCCGCCGCGCCAGAACCAAACACCGCCTCCATTGCCAGCGCCCTTGCCGGAAAGCGCTACGACTTAGAAGTTTTAGACTACGGAATCGAAGATCAGCCCTTCAACTACACGCGCTTCTTCGTCATTGGGCATGGGACACCGCCTGTGGAGGCAGGCATACCGATGAAAACGTCCGTCGTCTTTGCCCTTCAGGATGCACCGGGGGCGCTTTATGGGGCGTTGGGAGAGTTTGCCTCACGGGGGATCAACCTGACCAAGATCGAATCGAAACCGCGCCGCAACAAGCCCTGGCAATATTACTTCTACCTTGATTTCGATGGACGGGTGGACGACCCCCTCTGTGATACTGCCCTGATGGGTCTGCTCAAGCGAACGGCGATTTTGAAACTACTCGGCTCATACCCGGCGGCAGCCCCTACCGCAGACGATAACGACAACGGAGAACATTGATGAACGCCCCCCTAAGCGTCTTGCGCTGTATGGATTGCGGACACACCCACGATCTGGATGATCCGGTCTATGTCTGCGGAAAATGCGGCGGATTGCTGGATGTCATTCACGATTTGGAACGCCTTCGCCCGTTGATCAGCCGTGAACTCTTTGATGAGCGGCTGCGGGAGGTGGACGCACCGTATAACAGCGGGGTGTGGCGCTATAAGGAACTGGTTTTCCCCGCCGCAGCGGAAGATAAGATCGTCACGCGGGGGGAGGGGAACACGACGCTTTACCGTCCCCCTGCACCCTTAGCCGCATGGGTCGGCGCAGATCGGCTGCAATTAAAACACGAGGGAGAAAACCCAACCGGATCGTTCAAAGATCGAGGGATGACCGGCGGCATGACCCATGCGACGTTGGTCAGAGCGAGCAGCGCCCTTTGTGCCTCAACGGGAAACACGTCCGCATCGATGGCGTCCTACGCGGCAATGGCGGGGATTCAAGCCCTCGTCTTTTTCCCAGAGGGCAATATTGCGATGGGCAAGTTGGCGCAGTCCGTTGCTTATGGGGCGATCAACGTTCAGGTCAAAGGCGATTTTGACACCTGCCTTGATCTTGTCCGCCAAGCCTGCCGGACGTTTGGGATTTACCTGTTGAATTCGGTGAACCCCTTTCGCTTGGAAGGGCAAAAGACAATTGTCTTGGAATTGATGCAGCAGCGAAAATGGCGTGTCCCTGATTGGATCGTGCTGCCCGGCGGCAATCTGGGAAATACCTCTGCCTTTGGCAAAGCGCTCCACGAGATGCACACCCTCGGTCTGATAGACCGCCTGCCGCGCCTTGCCGTCATTCAAGCGGCGGGGGCTGCCCCCTTTTATGCCAGTTACGCTACTGGGTTTCAAGATCGTCATAGTGTCAAAGCGACGACCCTTGCCACCGCGATCAAGATTGGGAATCCGGCGAGCTTTACAAAGGCGATGCGGGCGTTGGCATGGACAAACGGCATTGTCGCCAGCGTGAGCGATCAAGCAATTATGGATGCCAAAGCACAGATTGACAGTGCCGGGATCGGCTGTGAGCCAGCATCGGCGGCATCGGTGGCGGGCGTGCGTAAGCTGATCGCGGAGGGCGTTATCGAGCGCGGGGCAGAGATCGTCGCCGTGCTGACCGGACATCTACTGAAAGACCCCAACCTGATCATTGATTATCATGGCGGGACACTGACGGGCATCACCAGCACTTATGCCAACCATCTGCGCACGATAGAGCCAACCCTAGAGGCGGTAGAATCCCTGCTGCGGGGGGCGGCGGTGCAGCCGACCTAAGCTCATTAAAAAGCACGCTCCACCCTTTTGGGGGTGGAGACAAACAGGGGGGGTGCTTCCCTTTCACCCTACTACTACCCTAAAATACCCAATCGTTTTTCCCTCGTTTGACTCCCAACGGCATTGCGCCATACTAGACATACCTTAATCCGCAGCACACAACGGGGGATACATTTAGGCATGGCTGACCAACCACCAAGCGCGACGCTCTCCATACGGGGGGGCGAAATTGACGAACGGCTACCAAGCCTACGGATTACACCTGACGTTGGCGCACCCTTCACGGTTCGTTTGGCGCAGCGTCTTGCCAATATCGGCGCGGATGCCAGTCAAGACATTACCGTGAACATGCCCGGTGTGGAAAAACGCCATGCCCGCCTTGTTCAGGAAGGGACAAGTTACCGCCTCTACGATCTGACCGAATTCAACGGCGTCCTCGTCAACGATCAATCTATCGAAGGGAGCGCCCTCCTTCGCGACGGCAACACGATCCGCCTTCAGGGGCGTGATAAACGCGGGGTGACCATCCAATATTCCAACCCGATTGAGCGGGCGTTGGGCAGTGAATCGGTGGGGAAGGTCTATCCCCTGGAAAATTTCCCTATTACCATTGGACGCGATCCGAAGGCGGCTATTTCGCTCCACAGTGGGGCTGTCTCGTGGCGGCACGCCGAGATTATCCAAGCCGGCAATGGGCATATCCTGCGCGATTTGGGCAGCGAAAACGGCACATTCGTCAATGATCGCCCCCTGAAAACGAACGGCGAATACCGCCTTGTCCCCGATGACGTGATCCGCATTGATTTGGCGCTGTTTGTCTACAAAGGAAAAGCACTCATCCGCTTGGCAGCGACACAGCGTTTCGAGATGGACGCCGTGAACCTCGAAATGACCTACCAAACAGGGATGATTCGCAAGCGGACGCTGAACACGATGCGGGAGGTTGCTCTCTCTCTAAAGCCAAAAGATTTCGTGGCGGTGATTGGCGGGAGCGGATCGGGAAAATCGACACTGCTTAAGGCGCTGAACGGCGCGTATCGGGCGACGGGTGGGCAAGTGCTGATCAACGGGCGCAATTTTTACGAAAATTACGACCTCTATCAACCGCTGGTGGGGTATGTTCCCCAGTTCGACATTGTGCAAGACGCGCTGACGGTCTTTCAGTGCCTCACCTTTGGGGCGCGGCTGCGTTTCCCCAACGAGCCAGAAGAAGCCCGCTTGGAGCGCGTTGAGCGCGTTCTGAAAGACCTTGAACTGACCGATTTTCGAGAGCGCTTTGTGGGACGCTTGAGCGGCGGGCAGCGCAAGCGTGTGAGCATTGCCCTTGAACTCATGGCAGAGCCGAGCATGTTGTTCCTTGATGAACCGTCCTCCGGGCTTGATCCGGGGTTGGATAAATCGCTGATGAACACGCTGCGCAACCTTGCTAACCGAGGGCATGTCGTCGTCGTGGTCACCCATACAACGCTGAACATTGAACTCTGTGATTACGTGGCATTCATGGCGCGTGGGCATTTGGTCTACTTCGGACCACCGAAAGACGCCCTGACATTCTTCGGGGCGCAAGATTATTCCGAAGTCTACAATCGCGTCCAGCAAATTCCCGAAGTGGCAACGGCACAGGCGGCAAACCAGACAATGGTCTTTAATGTCGCCACCGCTCAAAACGCCATGAAGGGCGATAAGATCGGCGCACAAGAGGCAGCCAAACTGTGGGCAGATCGGTTTCGCACCAGCCCGATCTACGCCAGCTATGTCACGGAGCGGTTGGGCAAGGCAGGTCAGGAAAGCCTTCGCCAAACAGGGGGCAAAGGCAGCGGCGAAAGTGTTCTGGGCAACAAGCGTTTGCAAGGGGCGCGGCGGGGGACGTTCATGCAGCAGGCGCGGGTGCTGACGGATCGCACGGTGGCGCTTGTCCGCCGTGATACGCGGACGATCATCGCGCTCTTGCTGATCTTGCCGCTAGTGGGCTTATTCTTGGGGTTAATCAGCCGCGATCAGGTTGAAAACACGCGGGGAAAGATGTTTATCAGTCGCGGCGATAGCAGCGATTACCTTCTCATCCTCGACAAACTCCCGCTTGAACCCGTCGCCACTGTCGCCCCGACAAACCTGACCCCAACGCCCAACGCCGAAAGCAGCGCCACCGCAACACCCACCCCAACAGGCGGGGGAACAGGCGGCTCTAGTGGGCGGGCGAATTCCCAACCCCAAGTGCGTGGGGTGGGGACGTTTTCTCCGGCAAGCGAGGCACAGCGGTTGCTGTTCATCGTCGCCCTTGCCATCACCTTGTTTGGTATTTTCGCCTCGGCATACACAGTAGTCAGCGAGAAAACGCTCTTTCTGCGCGAACGGATGGTCAATCTGCGGGTGATTCCCTACCTTGCCTCGAAGGTGATCGTCTACACAGCGCTGGCGGTGATCAGTTGTGTGCTGCTGATGATCACCGTGTCGTTTGGGGTTGAGCTTCCGGCAAAGGGCGTGATCTTGCCCGGGATTATCGAAATCTTCGTCACGATGGCGCTGACAGCGGCGGCAGGGGTGAGCATCGGAGTGTTCATCTCGGCAATCAGCAAGGAGACGAACGCCGTTACCTATACCGTCCTTGCTGTTTTGTTTCTGCAAATTCTCTTTCCGGGGGTCTTGTTCAAGATGGATGGGGCGCTTGAGCCACTCTCGCGGCTGACGGTGACGCGCTGGTCGCTAGAGGCTCTCGGTGGCACGGTGGATATTGTGCAGCGGAACGCTGAAGGGCGCATTGTCGTGGAGACGGTCCCCGTCAACCCACGCACAGGACAGCCATTGACGGGTGCGCCTGCTGCCAAGCAGTATTTCCCTGCCCCACCTGCGCTCAACGTGACCTACCCGATAACGCCGGACGGGTTGGTTATTCGGTGGGGGGCGCTGCTCGTCTTTTCGGTGGTCTTTCTGAGCGGGGCAGCGCTTGTCCTAAGACGCGGCGAGGGGTTGTGAGGATAATCCACTGATGGAGTGTGGGGAGGGTGATCCTTCCCACCTCATCTCCCTGCTCTCTGCTGCATAAGGGAAAGCGCCTAACATCTTTGAGGTATTTTGCTGTTGACAACCTTTCTGCCTTATGATACCTTTGCACCTACAGCATTTTTCAAGGAGATTGACCCCTTAATGGTTGACAGCCCCACGTATCACGATATACTTACCAATGGGTTAGGCAGTGGTGATCACGGGGTAAACGAACGACGCCCGCCCTTCTTGTAAGAAGGCTGGTTGCAGACCAACCAGTGAGGGTACTGCAATAACCCGTACTGATCAGCGCCGAAGCAACCAAAAAAGGCGGCAAAAAAACCACCCCTCTAGGAAGGGTTTCGTGCCGCTTGCCAGTTGCCGGAACATGCCAGCCCTTCCACAATTCTGCGGAGGGGCTGTTTTTTGCCTCGGTACTACTGCCATCTGATACACTCAGACCCGTTTGGCTGCCTCGTTCTGATTGTGCGCTTTTGCTTGAAGGAGCGTTGAGTTATGTCCTCGAATTGTCCCGAATGTGACGCCGTGATCGATCTGACCAAGCCCATGCGGGGCGAGATCGTCTCTTGCCCGGATTGTGGCGTTGAACTTGAAGTGACTGCCCTAGAGCCGCTGACCCTTGAACCCGCGCCGATGGAACAGGAGGATTGGGGAGAGTGAGCAGCGCAACCGCTCTCCGTGTTGGGATCATCGCCTCGCGCATCCGCGTGGAGGAAAAACACCTGCTCACCGCCTTTGAAGCACGCGGCGCAGCCGTGACCCTAATCAACGATGATGAACTCATTTTTACCACAGGCATGGCGACCCTCCCCTACGATGTGATCCTCGAACGCTCAGTGAGTACCTCACGAGGGCTGTATGCCTTGCATCTGTTAGAGGCAGCGGGCAACCGCTGTATCAACCGCTGGCAGACGGCGAACACCTGCGCCGATAAACTGCTGACGACAACGGCGCTTGAGAAGGCGGGTGTGGCACAGCCGCGCTGCAAGGTTGCTTTTACCGCGGAGTCGGCGCTCATCGCCATTGAGGAATTCGGCTATCCTGTCGTCCTTAAGCCCGTGATCGGCTCATGGGGAAGGCTCTTGGCGCGAGTGAATGATCGGGATGCAGCCGAGGCAATCCTCGAACATAAAGAGGTCTTGGGCGGCTTTCAACACGGCATTTTCTACATTCAAGAGTTGATTCGCAAACCCGGACGGGATATTCGGGCATTCGTTGTCGGTGATGAGGTGATCTGCGCCATCTACCGAAATTCCCCTCACTGGATCACAAACACAGCGCGGGGCGGCAAAGCGGCAAACTGCCCCGTGACGCCCGACCTTGCCGATATTTCCCGGCGGGCGGCGCAAGCGGTGGGTGGCGGGATCGTGGCGATTGATGTCTTAGAAGACCCGGATCGCGGGTTTTTGATTAATGAGATCAATCATACGATGGAGTTTCGCAACAGCATTGAGCCTACCGGTGTCGATATTCCGGGGCGCGTTGCCGACTACGCCCTCGCCCTTGCCGCTGAGAGGATCGCCCAATGAGCGCCCTGAGCGACACATTGCGGGTGAGCATCATCGGGGCGTCGGGCTACACGGGTGGGGAGGTTTTGCGCCTTCTGCTCGGGCACCCCAACGTTGAAATCGGGCAAATCACCTCTGAATCGAACGCTGGGAAGCACGTCTACAGTATCCATCCTAATCTACGGAAGGTGACTAACCTTCAGTTCGTCTCAGCAACGACCATCCAGCCCTGTGATGTACTATTTTTGGCGCTCCCTCATGGGGAAGCACAAAAACGCATTGATCACCTCGCTGGCTTGGCAAAGCACATCATCGACCTCTCGGCAGATTTTCGGCTGCGCAACCTAGCGATCTATCAAACCTACTACGATGAACCTCACAGCGCCCCCGCATGGGTGGAGAAATTCATCTACGGGCTGCCGGAGATCAACCGCGAGGCATTGCGGGGCGCTCAGTATGCCAGCGGGGTGGGCTGCAACGCAACAGCGGCGACTCTCGCCCTCTTGCCCCTCGTCAAAGCCGGACTGATCGATCCCACACGTCCGGTGACCGTTGATCTCAAGGTAGGGTCATCAGAGGGTGGGGCGACAAGCAGTCCGGGCAGCCACCACCCCGAACGGAGCGGTGTTGTGCGCACCTTTGCCGCCGTCGGACACCGCCACGAGGCAGAGGTTGCCCAATCGTTGGGTGTGGGGAATGTCTATCTGACGGTGAATAGCATTGAGATGGTGCGTGGGGTCATGGCGACGGCACAAGTCTTTACCCATCCGGGGACAGACGATAAGGCGCTGTGGCGTGCCTACCGCGCCGCCTACAGCGACGAGCCGTTCGTGCGCATTGTTCACGATAAAACGGGGATTCACCGTCACCCTGAACCAAAGTGGCTGGCAGGCACAAACTTTGCCGATGTTGGGTGGGAGGTACAGCCGGAAACGGGGCGTATCGTCGCCCTTTGTGCGATAGATAATCTTGGTAAGGGGGCGGCGGGCAGCGCCGTGCAGTGTATGAATCTGATGCTTGGCTTGCCTGAGGGGGCGGGGCTAGGTTTTGCCGGACTGCATCCCTAGTAGTCCGCCACAGGGATTTCTAGAAGACCTCCTATCCCCCCCGGTTACTGCGCAGCAGTCGCCTTTCCCCGTACACAGGGAAAGGGGGAGAATGCCTTCCCCCTCTCCGTTTACGGGGAGGGGGAAGGGGTGGGGTGAAACCCTATCTATCTGTGTGGTGGTCTACTCAGTACAAGCAAAAACATTCTTTTGGCGTGAGGAAAGCAAAAACCCCTGGGTAACAATGCCTTTTAAGCCCCGAAGGGGTGGCTGTTTTCAGCCCGCTGCTTTAGCGGCGGGATCATGTGTTATCCCGCCTTTTCGTTGTCTTTGTACTTAGTTCTCGGACACGCCTTTTAGCGGCGGGCGATATCATTGTGCGCTCTGTGCGCTTGAACTATTTCTTCTAGCGGCTTACCCACGTTCCAGCGTTTCGAGGAATTCCTCGTTGTTATCCGTTTGGCGAAGGCGGGTGAGCAGCGCCTCCGTTGCACCGATCATCCCCATGCCCGCATCTTTGTCTTTCATGGGGTCGCCCACCAACTGACCAAACATCCGCCGCATGACGAACACGCGCTGGAGAATATCCGGTCCGAGGAGGAGTTCTTCCCGCCGCGTAGAGGACTTTTCAATGTCAAAGGCGGGGAAAATGCGCCGTTCTTGGAGCTTCCGGCTCAGATGAAGTTCCATGTTGCCCGTCCCCTTGAATTCCTCGTAAATCACCTCGTCCAACTTGCTGTTGGTATCCACCAAGCAAGTGGCGATGATCGTCAGCGAACCGCCTTCCTCAATGTTACGCGCCGCGCCAAAGAAATGCTTTGGCGGGTAAAGCGCCGAGGGATCAAGACCGCCAGAGAGCGTCCGTCCCGACGGCGGCACAGTCAAGTTGTAGGCGCGGGTCAGGCGAGTGATGCTGTCGAGCATGATCACCACGTGTTTCCCAACTTCCACAAGGCGTTTTGCCCGCTCCAGCGCCATCTCTGCCACACGTACATGGTCGGTGACCGGATCATCAAAGGTGCTGCTGACCACTTCGGCATCCACCGAGCGGTCAATATCGGTCACTTCTTCAGGGCGCTCCCCAATGAGGACGATCATTAGATGCGCTTCTGGGTGATTTTTGCTGATAGCGTTGGCAATTTCCTTTAGGACTGTGGTTTTGCCCGCCTTCGGGGGAGAGACGATCAACCCGCGCTGCCCCTTGCCAATCGGGGCAATCAAGTTTAACAAGCGGGTGGAAAGCATCCGGGGGTTCGATTCAAGGTTGAAGCGTGTGAGGGGGAAAATGGGCGTCAACTGCTCAAAAACGGGACGGGACTTGGCAATTTCGGGATCAATGCCGTTTACCGCCTCTACCCTTAGCAAGCCAAAATACTTTTCTGTATCTTTTGGTGGGCGCACTTGCCCAATGACCATATCGCCCGTCCGCAACCCAAAGCGCCGAATTTGTGTCTGGCTGACATAAATATCATCTTGACCGGGGAGGTAGTGTTCGGAGCGGAGAAACCCAATGCCATCATCAATGATTTCTAAGACACCTCCACGCAGTTCATGCCCCTGTTTTTCTGCCTTATCACGGAGCAAGCGGAGGATCAAATCGGGTTTCTTTAAGCGGCTGTAGCCGGCAATGCCGACATCGCGGGCGAGGGTACGTAGACCATCTAAGGTCGTGGTTTCCAGTTCTGCAATATCCATGAGCGTCTGTACTACCTTTGCGGTATGTGGGATGAGGTTTTGGTTGGAAAATGAATCAGTTCAGTTGAATTTGAATGCTGAAGCAGATCGTGGGCAAGTGGATGCTTTGCAAGATAGTAGCATGACTTTTGCCTGTGGTCAACGGGAGAAAATTTGAGGGGGCTATCCTCTCATTCGGCTTGCTCAGTACGCAAAAGAATTTTCCCTAAATTGGCATGTTGCATCATGCGGCGATGGGCGGCGGATGCTTCCGAAAGCGGAAAGACGGAATCAATGATGGGGCGCAGTTCCCCCCTTGCCCAATGTGTGGCGGCAAAGGCTTCAAAGGCGCGGGTTAGGGCAATTTTTTCGGAGAGCGGCGTCCGTCGCAGTGTTGTCCCCCGCACGGTGAGGCTTTTGGTTAAAATGGGTGCCAGATCAAGAGTCCCACTGCTGCCACCTAAAAAGCCAATCAAAAGCACCCGTCCACCGCTGCGCAAGGCGGCGAGATTATCCGCCCAATAGGGCGAACCAATAAAATCGAGGATCATATCCACCCCGCCAACCGCTTGGGCAGCCTCAAGGAAGGACTCCCTCTTGTAATTCACAGTGATCTCTGCCCCAAGTGATCGGCATAGATCGCACTTTTCCGGCGATCCAGCAGTAGCGAGAATCGTTGCCCCCACAATCCGCGCCACTTGAATGGCTGCCGTGCCAACCCCGCTTGCCCCGGCATGGATCAGAATCCGTTCACCAGAGCGCAGCCCGCCGAGGGTGATCATATTCAGGTAGGCGGTGAGAAACGCCTCTGGAAGGGCGGCGGCATCCACCGTAGCGATAGGTTTGGGAATGCGCAGCGCCATCCCTGACGGAATCACCGCATAGTCGGCATAGCCGCCGCCCGTGACCACCCCCATGACGCGATCTCCGCGTTGGAAGTCGCCCGCCCCTTGCACAACCTCCCCAGCAATCTCCAAACCGAGGATGGGTGAGGCATCTTTGGGCGGTGGATAGGCACCGGCACGCTGAAGGAGATCAGCGCGGTTGACGCCAGCCGCCGCTACGCGGATGAGAAGCTCACCCTCCGCCGGGATTGGATCAGGAGCGTCGCCATAACGCATGACCTCCGACGCACCGGGTGCATCAATGAGGATCGCTTTCATCGTCCTCCCATTCCCAATCCTCGCCGTCTGACTCCAACCCGTCGGTGAGAAGCGTCCCCTCAGCCGGATATAAAATTGCCATTGCCAATTCGTAGGCATCTTCGGGGACGAGGATGCGAATCTGACCGATCCCAATACCCAACGGCAAGACCGACCCTAGCGCCTCACGCTCTAAGAAAGCGGGAATCCCCAAACTTTGCAACCGTCCAGCAAGGATCGCCGCCTCAGACTCCCCAAAGGCAACCGCCACCACCGCCCACAGCATTCCATTGCGGCGGAGTGGTGGTGTAGCACTCATGAGTTTGCTTCCGCTATTTTGGGGGCTTGATAGGCGGGGAATATCACCGTGAAGGTTGTCCCCTCATTTTCTTTGCTTTCCAACCAGATTCGCCCATCATGTTGGTCCACCACTGTTTTGACAATGCTCAGCCCCAAGCCCGTCCCTTCAAACTCTTGTACAGCGCGATCCGTGCGGAAAAATTTGTCGAACACATAGGGCTGGTCTTCGGGGGAAATACCAATTCCAGAGTCTTGAACTTGAATGAAGGCGAGATCGTTGTCGCCCCACACATGGATGGTGATCCGCCCGCCATTGGGTGTGTACTTTACGGCGTTGCCAATCAGGTTGGCGCACATCTGGCGAAGGCGAAGGGCGTTCCCCCAGACGGGGGGAGAATCAAGGGCGATTTGGATATCCGTTTGCAACCCCTTCACGCGGATTGTCCCTTGCAGCGGCTTGAGTGCCATATCAATGATGTTGGCGAGGGCGACAGGTTCGAGGTCGATATTGTAATCGCTCTCCAACTTGCTTAGTTCCAATAATTCCGTAATCAGCAAGGTGATCGACTGCACCCCTATCACAATTTGTTCGATAAACTTTTCCTGTTGGCTGTTCAACGTGCCAGCGCGTTGGATGAGTTCGGCATAACCGAGGACGGCGGTCAACGGTGAACGGAGATCATGAGCAACAGAGGCGACAAAATCTGTCTTTGCCTTGTCAAGGCGCTTCAGGGGGGTAATGTCTTGCATGACCACTGCCCGTCCAATCCCTTCAAGGATCGTCAATTGGGCGTTGAGTGTTTTTTCCGCCGCGCCGAGTGTGATCTCGGCACGGCGTCCACGTTTATCGTTAGGGTCTTTTTGAAACAGCGTGATCACTTCGGGGTTCGTGATTACCTCGGTAATGGGCTTGCCAATAAAGTTGAGCGACCCAACGTTGAATATCTCGCGGGCGGTCGGGTTGCAGAAAAGCACATGATCTTCTTTATCAACGACGATGATCACATCATCGGTATCCCGCAAAATGGCATCAAGAGCGTCCCGTTCGCGGGTTGTCTCGGCGTGAAGGCGTGTGTTCTCTATGGCAATGGCAGCAAAATCAGCGATGATTGAGAGCGTTTGCACGTCTCCCGCATCAAATTCCCGTGCTTCCTCGCGGTGTTCAACGCCCAAAATACCGATCACCTTCCCGTGTAGGCGAAGCGGGACATAGGCGGCGCTTTTCAGGGGGTAGGGGGTGAATACTAGGCTGCTGTTGCGCTCGCTAATCACCAGTGGTTCGCCATCAAGGGCAACGCGCCCAATCCCGCTCTGATTAATCTTGATGCGCAGGGTCGCTGCCGTGCGTTGGTCAATGCCTTTCACCGCCCGCAGGTAAAGTTCGTCCGTGCGGCGATCCATCAGGAACAACCCACCCGCTTCCGCCGCCGTGACATTAATCGCTGCCTCTGTCGCCCGATCCAGCACTTGGTTTAAATCCAACATCGCCGTGACGCTTGCCCCGACATTGAGCAGGTGTGCCATCTCACGAAAGCGCTTTTCAAGCCGTTTGTTCGCTTCCATCAGGTGTGCGGGCAGACGATCCGCGATTTGCCGTGACCAATATCGATTCATCACGCGCCGGACGGAATCAAGCAGTTCAGCAGGGGTATAGGGCTTCACCAAATAATCGGCAACGCCAATGCGCAGCGCATGTTGGAGGGCATCGACGCGATCCGTCACGCTGCATACGATCACCGGCGTGTCATAGCCTTGCTCACGCAGAGTTTCAATGAGGGTAAACCCATCTTGTCCGGGCAAGCTGATCTCGGTGATGATTAATTCTGGCACAAGGTCGCGGGCAAGGAGCGCCCCTTCCTCGCCCGTTGCGGCAGTGATCAGATCATAGCCGACGCCTTGTAGGATGGTTTTTGTAATATGTCGGGCGTTCTCTTGATGGTCGATCAGGAGGATGCGTTCACCGCTCAAAACGTCGCTCCCATTCGCAGATACTGTGCCTTATAGTTAGAATTCTGTTATAGAGGATAACCAATTTAAAAGGATTGAGCCATGCCAGATCGCAGGACAACCCTTCAGCGGACGCCTCTCCCTTTTGGGAAATTATCACCGAATTTCAACCTTGAAAGCGTGGGCGACGGGCTGCACTATACCCGCGAAGGGTTTCGGGGAAAAGCGGGTTTGCTGATCATCTTTTTTAGCGACCCCGCAGCGGTGTATGATTTACTTAGTGCAGTAGGGAGGGATTCCGCTGAATATGCCGAATTGAACGCACGAGTCTTCGCGCTTTCCCCCGCAGATCGGGAATCGTTGCTGAGCTTGGCAGCAGACCTTCCCTTTCCGATTCTTCGTGATGCTGAGGGAAAGGCATGGACTGCCTTCACTGGAGCAGGCGAGTACGCTTACGCCGTATTTTCTTTAGATACCTACGGCGGCGTGGAGGGACAGCGCGTGGTGGCAACAGCGGCGGAACTGCCCAACGCAAAAGAACTGCTCTATTGGGTGCAGGGAGCGCAGTTTAAGTGTAGCATTTAAACGGTACACGCCCTTAGACATGTTAACGCCGTTTGAGCGTCACCCCATCGGCGCCGGGGCTGCCGGGAAAAATCTTCGGGGTCATCTCCGGCGCGAATTCAGCAACCATCTCAGCAGAGAGCGCGTTATGCGCCCCTACCTCTCGGTAGAGTTCCCCACTGCGGCGAAGGGTGCGCTCTTGAGTCTCGAAATTCGTTTTATACAAGCCAAAGCTGTAGCGTGGATCGTAGCCTTCCGTCCATTCAAAATTATCTAAAAGCGACCACCAAAACAGCCCCCGTACAGGGATATTAAATCCGCAAGCATGCCAGATTCCTTTCAGCGTTTGCGCCATATAACCGGGGCGGATGGTGTCGTCGGCATCGGGAACGCCTGCCTCGCTGACATAGATTGGCTTTTTCAATACCTTGTAAAGCCATTGCAGCCGTTCAAAAATCGCCCCCGGATTCAAACCACCCCACAAACGCGGACCGACGGGCATATCCGGCGGTTTTCCTTGCCGGATGAACAGTGTTTGAGGCGATTTCCAGTGAAACCCCGAACGAAATTCTTGATAATACTGCATCCCCACCCAATCCACCGCCCCCACCGCATGAGGGACGCGAAATGCCCGCCCCCCAGAAAGACGCAGTGACCCTGTGTTGAAGGCATCCAGAAAGGCGTGATTGAAAAAGCGATTCACCAGCCGTGTGGCAAGGGCATTGATAGTGCCGGGCGGGGCGGGTTTGTTGCCAATAATATGCGCGGAAAAGCCAATCTGACCTTCGGGCTGAATCGCTTTGATCGCATGATAGGCGCGGACATGCCCTTCAAGCATGGCATAGGCAGCCCGCCGCGTCGCCCCTAACTGCTTTTTCCCCGGCGTCCATGTCCCAAACAGATAGCTGTTGGTGGCGTAAACCATAGGCTCATTCACCGTACACCACAGCCTACACAGATCGCCAAGCGCCTTGACCACCGTCTCGGCAAAGGCGGCAAAGCGGGCAGGGGTGTCTGCCACCAGCCACCCGCCGCGCTCTGCCAACCAGATCGGGTTGGTGAAGTGATGCAGCGTGATCATGGGTGTCATGCCCCGTTCGCGGAGGGCAAGCACCATCTGGCGGTAGCGATCCAACGCCCACTGATCGATCTTCCCTGCCTCTGGCTCGATCCGACTCCATTCGACGGAGATGCGCTGTGCGTTGTTATAGAGCGAGGCGGCGCGGTCAAAATCTTCCTCATAACGTCCATTCCACCAATCACAGGCAAGCCCATGCTTGTGATCTTGGAAAATGCGCCCTGGCTGCTGCTCCCACTGCCACCAGTCATTGCGGTTTCCACCCTCTACCTGATGGGCGGCGGTGGCACACCCCCATAGGAATCCGGGCGGAAAGACTAACTGCCCGTCAACTGCCATACGTCCTGCTGCTTCTGGAAATGCCATAGGGTTTACCGCTTCCCCGGATGCCCTAAATAGATTGCGTCGGCGTAGACTTGCCGCGCCCCTGTTTCTTGAAAGCCAACGCTGTGTGCCAAGCGGAGCGAGGCTTCATTCGTTGGTTCAACAAGGTAGAGCGGCAAACGCCCACCCGCCAAAACAGCCTCAATAAGCGCCACAAGGACGCTTCGTCCCCATCCCTTTTGGCGGGCGCCAGGGTCAACCTCTACATAGAGTTCAGCAAATCCCGCCGATTCCCAGTTTACTCCGGCAATGGCACGCACCCGCCGCTCGCCTGTCTCAGCGCTGATCTCGGCACGGGGTGAGCCATCGGGGGCGCTGCTGCGCCGGACGAGGATGTTCATTTCTGAACGAAACTGAGCGCGATCCAAGACATGGATCGTCAAAATACGCTCCCCGCTGATCTGCATACTTCCCCCCACAAGGGGGAGTTGATTCAGCGGCGCAAAAAACATGTAAGGTCGTCCCGGTAGGGCAATCTGCGAGAGTAAATTAGCGGCAGTTTCGGCATCAAGGCAGCCAAGCGTAATCAACGGACGAAAGAGATCAACGCCCGTTTGGAAACGCCCGGCAAAGCCCCTCGCCGCCGTGACGAGCGTTGAGCGGCTGGGATCATGATAGAGCGCGTAATAGGCGGTGGGGGCATCCGCCGGACTGGTAATATCCAACCGAGTGGCAATCTCGGCGCGTTTGTCGCGGAGCGCGTTTGTCACAGGATGCCTATTCCGGTAGCTGCAAGAGTTCCAACGTTTGCTGCGAGGGCGAGGGGTAGGGATCGTACATGACGATCTCATCCTCTAACTGCTTAAAAAACAGCCGTGTAAACGCCAAACGCTGCACGCCGAACGCCTTTCCGGTAGGGGTGATCAGCGTCGAAAACCACGCCTCTGCCCGTTGAAGCGTCCAACCCGAATTCAACTCGCGGGCAAGGTCGCTGACGGGGCGGTTGTTCAGTGTGTTCAGCGTGCGCAAGGCGATCAACAAATTACTGACGCCAATTTTATCAAGCGTTTCGGCGTCAATCAGCATAAGTGTTTCCGGGCTGTATGCGGCGGCAACAGCTTCGATTTGCGCTTCGATGGGTGTTTCTTCTTCCCAGTCTTGGTGGTGTCCACGCACCGCCTCCGCCACACGCTTGACAAAATCAGCCGCATAGTGCTCTTTGGTTAGGTAACGCCCTGCCGTCTCTGCCCCACGCACGCCGTGATAAGGAATATCCACTGTGTAATGATCAATATCATGGAAAAGCGCTGCCACTTCGCAGACCGCCCGCGTATCGGCATCGGTTTTCTCGCCGTCGCACAGTTTACGGATGTTCTTCAGCACATTTAAGGTGTGCATCCAGCGGTGTTGGGCGCGGGCGCGGGCATCCTTATGCCCATAAAGATCTGCTGTGCGCAGCAGATAGCCCCGCACATATTGGGCGACGCGGGTCAGTTGAAGTTCGGTGAGCGTAAACATGCTGTGCCTCAAAAAAACCTTAGGCAAATTGGGAGATAAACATCATTCGGAATGATCGTGAAAAGGATTGTACCAGTTTGAGCGACGGGTGGGGTTGGGTGATCTGTTGAAGTGAATGACTAGGGTGTGTTGACGTTTTTGGCTCAGAACCCCTACCCCCCCCTTGCCCCTTCCCCCACTGACAGGGGAAGGGGAGAAATTTCCCTCTGTGTTTACAGGGAAGGAGCAGGGTTTCAAAGCCCCGAAGGGGTGGTTACTCATAGCCTGCTGCTTTAGCGGCGGGCGCTCACGGGCGGCGACGAGTGCAAGGCATTGCGACCCTCAAGGGATTTCAATGTCAACACACCCTAATACACCTTAGAGCCTATCCGTAACTTCGGGGTTGGCTTGTAATCAGGGCAGCGCTGAGAAACATACCTTTGGCAAGCATGGCATGTTTCCCTGAATGCCATCAACAAAAGGGTTGTGAGCGGCGCTGCCCCTCACCGGAATGATTCCCCCTCAGCCCACGCAGTGGGAGAGGGGGCTAGGGCAACGGCGTAATCTTTCTTCAATATCACAGCACGTTTGCATCTAGCATCGGAGCGGGTTAGAGTCAATGCCTATGGACGATTTGCGACTGATTGAGGGGATCAAAGGGCGCGATGAGGAGGCAATGATGAGCCTCTATCAGCGCTACACCGATCTTGTATACAGCGTCGCTTTTCGTATCGTCAACGATGCACCACTGGCAGAAGAATGTGTTCAGGATGTCTTTCTGAAAGTTTGGCAAAACATTGCCCAGTTTGATTCAACACGAGGGGCATTTCCTCCGTGGTTAGTAGGGATCACTCGTAACCTTGCCATTGATTGCCTTCGCGGGCGGGCGCGGCGGGAAAACACCGCCCCTCTTGACGAGGAACGTGGCGGGGAAAACACCCTTGCCGAAGCCTTCGATGTGGACCTTCGCCGCGATCAGGCTGCCAGTTTACGTGCCGCCATTGAGTCCCTTCTTAGCCCTGAGCAGCGCCAAGTAATTGATTTAGCCTATTTTGGCGGCATGACTCACACAGATATTTCCGAGCATCTCGGCGTGCCATTAGGGACGGTAAAAACGCGCATCCGCTTGGCGATGCAAAAACTGCGGGAGGCATGGCTGCGCGACAAGGATGAGTAAAGGGCTGAGACCGACGTTCAGCAATCCTTAAGTTCCCTTTTTTGCGTATACCTGATCATGATGAACGACAGCGTACTCGAAGACCGCATCATTGCCTATGTGTTGGGGACACTTTCCGCGGCGGAACGCGCCGAGGTGGAGGCGATCACGTCCCGCAACAGCGAAGCGGCGGCACTTCTGAGCGAGTATCAGGCGTCTCTCTATGGCTACACTGCCGTGACGACTCCCCGTCGCAGCGCTCCGGCTGCCGCCGAAGCAGCGTTTCGGGCGCGGCTGGCGGAATTCAGCGGCACAACCAGCGCCCCTGCCAAGCCTAACTCGCGTCTTTCTACAAGGCGGGTTGTCTATGCCCTCGCCGCTGCCATAATCACCCTTGTCCTCGGCGTGCTGGTGCTTTTCCGCCCCTCAACAAATCCAACGGCGGCTATTCTGGGCGACGCGAACGCCGTTCGGGTTGCCTTTGCCCCACAAGGAGAGGGCAGCCCTGAGGGAGCGCTCACCTTCGTCACCGTGAAGGGACGCGCCGAGGGAGTGATCGTTGCCGCCCTTCCCCTTATATCCGATGAGTGGGACTATCAGTTGTGGTTTATTGACGAAGAAGCAATTCACAGTGGGGGGGTTTTTCCGGCAACAACCGAATCGTATTTGGTTACAATCCCAGAAGCAGGACGGGCATACACACTTGGCGTTACCATAGAAAAACGTGGTGGCGTGGCACAGCCGAGCGGGTCGCCTATCTTTGCCGCCCAACTCCCCGCCCTCCCCTAACCCGCGTTACAAGGCGAGCCGCCAGCCAGCATCGCCCTGTAGCCTTGCTGCTCTCGCCTCTCTAGCTAGAGGCAGCGCGAATGGTCACCACCTTCGGCTGTGGGTTTTCCTCTTTGGGCAAGGTAATTGTCAAGAGCGCATCGCGCAGATCGGCTTTTGCCTCATTCGGTTTAACCGCCTGAGGGATTTTCACCGCGCGGTTGAACTCCCCAAACTTCCGCTCCCGCCGCAGATAAGACTCAGCCGGAACAGCCGGATCGGAATGGGTTTTCCCTTTTAGGGTGAGCGTCTCGCCAGTAATGGCGACATCAATCGTCTCCACATCAATTCCCCACAGCGGTCCTGCTTGAACGACGACGGTTGTCTCCGTCTCGTAAATATCAATCTGGATCAATTGCCCACCAAGCGCAGATAAGCCATCTTCAACAACGCGGCTTACCGAGTCGCGGAGATTACTTAGGCTTTTCATCGGGTCAAAACGCGAGGCGTCTGGTTGTGGTTTGGGTTCATCGGTCATGGTTTGATTATCCTCCTGTGATCCTGTACGCGAGAGCGGCGGTGGGGTTGCAGAGAAGTTATCTCCAAGTGACAGTGAACCCACCTCCTATCGAATACAGGCGGTTTGTTCTGCATGGCACGCTATAATCATGGGGAGGGTGAAATCACTTGGCGGGAGGGCTGCACATGGTAAAACGGATCGTCTTGGCTTTTCTGGTGATGCTAGGCGCTGTGCTAGGGACTATCCTGAGCGGTGGTGGCGTTGCCGCGCAAGATGGCACGCCACCCATCCCCACCCGACGCCCCATCACCGATAACGAGGTCAACCGCGTCTCGAAAAATCTATACTGCCCCGTCTGCGAAAACCTCCCCCTTGATGTGTGTCCAACCGAAGCGTGTGTCCGCTGGAGAGAGGAAGTACGTGGGCTGCTTGCCGAAGGATACAGCGCGGAGGACATTGAGCGCCATTTTGCGGAGCGTTTTGGGATGAAGGCGGTGGGCGTCCCGCTCGATTCGGTGGGGCAGTTTTTGACAATGGGGCTGCCTTTTCTGCTGTTTGGTGGGGCGGGGGTGGCGATTGTGATCATGCTTTTCCTGTGGCAGCGCCGCGCCCGCCTTATCCCAGAAGACCGAGGAGAAATGCCCTTGCCCACTAGGGAAGACGATCATTCCTATTTGGCGCAGTTGGAAGCTGATTTGCGTGACGAGTGAGGGAAATGAGGGCAAGTGCGTAACCCCTAGGATGAATCAGCGCACCCTAAATTCGCCCCAAGTGCTGCCCCGATCTATACTATGAAAGCATAGGGGAAACCAGAGCGGCAAGCGTGGTAGAGGGTAAGAGCAATGACCGACAATTCCGATGCCAGCATTACACGGCTGAAAAACCCAATGATCACCCGTTCCCGCCCGCCAAGCGATGCCCCCGGCATGGTGGACGGTATTCCGGTGGAGGAACTTGTTCGGCTGACGCGGGAATTCACCACACGCATCACAAACGAAGACCGCCAACGGCTGACCATAGAGGTCAACGAGAGTGGGCGCTCGCTCCAAAGCGGCGCACCGTATATTTTGCAACAATTCTTTGCCGGCAAAATTGATCTTGATGGGGAATTGATGCGCCGCTACCCCAGTGCGCCGCTGCTCGCCTCTGCCAATTACAATCCGGCGCCGGGCAAACGCGCCAAACGTGGCTTTGCCCAATTCAAAAGCCAAGATGAAGCGGCTGTTTTGAACATTGATTTACAAGGCATTGATGGCACATTAGAAGCCGATTTTATTCTGCGGGGGATGCTCGGTCTGCGGTTTACCTTAGGGGCGCTGCCCGATGCCTCACGGCGGCGTTTTCTCGATCTGATGCGCCGCCAAAATGGAATCACCATTCTGTGGGCAAAGGAACGTTGGGAGCGCGATTACCTGATTTTTATTGTGCGGGAGCGATTCGCTCGTTTGTATGCTTTTAGTCCGGGGCGCTTTGATGCGGCGATCCGCCTGCCCCCGCCCGTCTTGGACGAGATGACACGCTGGTTGGCGGGTTTTTGGGTCACGGATGAACTAACCCGTCCCTCCGAGGCGCTCACCGACCCCAACAAACCCTGACAACCTGTGACGATCCATAACCATAAGAAGGATATTTCATGCGTGACTGGGGACTGAATGCCGACAAACCGCACGCTTTACGTTTCGCCGCTGATGCCCGCCTGACGCGCACGGATTATGCCGATGATCAGGCTTGGGAACTCGCCTTTGGTGGGGCGCAAGAGCCAGCCCTCGCTATCCAAACAAAATATGGCGGGCGGGCGGGCTTGGCGCGGCTTGTCCCTATGTTCATTGTCGATGGGCGAACCATCTACGAGACAATCGCCTTTGCCGAACGCCCCGTTGTACGCAGCATCACCCCCAATTACACCCATATCACGGCGAAACTGACAAACAGCCTAAGCCTAACCTTTGACCTGTGGGTGATGGAATCACATGCCGTTGGGGGCAGGTTTCATGTTGAAAACACCGCCGAAAAACCGGTCACGCTGCGCGTAGAACTCTTTGCCCAAGCGATCCGTAACGACAAAACGGTGACGATGAACCTGTTGGGCTTGGATGATGGCAGCGAGGCACTCCATATGGGGCGAATCGGCAATCTTCATCCCATTGTAATCCTCGAAAAGGCGACCCCCCAAACGGGCGGACGACCCAACGAACGAACGAGCGCTAAACTGACGACGACCCTCACCATCAGCGGGCAGGGGCAGGGCGAGGTACGCTGGGTTCATGCCGGCTTGACGACGATGAACGAGAGCCTTGCGGCGGCGCACAGTTGGCTTAGCCGTGTGGATTGGGAGGCAAATTTCCGCAAGATCGCGGCGCTCAACAATCCACTTCCCGTCATTGAGACCAGCAACGCCGATTGGGATGCTGTGTTGGGCTTTGGGATACACGTCCTGCTGCGGAGCTTTCTCTCCCCAACAAAGGCGCTGCCCCACGCCTCGTTTGTCACGGCGCGGACACCCGGACGGGGGTTCAGCGCCCAACCCGATGGTAGCGATCACGGGCGGCAGTGGAACGGGCAAACGGCACAGCTAAGCCATTTCATCTTGCCCTCGACGGCAATCCTCGCCCCGGAATTGGCAAAGGGCGTCATTCGCAATGCTCTTGCCGTGCAAGACAGCAGCGGCGGCATTGATTATAAAGTGGGCTTAGGTGGGCAGCGGGCGCATCTGCTCAGTTTGCCGTTGTGGGCAACAACAACACACGAGGTCTACACGCTGACCGAAGATCGCGCCTTCGTCCAAGAGGCGCTCCCCGCTCTGCGTCGCTTTTTTAGAGGCTGGTTTCAGCCCGAAACCGATGCCGATGGCGACGCTGTGCCAGAATGGGCAACCGTAGAGCAGAGCGGCTACCCCGATAACCCAACCTTTGCCCGTTTTCGCCGTTGGGCGCAAAACGCCGACATTCAAAAGGTAGAAGCGCCCGATTTGGCGGCGTATCTGATTGCCGAAGGGACGGCGCTGCTGGCGCTAGGCGAGATTGCCGCCGAAGGAGACACTAGGGGCGCCGCTGAAACCAGCGACACCGCCTTCATCCAAGAGCGTCTTGAGGGGCTGCGTGCCGCCTTAGAAACGATGTGGGACGAGCCGAACGGAACGTATCTCTACCGCGAACGCGACACAAACGCCATTTTGAAGGGGATTTACCTGTTCCGAGGGAAGGGCGATGAAGCCTTTGACGTAAAAACGCCGCTCGATCCGCCCAACCGCCTCATCGTGCGCATCATTGGCGGGCGGGATAGCGCCCCGAAATGCACGGTGGTCATTGAGGGGATCGATCATCAAGGGAACGCCGTCAAGGAGACCATTGATAGCACTGCCTTTGCCTGGTATTACGGCATGGGCGCGGCAGTGAGCGAACGGGTGTACCGTCAGGTGAATTACCTGAAGTGTGAAGGGATCATCCGCCTCTATACGGTGGAGGTCGATACGGTAGACCTCACCCGCCAAAACCTGACTCAATTGCTTCCCTTATGGGCGGGGGCGGTGGGCAGCGAGGAACGTCTGCGGCGGATTGTGGCGACACTGAACGATCCGGCACGTTATGGGCGTCCCTTTGGCTTGCCCATCTGTCCAGCGAACGATCCGGCGTTCATCCCCAACAACGATGGTGGCAGCGGCGGCGTGTGGATGGTCTGGAACGGGCTCTTCGTACAGGCGCTTCTTGAGAACGCCGCAACAGCCGCCAACAAATCGCTGCGGGGCGAATTAACGGACGCCGCACGGGGGTTGTTCAGCCGGCTGATGGAGGCGATGGCAAAGGCGCTGCGCACCGATCACGCCTTCCGAGGCGGCTACAACAGCGAAAGCGGTGACGGCTTGGGTGATATTGACGAGATAGAAGGGACATTCCCGCTGGCGCTCTTTTTCCGCCTGATTGGGCTGCGCCCGATCAGCACCCGAAAGGTCTTTGCTGGCGGTGTTTTTGCCCTTCCCCACGCAGTGACCGTCCGCCTGTGGGGGATGACCATCCGCCGCGATAACATGGGAACGTATATCACCTTCCCAACGGGGTATCAGGTGCAGGTGGACAGCACATGGCAAGCGATTGAAGACTCCACACCCCTTCCGGTGGAGTCAGCCGCGCCGCCGCCACCGGAGACCCTTCCTGAACTGCCTCCCGTCGTCCATATCCGCGAACTCCCGCCGATCTCAACGGATACCAGCGAAGGGGCAATTATCCCCGTGCAGGGTAAAAAAGATGACACCATGGAGATCACCATCAAAGCCGTTGACTTTGAGACTCCAACGGACGCTCTGCCACCCTCAGGGACAACCGATTTGCCTACCGAACCGCGTCCGCCAGCAGGCATGGGCGGGACGACGAAAATCCCTGTTCGTAGACCAAACGACGATTAAGCGTCGATTAGACATTGGTCAAGGGAGGGAAAGGGCAGCCGATTTCTCGTTACACTAACTAGCATGGCGACTTACATAATGACAGACAAACAGCGGGAAACAGACAGCAAACTGGAAAAAATACGGGTCTTGATCGTTGATGATGATCGCGCCATTTGTAACATGATGGCGAATACCCTGCGCACAGCCGGGTACGAGGCGTTCACCGCTTACGATGGAGCGTCGGCATTGGCACATTACCCAACAATTCATCCTCATCTCGTTCTGTTGGATTTCGCCATGCCAGAGATGAACGGCTATGAAGTGGCATCTGCCATTCGCAAACTCGATGGCGGCGCACGCCGGACGCGAATCATCTTCGTCACCGCTTACGCTCAGGCAACCTTAGTCGCGCTCGATTTCAATATCAGCAGCGATGGCTTTCTGACAAAACCACTGCTGCCCAGTGAATTGCTACGCCATGTCCATGAATTTCTCAACGGATAGCACAATTTCTGACCAAACAACAGCGGGTAAGACGAAAGGGACGCTGAGATCGCCCCTTTCTAACCGTCGGGGGTCTTTTTTGATCCTCGTCGGCGCAATGCTCCTTCTCTCCTTTCTATGGGTGGGCGGGGTTGGGGCAGTTACCCAACAGCCCGCCCCGACGCTCGTCCCGCCGACGCTCGTCCCTCCCCCGCCGACTGCCACACCCTATCCGGCAATCAGCCGCACCGCCTTAGCACGGATTCGAGAACGGACGCCGGCAACGCTGGTGGTGGGAACGCCCGCCAACCGCCTCCCCTTCGCGGCGATCACCGATACGGGGGATTATGAAGGTTTTGAAGCCGACATTCTCCGCGCTATTGCCGAAGATTGGGGTATACGCCTTGAATTTCGGCAAGTGACGAAAAAAGATGCCTATGGGCTGCTCCAAGCGGGGACAATTGACGTATTGATCGGCGGGCAGATCATCAGCCGCGATGCCCCTGACTTCCTCGATTTTAGCGATCCCTATTTCGTGAATCGGCAGGTGGCGTTGGCGATGGCGGATACGCCCGGCGATGTCCTCAGCCTAAATGGGCAAATAGTGGGCGTCGTGGTGGGCAGCGCAGGGGAAGCCGCCTTTGGGGGATTCAGCCTCGCCAATGGGATGAACGTCACTGTCAACCGTTACGCCATGATGGACGACGCGATTCGGGCATTGGGGGCGCGGGAGATTACCGCGCTGGTGGGAGATCGGTGGGATTTGGATCAGCGTGTGCGGGGAAAGATTGAAGGCGTCCGCCTTATGGATGGCACGTTCCGCAGCGAACCGTATGGCATTGCCATGCTGCGCTATGATGATCATCTCCGCACGCTGATCAACCGCACCTTACAGCGCTTGGTCAAGAGTGACCGCCTGAAACAGATTTTTGATCGCTGGTTTCCGCCTGACCTAATGCCGAGCGAAGATCGAGTCTACCCCTTGGTGTGGGCTGATCTGGATGCCGATACGCGAGCGGTCAACTGCGCCCCAGGCGGGGAGTGTCAAGCCTTTCCTGTCGATATCGTGCGCCCCGCCCGTTCGGTCATTGAGATCATCCAAACCGGTGGGGCGCTGCGCGTGGCGGGCTTGGGTGAGCCGCCCGATGCGCGGGGGACTGTCTCCATCTTAGAGACGTTCAATGCCGCGCTCATTTACGAGATGGCGCGGCGCTGGGGTGTAGGCGTGATGATCGTACCGGGGGCGCACGCCACCGCCGAAGATGCCCTTGCTAGTGGGAACGCCGATCTTGCTATCAATGTGAAACCCCATTGGGGGACGGTGGATCGTGTTGACTTCGTTGGGTGGTATGCCGAGCGCGGCTACCGGATGTTGGTGCGTGTGGGCAGCCCCGTTGAAAACTTTGGCAGTTTGCGCTTGGGCAAGCGTGTGATTGGCACATTTGCCGACGATAGCGGCGCGTTCGAGATCGCCCGCCGTTTGGCGATCAGTGTGGGGATTCCCGAACAGACCATCCAACATATTCCCTTCACTTCTGATGAACAAGCGATCCGTGAGGTGTTCGAGACGCAAAACGCACGGGTGCTGTTTGGCGATGCCCTGCGAATTATCCCCCTAGCAGAACGGAACAAGCCTTACGTCCAACTGACAAAAACACTCTATGAGAAATCGCCGCTCACTTTTGCCGTCCCGCGCAATGATGTGCCATTCCGCATCCTTGTGGAGGCAACGCTCCAAGAAATGTACCGTGATGGGACGTATCAGCGCTTGTGGCGCGATCTGTGGGGGATGGACGAACCGTTGAAGATGATCATTATGCCGGGGACGGGAACGCCCTTCGGGATACGGGCGGTGGGGTGATGGGCAGCACATCAATGCGGCGCGGGGTCTATGGGCTGATGGCGGCGTGTTGCCTGACGCTGATCGTCGTACTGCTGCTGCTGCCAAGCCTTTGGCAGCGGGCAGATGCCCAAGCGCCCACCCTGACGCCGCTTCCTGTTCTCATTGTCACCCGCACAGAGACTCCCCCCCCGTTTGAATCGCCCACCCCGTCACGTACACCAACTCCCGAAGTAAGCACCATCCGTGCTGAAGCCCGCGAAGAAGCGAATATACGCTCTGCGCCAAGCCTTGATTCACAAGTATTGTTCAAAGAAAAACCGGGGCGCTTTTTTGCCGTGACGGGGCGCTATGGGATGTGGCTGCAAATTCGCTATGATCGGGCGGCGTCTGGGGTAGCGTGGGTCTATGAGGATGTCGTTGTGCTAACGGGGGGCGATCCGGCGACGATCCCAATCATCGACCCACAGGCACTGCCCACAGCGAATGTAGCGACGGCTGGTGCGCAGCAAACCTCAGAGTTTCTGACGGCAACGCCCGGCGCGCCAGAGACGGCAACGGTCATGCAGGCATCGGCAACGGGCATTTTTACACGGGCAGCGGATGGAGGGGTAGGGACACCGCTTGGACCGCAGCCAACCTTTACCTATCCACCTGCCTTTGTCGAGGCGACGCTGCCCGCACGGGTATCCCTATCGGCGCGGGGAACAATCCCACCCATCGTGTTTATCGCCGGACTCGGCATGATTGGGGTGGCAGGGATGCTTATTGGAATGCTCCGGCGGCGATGAGCAAGGGGAATCCCTCTTGAAACGCATTTGGAAGACCATCGAGAGAATCGTCTTTGGTGGCGTCTAGCGCATTCGCGCAAATCTCGGTACACTCCTCTCTCAATCGATTGTCTCCTGTTTGTGAACCCTATAGAATTAGGTTGTGTTAGGTAGTCAGCAGCGAAGGGGGCGGCAAGGGCAGGTGTCCCCCCGCCACATAGAAAGGGCGGTCTCCAAGCTATGTCGAGCAGCCAGCGTACCATTCTTCAATCCCTTCGGACGTTGGTCGATCCGAAGACCATCCCATTTTTAATCTCACAGGGCGTGCCGCGTAAGCTGTTTCCGCTTGGCACATTCCTCCTGGGGATTATTTTGGCGTTCTTGTGGGCATATGTCATCTCGCCAAATGTCTACACCGCTGCCGAAGCGGTGCATTTGGGGGATTCTTGGAAGCGGGAATATGTAAAACAAACGGCATGGCAATACAGCGCCGCCCGCCAAGACCCCAATACCTCTGCCGTCGCCTTACAAAACGCGCAACTTCAATTGGATTATCTGGGCAATGCACCGGAAATCGTCAATGGGCTGATTGTGGAACTGCAAACGGGCAATCCGGCAGATCCGCTCCTCCCCCGTCTGTTGGATATTCAGCCCTTAGCGCGGGAAAACCCAGACCAAATCGCCAAAGTGACCTCCAGTTTCTTCAATGGCAACTTGACCCCTGTGCTGTGTGTGGTTGTCCCCGCCCTGTTGATTGGCGGAATCATCATCTTCAACACAATCATCCCGATTGGCGTCCTGTTCCAGCGGAAATCTTCAGCGCCTTCGACAGTCCAAGAGGGGCTGGAAAAAGAACGCCGTAAAGCGATGGAAGATGCCCGCAAAAAGGCAGTAGAGGCAGAAAAAATCGTCAAAGCCACCCCTGAGAGCGGAGCAACCGTCACCGTAGATCGAGGGACGCCGGTTGCCCAATTCATGTCTACGTACATCATGGGCGATGATTACTTTGATGACTCGTTCGCTATTGAAACGTCTGCCGGGAAGTTCCTCGGTGAGACGGGCGCGGGGGTCTCAAAGGTAATTGGCGTGGGTGATCCCAAAAAGGTGACCGCCCTTGAGGTATGGGTCTTTGATGCGAACACCACAAACACACTGACGAAAGTCTTGATGACCGAACATGCCTACCGCGACGAGGCAACCCGTGCCGAACTTGCCCCGAAGGGCGAGGCAGTCATGATAAAAACGGGCGATGCTGTCCTTTTGGAGACGGCAACCCTGACGATACAGGCACGCATCCTCGACCTTGCCTATGCAACCACAGCGATGCCGCAGGACAGCGTTTTCGAGCGGCTTTCCATCCAGATTTCGGCATGGGCAAAGAAGGCTGATGCCCCCGATGTTGCGTCTGCCTTTGGCGATACCAGCCCGATGGATTTGCCGCGCTAACAGTCAACCACAGGGATTTCTAAAGAACCCTTATCCCCCCCTCCTCGTTTGCGGGGAGGGGAGAACAGCCATTCGTAGGGGCGACCCAACGTGGTCGCCCCTACTCTGCTACCCTTTCAAACCTTACACGGGCGGTTGATTTTACACTGAGGGTTAGCCCTGTGCGGCGTTCGCCAAGCGATCTGCATACTGCTGCTTGTAATAGGCAAGGTATTCCCCAGTCTTGATCTTGCGCCACCACCATTCGTTCGCTTGATACCAGCGCACCGTTTTTTCCAACAGTTCTTCAAAAGATGCCGACTGACGCCAGCCAAGCCCGCGAATCTTTTCGCAGGTGAGCGCATAGCGGCGATCATGTCCGGGGCGGTCTGTCACATAACGGATGAGCGTTTCCGGCTTGCCAAGCAAGCTCAGGACGCGCTTGGTCACCTCTAGGTTATGGCGTTCGTTTTCCCCGCCTACGTTGTAGATTTCGCCGGGTGTTCCTTTGTGTAAGACGAGATCAATCGCCCGACAGTGATCATCAACGTGCAGCCAGTCGCGCACCTGCATCCCATCGCCATAGACAGGGAGAGGGCGATCATCAATTGCCTCGGTGATGAACAAGGGCAGCATTTTTTCGGGGTACTGATATTCCCCGTAGGTGTTGCTCCCCCGCGTGATGGTCGTCGTCATGCCGTAGGTCACATGGTAAGCGCGGATCATCATCTCGCCGCCGGCTTTGCTGGCTGAATACGGGCTGTTCGGCTCAAGCGGATCGCCTTCTTTGAAGAACCCTTCAGGGATTGAGCCATAGACTTCATCCGTACTAACGTGGTGGAAGCGCTGAATACCCGCCTTCCGCGCTTCTTCCAGCAGCACATAAACGCCAACGACATCCGTTTTGATAAAGGCGTCGGGGTCAAGGATGCTGCGATCCACATGGGATTCAGCAGCGAAGTTGACAATCGTATCAATGCCATCCGTCGCTAAAATGTGGCGGACGGTGGCATGATCGGCAATATCCCCGCGCCGAAAGGCATAGTTTTCTTCATCGCTGACAGGGAGCAGGTTATCCATATTGCCCGCGTAGGTCAGCTTATCAAGGACGATGATCCGGTAGTGCGGGTAGGTCGCCACCATATGGCGCACAAAAGCGCTCCCGATAAACCCCGCTCCGCCCGTGACCAAAATAGTTTTCATGGTACATTCCTGTGTCGGTCAGAATCTAGCGCATTATAGCATTCCGGCGGAAGGTCTTGTATCCATTGGTTACGGCTTTATTTTAGAAGCCTATCCGCAAATTGGGGTTTGGTGTGTAATTGCGGCAGTGCTGAGAAAGATGCCTTTGGCAAACACCGCATCTCTCCCTGAATACCATCAGAAAAAGGGTCGTGAGGGGTTGCCCTAAACTTTACCTATAATTTACGGATAGGTACTTAGGACGATTATGTTTTCCCCGTCGTTATTCATCTCGCGTTCATTGTTTTGAGGACTTCTGCATAGGATAATCTACGTCATGATCCACCATACCAAACGCCCTGTCATTGAGCCGAATCGCGTCTACTCCCGCGAGGAAGTCGCTGAAATTTTGAACGTCAGCCTCAGCACTGTCAAGCGGCTGATCACCGCCCGCGCCCTGCGGGTTAGCCAACCGCCGGGGATGCGCCGTGTCCTCATTCGTGGGCAGCATATCCTCGATTTGTTGGCGGCAACCGAAGTCCAGCAGCCAAGCGCGACAATAGAAGGTGATGATGAGAATCGCTGAGCGCCACACACGCTATTGGGTCATTTTTTTTGCGCTGCTTATGACCGTAGCCGCTTGCAATGACACGCCTCCTCCCCCGCCAAATGCCGCCAACGCCACACCAGTTCTGACCCTTGCCGAGGCGGAAAACGTTGCCCGCGCCTTTTTGGATGGGTGGATAGCGGGGGATTACGATGCAATGTATACCCTGATCACCCCGCGCAGCCAGATCACCAGCCGCGAAGCGTTCCGTGAGGCGTACACGGCGGCGGAAAAAACGGTGCAGCTTGTCCCAGAAAAGGCGAAACGTTACACACTCCATGCCGATCGGACACAGCAGCAGGGAACGACAATCATCGTCAGCTATGACATGACCTTTGTCTCCTCCACGTTGGGCGAATTTTCCGACATGGATCGCACCATGCGTCTGATTGTTACCCCGCGTGGCTGGCGGGTGACATGGAGTACGATGGATATTTTTGAGGGGATGGCGGGCGGGGCTACCCTTGCCCTCAGCCGTGTTCGCGCCCCGCGTGGGACAATCTATGATCGCTATAACCGCCTGATTGCCCAAGATGGCGTGACGAACATTGCCGTGCGCCTGCTGACCCGCAGCTACCCAACAAACAACCCCGACGAATGCTTTAACCGCCTTGCCAGTGTCTTTCGGCTTTACCGCCCCGATCTCGAAAAATACAAAGCCTTTACTGGGCTGGATAACGGCTACACCATTGGGATTCTCAGCGAGCCAGATTACAACGCCTTGCGTCCCTCGCTGGATCAAGTCTGTTTGCTGGAATACCGTCGGCAAAACTCGCGCTTCTACTTTGCGGGAAACCTTGCCGCCCAAAGCGTCGGTTTTGTCGGTCCGATCCAAAATCCGGCAGATTACCCCGATCTCTCGCGAGATTCGCTGGTGGGTTTGTATGGCGTAGAGCGCACCTACCAAACAGAGTTGGGCGGGGTGAGTGGGGCAAGTTTGGAGATCATCACCCCCGACAGCATCCTTGTGCGGACAATCTACACCCAAAAAGGGCGGGGCGGCAGCGATGTGACCTTGACGCTTGACCGCGACTTTCAATTGAAGGTCGAACAGGCGGTTGCCGATGCCTACAATGCGGCGAACTGGGCGCAGTTTTCGCAAGGGGCAGCGGTGGTTGTCTTGGATGTCAAAAGCGGCGAAATTTTGGCAATGGCGAACTACCCGACCATTAACCCCGATGCGTGGCGCTTGGATACCTCTTTTGACGCTGGCACCATTGAGGGCTACCTAAAAAATCGGGCAACGGTGAACCATGCCACTGAGGAAACCTACTTTCTCGGCTCGGTGATGAAAATCGCCTCCACCGCAGCAGCGGCGGGGTCGGGTTTGTTTGATCTCAATGAGATTGTCGATTGTCGCGGGACCTACCGCAGCAGCGATGAAGATTTCACCCGTACAGACTGGATTTACCTTGAGCCAAACCGTAACCCAAACTATCATGGGCGAATCAACCTGAAACAAGGGCTGACCTCCTCCTGTGATGTGTATTTCTGGACGGTTGGGGCGCGAATCTGCGAGAAAGATGCGCGGCTCATTCGCCGCTATGCCAACGATATGGGATTAGGGATTCGCACCGGAATCGAGGCGCTCATTGAGCAAGAAGGGTACATCCCTGATCCCGACAGTCAGTTTACCCGCAGTGGGAAACGGTGGGGGACGGGCGACTGCCTAAATATCATCATTGGGCAGGGCGATCTTCAAGTAACCGTGCTGCAAGTGGCACGGATGCTCATGCTCGTCGCCAACGGGGAAAAACTCTATACACCGCACCTTATAAAATCCATTGGCAACGCGGGAGAAGCCCCGTTTTACACGGCAAACCCGCCCGACCCGACGCTCAAAGACATCTCCCCAGAGGTCATCGATGGGATTCGCGTCGCGCTCTGCAATGTGACGACCAACAAAGAATTTGGCACGGCGCAGTGGGTCTTTGTCAATTTTGACCAGACGAAGGTACAGGTCTGCGGAAAGACGGGAACAGCGCAGAGCGGATCGCCTTATCCACATGGGTGGTTTGCGGCGTTTGCGGGCATCCCGGGCGAAACGCCCGATATTGCGGTGGCAGCGCTCGTCCTCACCAGTCGCGAGGGGTCGGAAACCGCCGCCCCAATTGTCCGCCGTGTCATTGAGGCATACTACAACCTTCCTTACGCCCCGTTCCCCGATTTTTGGAGTCTCCCTTACGAACTGCTGCCGACGCCGGGCTTGGGCGAGGGTGGACCGCCCCGTGCTGCGCCGTAGCCACCACCCTCATGTAGTCGCCCCCATAATTCCACCGCATGGGAGCGCCCGTCGCTAAAGCAGCGGGCTAGGATTGACTGCCCCTTTGGGGCTTGAATACACCTCACCCCCTCCTCGTGTGGAGAGGGGGAACGAATTCGCGCCACCCCGCACTCGTGTGGTCGCCCTCACCCTCCTTTCCCTGCTACACAAGGGTAAAGAGGAAACCCCAACATAACTTAGAGTAACGTGCTTAGAGGGGTTGGCGGAAAATCGCACCTTTGGCGATAATGGCGGACATCATTAAACGTTTCACGCCCTCCGAAGGGGGTTCATCACGGATGCGCAACCATCCCCTACTTTACGAAATCAACACCTTTGCCTGGCTCAATACGCTCTCCCACCGCTACGGGAGGGGAATCACTCTACACAACGTTCCCGACGAAGTACTCGACACTATCGCCGCTGATCATTTCGATGTCGTCTGGCTGATGGGCATCTGGGAGCGCAGCCCCGACGCACGCGACATTGCTCGCAGCCACGAAGGGCTACGCAACGACTATGCACACGCCCTGCCCGGTTTTACCGAAGACGATATTATTGGCTCTCCTTATGCCATTCACCGCTATGCCGTTGATTCGCGCATTGGCGGGCGGGATGGCTTAGCCGCCTTCCGAGAGGCGCTGCGGCGGCGGGGAATGGCGCTGATCCTCGATTATGTGCCAAACCATGTGGCAAATGACCATCACTGGATTCACGACCATCCCGATGCTCTCTTGGGCGGCACAGATGAGGATATGTTGGAGTCGCCGGGACATTTCTACCGCGCCCGCAGTGGGCGCATTGTTGCCCATGGGCGCGACCCCTACTTTCCACCCTGGGGGGATACCGCCCAAGTGAATGCCTTCTCGCCCGCCGGACGCGCCGTCACCCGCGAGGCGCTCATTGAGATTGCCAAACAATGTGACGGCGTGCGCTGTGATATGGCGATGCTGCTTGTCAACCGCATCTTCGCCATGACCTGGGGGCTGAACGATCACCACCAGAATGAATTCTGGCGGGAGGTCATTCCAGCGGTCAAAACCGCCTTCCCGAACTTCCTCTTTATGGCGGAAGTCTATTGGGATATGGAGCATGAACTGCAACGGCTTGGCTTCGATTACACCTATGACAAACGCCTTTATGATCGGCTGCTTCATGAGGGGACAGCCCTCGTGCGCGATCACCTCATGGCAAGTTACAAGTATCAAGCGCGGATGGTGCGCTTCCTAGAAAATCACGACGAACCACGTGCGCTAACGGCATTTGGCGAAAAACGCATCGCCGCCGCTGCCGTGCTAACGCTGACCTTGCCCGGTATGAAGTTGATCTACGAGGGGCAGTTAGAAGGGCGGCGGGTGAAGCTCCCCGTCCAATTAGGACGCGCCCCTGACGAACCCCTTGAAGCATGGCTGCGTGACATGTACCGCAGCCTATTGGCAGAAGTGAACCATCCCATCTATCATGATGGGGTGTTCATGCTTTTGGCGGCGCATCCCAACCCCAATGAGTCCGAGTCAGTGGTGCATGGGGCGGTAATCGCTTATGCGTGGGCATACCAAGAGCATTGGCGCTTGATTGTGGTAAACCGTGCCGATCATGCTGTGCGGGCGCGGGTGATGCTTCCTCAACCCAGTTTCAGAGGGTCGGGGCAGTGGCATCTTTCAGATGCCCTCGATGACAATCATACAAAAGTGGTCAGCGGCGATGATATGCTGACGGCAGGCATAGGCGTTGACCTTGCGCCGAACTCCGCCCACATCTACCACATGGAACAGAAGTGACATTACTGACCCCTTGAGGTGGGGAAGGGGGAACCCTGTGGGAGGCTTTATACGCCGTCGTCGTCTGTTCTTAGTATTCGCCTTTGTCGTACTGAGCGCTGTTGGGCTGGGCATTGCCCGAACAGTGCTGATCTGCTGCGCACCGCCTCCCACCTTCCAACTCACCTTCACCCCGACGGCGGATGTGACTCTCGTTCCAGAGACACCCCGTTTTGTTGTGGATACCATCCAATCGGTGTTCCGGTATACGGCATCGGGGCAGGGCATTTTGGGAATTGCCCAATTGCCCGGGATCTTCAAACTCTCTGGGTGGGACGTGCTGCTTGTGCCGGAAGGGGTGGGTTACCGCGTGAAGGTTGCCATTCAAATTGATGGGAACACAGCAACAGCCGTCAACGGGCTGCTGCTCTCGACGCTTCGGCAGGTTTTGGAGATTGACGCCAACCCTTACGCCGATTTTATTGGCGATGCGACGACTCTAGTTACCTTAGAGGCGCTCGAAAAAGACGGCGTTGAGGTCGTCATCTCTGGAACGCTGGAATTGGTGAAAAAAACGCGGCAGGTGGAACTCCCTGTCCGGCTGATGCTGAAGGATGGCGTCCTCTCAGCAAGGGGAACAGTCTCGCTGGACTTAGGTTTGTGGGATATTCATGTCCCAACGGCGATCATGAGCAGCACGATCCGCTTTGAGGCAGAAATCTACGCAACCAAGCCCCTTCAACCTTGAGTAGTGCGGGCGACCACACAGGGTCGCCCCGACAAAATCCCTCGCCCGCGCTAGACCTCCCCGCGCATCAACCGGTCGCGCAGGTGGGCAACCTCTGGGTGTTCTTTGACCGGTAAAAACCGGAAGATCACTGCCCAGACGGTCAGCAGCAAGATGTAGGTGTCATAGATCACCGAGTTGCGATACACATGGGTCATTGCCAAGCGGATTTTTAAGGGGACGAATTCCGTCTCATAGGCAGTGTCGGGGTCTTTGGCTAGAGCGAGCATGGCTTCCTCATCCCGCAGGTGAAGGGTGGCAAGGCTGGTGATCCCCGGACGGATGGCGAAAACATGCCATTGTTCCGCCGTGTAATGGGCGACAACAGACGGCACTTCTGGGCGTGAGCCAACCAAACTCATTTCCCCCCGAAGGACATTCCACAACTGCGGGAGTTCATCAAGTTTTGTGCGGCGGAGAAATTGACCAATCCGAGTGATCCGGCTGTCATTTTTAATCGTGATCGAGCCGCCGAGTTTATCTGCACCAGCGACCATCGTGCGAAATTTGTAACAACGAAAAAGGACGCCCGCCCGTCCCACACGCATTTGGGAATAGAACATGCCGCCCGGCGACCCGCGCATAATGACGACGCCAATGACGAGCATAAATGGCGCAAGCACAACCAACCCAATCCCAGAAAGGACACTATCAACGGTGCGTTTCAGTGGGTTGCGAACAATGGTGATGGGGGGTCTGTGTAGCTCAGTCACGGGGAATTATTCCTATAACTGCCCATGCCATGAGCGCCATACCGCTGACCAAGACCCCCAAGCCGATAGGCGTTGGCATACCGGTGCGGGCGAGAGTCTCAAAACCAGAACTGACGCCGATTAGCGCCGCGCTAATTCCCACCACCGCCAGACCCGATTCAATAACCCGCCACGCCCAACGCGCCTGCCGAAAGACGAACACAACGCCGATCCCGATCAGGGCGCTGAGGACAAGTCCGGCAAACTGCTGATAATTGGGGTCAGCAAACTGCCCCCGAAAGAACTCCAACGGCGGGGTGAGCGTTAGGGCAAGGATAAGGGCGATAATCCAGAATAACCAATGCCGCAGCGCCCGCCCGCGAAGGGCAAACAAGAGGGCGAGGATAACCAACACCCCCCGCAGCGCCAGCGATGCCGGCATGGGAGGGGACATTTGCCGCTGTGCAGGCGCTAACCCTACCCATTCGGCAAGGTCAAGGGCATTCGCGCTGAGTGCGGCGGATCGGTTTGCCAGCCATGGCAGCCAATAGCCCACAGCCGCAACAAAGACAAGAGTCGCCCCAAACCATTCAACAAGGTTTGGGCGTGGCAAGGAGGAGGATGAGGTCATGCTGATCATAGGTGCGGATCATACCATGACCGTTAGTGCTTTGCGCAAAATGCCCTTGCCCTCCCCTCTATTCCGCGCTACAGTCGCCCGCCACAACCCTCAGGAGGAGACAAAACGTACCCGTGACCGCCAAGACGCCCGACCAAACCGAGACGCCGCTTGACAGCACATCAGGTGGGAGCGCACCAAATAGCAGCGACGCCGCGCCCAAAAAGCCCATTGGCAAAAATACGCTCTCCGTTCATGGGGGCGATGACCGTACCCGCGCCCACCAAGCCATTCCCATGCCAATTGTTCAGACGGCAACCTACGCCTTTGCCGACAGCGCCGATCTGATCGATTTTATGCAACACAAGAGTTGGGGTGATGGGATACATGGGCGGGAAGAATATGGACGCTATGGCAACCCCACCGTCCGTGCCGTAGAGACAAAAGTTGCCGCTCTAGAGGGGGCGGGCGATGCCGTGCTTTTTTCCTCTGGGATGGCGGCGATCACCTCGCTCTTGCTGGCAAGCCTGCCAACGGGGGCGCATCTCGTCATGACCAGCGATTGTTACCGCCGAACACGCCAATTTTGCACGGTCTTTCTGAAGCGTCTCGGCATTGAGACGACCATTGTCGAAACGGGCGATTACGAGGCATTGGAGGGCGCTATTCAGCCCAAACGAACGCGCTTTATCATCTCCGAAAGCCCAACAAACCCCTACCTGCGCTGCGTTGATCTGGCGCGGATTGCTGAGATTGCCAAACGCCACCGCCTGCAAACGATTATCGACAGCACCTTTGGGACGCCCATCAACCAGCTCCCGCTGACCTATGGCATTGATTACATCGTCCACAGCGCCACAAAGTACCTCGGCGGGCATCATGACATCATGGCGGGCGTTGTCGCCGGACGGAAAGATCGGATTGCCGCCCTGCGTGATGCACGCGGCGTCCTCGGCGGGATCGTTGATCCGCAGAGCGCCTACCTTTTGGAGCGTGGTTTGAAAACACTTGGCTTGCGCGTTGCCCAACAGAACGCAACCGGGCAGCGCGTTGCCGAGTTTTTGGAAACGCACCCCGCCATAGAGCGTGTGTGGTATCCGGGGCTGCCCTCGCACCCCGATCACGCCATTGCCCAAAAGCAGATGAACGGCTACGGTGGCGTCGTCAGCTTTACCGTGCGGGGGACGTTGGAAGACACCAGCCGTTTCATTGACGCCATGGAAATTCCCTATATTGCGCCGAGTTTGGGTGGCGTGGACAGCCTGATCGAACAGCCCGCGCTGATGTCCTTCTTTGAGAAAACGCCGGAAGAACGTCTGGAATTAGGGATCACCGGAAATCTTGTCCGCTTTGCTATTGGGGTTGAGGATGCTGCTGACCTTATCGCTGACCTGAGCCAAGCCTTAGCGGTGATACCTTCATGAGTCTCTATGATGATCTGCCGCGCCGGGTGGAAGTTCGCGCTCCGGCGACCATTGCCAATTTGGGCATTGGCTTCGATGTCTTGGGCATGGCGTTTGAACAGCCCTTTGACACCATCTATGCCGAGCGAACGGAAACTCCCGGCGTCCTGATTAACGACATTCGCGGTGATGGCGGGCGTCTCCCCCGCGAATCAGCAAAGAACACAGCGGGTATTGCAGCACAGGCAATGTTGAATGCCTTGAATATTGCCGATCAGGGCGTCTGCCTGACGATAGAAAAGGGGCTGCCCCTTGCCAGCGGCTTGGGCAGCAGCGCGGCGAGTGCGGCGGGCGGGGCGGTGGCGGTCAATGCCCTCTTTGGCGGGCGGGGAGATGTGGGGATGGTCATTGCGGCGGCGGTGGAGGGGGAAGCCGTTGTCAGCGGACGCCATGTCGATAATGTTGCCCCAGCGGTCATCGGCGGACTCGTCCTCGTCACCGGATTGGAGGCGAGCCAGTTGTTCGCCCTGCCTGTGCCGCCTACACTATGGGCAACAATCTGTACCCCCGATGTTGCCGTCCCCACAAAAGAGGCGCGTGCTGTCCTCCCCCGTGAGGTGTCCCTTGCTACGATGGTGCATCAAACGGGCGGGCTAGGGCTGTTCATCCATGCCCTCTATCGCAGTGATGTGGCGCTTATGGGACGGGCGATGATGTACGATCAGGTCGTTGAACCCGCCCGTGAACACCTGATCCCTGGGTTAGGGGCAGTGCGAGTAGCGGCAGCGGAACGCGGCGCATTAGCAACGGTGATCAGCGGGTCGGGCCCAACGATCTGTTCCTTCACCGAATCGAAGTCCGCCGCCGAGCGCGTCATGGAGGGGATGTTTCAGGTCTATTATGGGATGGGCATAGGCTTCAGCGCCCAAGTGACCCGTCCGGCGGCAGCGGGAACGACATGGCGGGTGATCGCCTAAACACCTACAGCATTTTTCAGTGAGATTGACCCCTCAGTGGTTGACAGCCCGCTTAGCACGATATGCTTACCGATAGGCAGGCGGTGGTGATCAAGGGAAAACGAACGACGCCCGTCCTTCTTGTAAGAAGGCTGGTTGCAGTTCAACCAGTGAGGGTACTGCAATAAACATCGCTCATGCTCAGCGTATGCCAGAAGTAAAGCCGCTCCCTCGGCAAGAGGTCGTAGTGCCGCTCATAAGGAAAGGCGGCGCATATGCCGAGGTAGTCCTTCTGACGGACAAACCATGCCGTCGCCCGAATCTGCTCTGGCAGGAACTGCCGCGCCTCCCAATGAAGGTCAAGCCGTCCAGCAAGGTGGTAATGCATCTTATCCACCCCATACGGATCGGGGGCGCTCAGTACCTCCGCTTCGCTCTGGGCATTAAACGTCCCCCCTGTGAGCGCGGCGGGCAAGCGCCAAAATAACCCGCCATAGCCCACGCCCGCCCGCCCTTGTGTCCAGGGCGAGCCGAACCGTAAGGGATGCGCGGTGCTGTTTGTGAATCTTGAGAAAATGGTGATCACGAGTATTGGTTGGTCTAAGAGGGGAATAGAAACCTCCCACCGCCGCGCCTCCGTCAGCAGCACGTCTCCGGTAGCGTTCCGCCACGCCCACGTTTCATGAAAGGCAGCGCCGCTGCCCTCCCCTTGAAGACGCACGGTTTGGTTGAGCAGATCCACTCGCCCGTGATTCGCCAGCAGCACATAACCGTGATCCTGAAGATAGGTATGCCCACCCCAGAAATTCACCCCGGACACATCGACAAAGGTCATCGATAAGCCCCGATGCCAGGGGTGATCGGGCGGGGCGTCCTCGGTGAGCAGAACGCCGCGTGGCGAATACAGGGGGTGGATGTAGGGGCGCGGCGCATGGACGGCAGGCATGGGGGGGGCGGTCTGATAGGTCAGCATCAACCCATCAGGACCGAATCTATCGGCACGTTCGCTGTAGAGGTGCAGACTACTGCCCTCTGAGACAACCCTCACCGCACGCCCCATTCCCACATGCCAAAGGCAACCTTTTTCTCAAGTGGATGTCCGGCGTGGGTGAGGATGATCCCAATTTCGGCGCGATGGTACGATTCGTGGGCGATCAAATAGCCGAGGAACGCCGTCGCATGGGGTTTAAACCCTCTAATCTTTCCAGACTCCAACCCCCGTTCAAGCAACACGCTGATCGCTCCCGCCGATGCGTCTAATGCCGTTCGCAGTTCAGTGGCATCGGGGTTGAGGGCAAGATCAAATTTCCCTGCGCCAGAAGCATCCAACCCCTCCAATAGATCGGGGGCAGCCTCTTTCAGCCACATGAGACGCACGTTGTGGATATGGGCAAACTGCGCGGCAACAGTGCGCAGTTTGAGCGCCTTTCCCGCCTTCAGTGCCTCAGGAGCAACCGCGCCCAGCACATAGAGGGTGATGCGGGCGTTGATCTGCCATGTCTCAAGAAGTGGATTCATGATCGGATTTTCCTCAGCAGGTAAGGCAACCTGATTATAGCCCTTCTTGAGACAAACGATTCCCAATCCGTCCCTCCTTGTTTTCATGATTCGTTCCTTTAGCGACGCTGCCCCATATGGTAAAATAAGCGCTTGGGCAACCCTAAAAAAACAAACCTAATTCTGAGGAGAGCCATCCATGGCAAAGAAAAAGAGTGAGCGCCGCCCGAATTTATCGGCGGATGTCTTGGAACGCGCCCGCGCCGAACTGAGCGGGCAAGATAAAGAGAAGAAAGCCGATAAAGGCGAGGTGATGGTGGCAGGCGGGGCAACCGTGCGCGTTGCCAGCCGTTCGGTCATGGGGTCTGCCAGCCGGCGCATCCCCACCCAAGAGGAATTGCGCCAAGATTACGCTTATGTCTTAAAAGACCTTCGTAATTTAGCGGTTTTGGCTGGTGCATTGTTCGTCTTGATCATCATTATTGCGGTGGTTCTGCCCCGTTAGCACCCCGCTTAGGAGGAACTGCATCCGATGAGCGATGTTCAATACCTCACCGAGGAAGGCGCGGCTGAACTGCGCCGTGAACTTGATGAGTTAAAAACGGTAAAGCGCCCCGAACTTGCCGCCAAATTAAAAGAGGCGATCTCGCAGGGCGACCTTTCTGAAAACGCCGATTACCAAGATGCCAAAGAGCAGCAGGCATTCCTCGAAGGGCGCATCAATCACCTTGAGGAACTTCTGCGGGCGGCAACGATCATCAGCAATGACAAAACAAGGGGCAAGACGATCCAAGTTGGCAGCGAAGTGACCGTTCAGGAAGGGAACGACCCCCCAGAAACCTACATTATCGTCGGTGCGGCGGAGGCAAACCCCCGCGAGGGGAGAATTTCTAACGAAAGCCCGTTGGGAAAATCTCTCTTAGGCAAGAAACAAGGGAACAAGGTGAAGGTGGAAACCCCCAGTGGGGTGGTCACCTTTGTCATTAAAGCCATTAAATAGGTCTAGCTCTTTATAAGCGAGAACGATCATGCACCTTCTCAGCGTGAATCTTGGTACGCCGCAGCCCATGAACCGAGGCGGTAAGGTTGAAATCATCACCGGAATCTACAAACACACCACGCCCAATCCCGTTCAGATCAACGCATTGGGCTTGGAGGGGGACAACGTGATGAACAAAAAACATCACGGCGGACCGGATCAGGCGGTGTATGTCTATGGTGACATCGATTATGCGTGGTGGGGGACACAGTTGGGGCATGATCTTGAGCCGGGGATGTTCGGGGATAACCTCACTATCAGTGGGTTGGAATCTGCCCCACTACACATTGGAGATCGCCTCCATGTAGGAGAGGTTATCTTGGAAATCACCTCGCCGCGCATCCCCTGTGTAACATTGGCAACGCGGATGGGCGATCCCACCTTTGTGAAGCGCTTTCGGGCGGCGGAACGTCCGGGCTTGTACTGCCGCGTGATTCAGACCGGGTGCGTCCAAGCCGGTGATGCGGTGCGCCTTGAACCCTATACGGGTGATGTGTTGATCACAGCGGGTGAGATGTTCCGTCTGTACTACGAGAATCCGATCAGCGAAGGCGAACTGCGCCGGCTGCTTGCCGCGCCGATTGCCATTCGCGCCCGGACAGAAAATGAGGAAAAACTTGCCGAAATCCTCGCTGGCTAAGGGCAACCAAAACAAACCCCCGATGGGAATGTAAGGGGATGTAGGAATATCCCTTTCCACCCGCACAAAGGGTGACGGCTTTCAGCCCGGCGCTAAAGCGCCAGGGACACTTAGGGAATGGGCGGGGGGTAAATGGCGATATTCAGCAGCGCGGCTAAGCCCACCAGCAAGGGCGCAATGACCAGCGCAGGAAGGAAATTTGCCACCCGCGATTGTTTCATATTCATCAAGATGAAGGCGAGGGCAATCAACACCAAACCACCCGTTGCCGAGAGTTCAACAAGGTAGGGATTCGTGCGCGATAAGCCGATAGTTGCCGCTGTTCCTGCCGCTGCTGCCCGCGCAATGAACATCCCCACCACAGAAAAGCCACCTTGCAACAGAAGGGTGGGAATAATCGAGAACATGACGCCTATCCCTAAGGTGGACGCCAACGCCGCCGATGCAAAGAGATCGAGCGTCGATTTGATCGCCAACAGGCGGACTTCGTTCACATCAATACCGTTTTGGATCGACCCCAACACCGCCATCGGTCCGATGCAGAACAGTAAGCTGGCGGTGACAAAGCCGGTGATGAAGCGTATCCGCCCCTGATCGGCTTTGGTTATGTCAGCAGCGCTCTCCGAAACGCCCATCGCGGCGACGCGACTCTGCAACCAGCCGCCGAAGCGCTTTAACGCCCCATCGAGATCGAGTGCCTCGCCCACGATTGCCCCCACAGCGATTGCCAGCACCGGAAGGATAATGTTGCCGCTGCCCATCGCATTTTGGACGCCAATGGTCAAGGTGACGCAGCCCAAGCCCATCATCACTGATTCTTGCATTTTCTCCGTCAGCCGGTTGCCTATCAAAAGCCCGACGAGGCTGCCTAAAATGATCGTGATCAGATTGAGGAATGTGCCAGTCACAGGGATGTGTCCTTCATGGGTTAGGTGAGACAACGAAAACCCGGCATAACGCCGGGTGAATGGGGGAGTGATCCTGTATTATTGGGATCACCCCACGCTTTTCCTATTGAGGTGATCCTGTTTAGAAGATCACCCCATCGATTTGAGGCTAGTTCCCGCGAGCAGCAAGCTGTGCGGCTTGGTCAACCTTCCGGCTGTTCCAGTGCGGACCGCCAAAGAGACCGTCGGTCTCGAAGAAGCCCGTGTACCATGGCTTGACCATGAAGATATTGATGTTCAAGAACAACGGCGCGATGGGGAACACCCCGTCTGCGCCAAAGAAGGCTTCTTCCAATTCACGGTACATCTGCTCACGCTTCAACGGATCGGTTTCCGTTGCGGCGGCGTCGATCTTGCCATCAAGCGCCTCGTCACAGGGGCGGTTGAAGGGGTTATCGGCATTGCAGCTTAGCACGTCATGAATCCAGTTGTGGGCATCCGGGTAGTCCGGTCCCCAACCGAGGGTGAACATGTGCGGGCGCTGCGCAACGGGGGTTGCCCGTTTGATGGTGCTGAGCAGGACGCCGAATTCAACTTCCTCAATGATGATCTTGGAAGGATCACAGCCGAGGTTCGTTTGGACAGCGTTCTGGAGGAACTGCGCCCAATCGCTGGCGCCCTGATATACGGCGATATTGACTTCGGGGAAGCCTTCGCAGTTCGGGAAGCCGCCTGCCTCCATCTCGCTCTTGGCAAAAGCAGCATCAAAGCCGGGGGTATCGGGCTGCCCAATACCAACCTCGTTGATCGGCACTGCGCCGCGAATACCGGGGGGCATGAAGTGCGCCATTGGCACACCCTGATCTTGCTGGGTTTCGCTCACAAACGCCTTGCGATCCAGCGCGGCGCTGAAGGCGCGGCGAACATGGACGTTATCGAACGGCGCTTTATCGAACATGAACCCAAAGTAGAACACGGCAAGGTCGCTCGTCTGGCGCAGTTCTTTGCTCAGTTCGGCATCGCCACGCACGCGCTGAAGTTCAGCCGCAGGAACGCCAGAGGACTCGATTTCGCTGTTCTGGTAGAGACTCCAGATCGACCCACCATCACCGACGACAATCGTGCTGACACGCTCGATGTTGCCACCGTAGTTGTCATTGACGGCTTCGGGATAGAGGGTGTTCTTGAGGAATACACGGTTGACCGGCTTGTCCCATTCGGCAAGGACGAACGGACCATTCGTGATAATGTTGCCCGGCTCTGTCCAGCGATCACCGAATTCTTCAATGGCTTCCTTCGGGGTGGCACGCAGTACCCACATACCACTGGCGCTGAGGAAGAAACCCAAGGGTCCCTTCGTCTTGACTTCCAACTGGGTATCGCTAAGCGACTTCACGCCAACCTGATCAAGGTCTTCGGGCTTGAAGGCAGCAGGGTCAATGGCACGTGCCGTATCACAGCCCTCGATCATTGCCGCCACAACGGAGGCGTAGTAGGAGGTTGTGTTGGGGTTGCAGGCACGCTTGATCCCGTACTCGAAGTCTTGCGCCGTCACCTTGCGGATTTCGGTGGTTTCCTTCGTGGCGGGGTTGTAACGGACCCATGGGATGTCATCGCGGAGGGTGAACGTCCAGGTGTCGCCTGCCTCGTTCACTTCCCACTTCGACGCCGCTTCGGGGCGGACAGCCGTCGTCTTAGGGTCGAGATCGGTCAGACCGAGGAACAGATTTTCCACTGGCGGGATGGAAACGGAATCTTCGGCGTATTGGGGGTCAAGGCTGTTAATTTGAGCGGTGGTCGCGCCGTAGATGGTGACAGGCTCGGTTGCCTGTGCCATCGGGCTGGCGATCACAACAACGTTTTCAGGGGCGGCAACGGCGGCTGAGAGCGTCCCAACGGGAGCGAGAGCAATCGCCACCAACGCGAGAACGGGCAGCAGCCCCTTCAAATGAAACTTACGCATAGTACCATCCTCCAAAAGATTTAGTTAGAGACGGTTAGAATCACGGAGTGGCGTTTTGTGCGCCACATACCTTGATAATCTTACCCGCAAGGGCGGTCAAGAGGCAACCACCCATTTAAAATGAGAAGATACTCATCTATTGCAGCACCCTTGTTGGTTGGATTGCCGCTAAGTGCGACGACGGTGAAAAGGGGAAGAGCGCTTATGATCCCGCCGCTAAAAGGCTTGTCCGGGAACTAGGGGCTGTTGAGATTAGGGGCGCAATGCTTGCGCCCATCGCCGTCCGTGAGCGCCCGCCACTAAAGCAGCGGGCTGAAAGCAGCCGCCCCTTCGGGGCTTGAATACACCTCACCCCCTTTTGATAAATACGGAGTAAACATGTTCAATTGCCTAAATCCTAGGGGAGTATCCTCAGCCGTATTTACGGCGTTTTGATATAGCGCCCGCGCCGCCCCTGCCGGACAAAACCCACCCCCTCATAGACGCGGATCGCCTCTGGGTTGTCCTCCCCAACGTGGATGTCGAGGGCGGGGACATGCTTGACAGCGAAGCGTGCCATAACCAAGCCCAAAAGCCGCTGAGCAATGCCCCGCCTGCGAAAATCGGGGTGCGTTCCGATCTGCCCAATGTAGCCCGTGTCGGGGTGGGGGCTACCAGCAAAGGTGGTAACAAAAGCGGCATCGCGCCCTTCCATCATGGCAAGGTAAGACAATTCGGGGCGAAAATCGGGGTCGCTGTCATATTCCGCGATCCAGCCGCTGGCATCGGCATCGGTTGTCCCACGCGGACGTGTGCTAAAGGCGGCAACATAGGTTTCAAAAAAGCGGGAGGCGTTGCGCATTGTCCATGTTTCGACAAGCAGCGGTTCAAAGCGTGGGATCGGCGCGATGAGGTCTCGGCGCAGCCAAAACTCGCTGAAATCTTTGCGATAGCCGCAGGCGGCGAACAGCCTTTCGGCATCAGGGTGAAGCGCCTCCGAACGCACATGGAGCATCGGGCGTTGGGCGGCATCTTCAAGGGCGGCGATCAATGCCCGCCCTAAGCCCCGTTTGCGCCAGGTGGGATGCACCGCCCCAAAGAGTGTCGCCGTTGTCTCCCCAACGCGGGCATAGCCAGCGGCGCATATCGTCCCGCCCTCTGTGGTAAGGCAGACCGTCCGCACGCTTAGCTGATCAATCAGTTCCGAAAAAGGGGGGGGCGGGACGGCAAGTATGCCGTCGTGTGCGGCGCAGTCGGCATAAAAGACCGTTAATACGTCGTTATCGATCTGTTCCCATGGGCGAACTATGTGGAGCATGAGGAGCGTTCCTTACTCTTTGGCGTACCCTCGCTGATTGGACGGCAATCAGCGTGTCGGAAACAGATCGCTGACGGTGACCCCAAAGGCGGGCAGCACCTCGCCACCCTCTAAGGTATCGGTTGCCGTCAAAACGCGCACATTGATACTTCCGTCTGTTTCTGGGCGATAAACGCGCACTAGGCGGTCTTCAGGCTCAATCACCCAGGCAAGGCGCGTGCCGTGCCGAAAAAAGGTCTCAATCTTTTTGCTGATTTCGGCATGGCTGTTCGTTGGCGACATAACCTCCACCACCAAATCGGGAGCAATCGTATACCGTTTGGGGAGGGTCGGCGCCCGCTCTTTGGAGACAAAAGAGAGAGCAGGCTTGAGGATAATTCCTTCTGCCAATTCGTAATCTAAGTTATCGCCATAGGCATCCCCAAGAGGGTGTTGAGTCAGATAGAGATAGAGTAATCCTGAAAGGATAAAGACAATTTTTTGGTGGAGGGGACTTGGCGATGGCATATGGTAGGGTATCCCCTCCAAAAGTTCTAAGGAGTGGTGGGCATGTTCCGGCAAATTCTCATAGGCGCGGAATGCCTCGTTTGTCATGTGGGTAATCTGAACAGCCATCACCCTACCCTTTTTCCGATCCTTATTTTTTAGCTCATTTCTTATTTTACCACTTACGTCAACTGCCGCCGTGCCAAATCTGCGAACAAGCCCGCCTGCCCAACCAGTTCCTTGTACGACCCCTGCTGAACAACCTCACCACGCTCCATGACAATGATGCGGTGGGCGTTGATGATCGTGCTGAGGCGATGGGCAATGACAATCCGCGTGGCGTCCAGCGTATCCAAACTGCGGGTGACCACCTCTTGGGTGCGGTTATCAAGGGCGCTGGTTGCCTCGTCAAAAAACATGACGCGGGGCTTCGTCACAATGGCGCGGGCGATGAGCAGCCGCTGCTTTTGTCCGCCGCTAAAGGTGCTGCCGCCTTCGCCAATGACGGTGTGCATCCCCATCGGCATTGCCTTAATGTCTTCTTCCAAGCCCGCCATGCGTGCGGCGACCCATGCTTCGTCAATGCTCAAGCCCGCCTGCCCAACGATATTTTCGTAGATCGTCCCTGCCATCAGTTGGCTGCTTTGCAAGACAACGCCCAACTGTCGCCGCACGGCACGGACATCCAAGCCAGCAAGGTCTTGCCCGTTATAGAAGATCGCGCCCGATTCGGGCATCTCAAAGCCGAGTAAAAGACGGAGCATGGTGGATTTTCCTGACCCAGATGCTCCCACAAGGGCGACAAATTCGCCCCCCTGAATATGAAAGGAGACATCGCGCAGAATGAGCGGACCATCGTCCTTGTATTTGAAGGACACATGGCTGACCTCAATATCGCCCGTGATCTCGCTTGGGTCACTTTTCGTTGAATCGACCTCCGGGAGCATCTCAAGGATGGGCTTAACGCGCTCGTATTGGGGCAAGACAGCGTACAACCCAACGAAGACCATCCCCAATTCAAGGGCGCTGCCCAAAAAGAGGGTGAACGCCGTGTAGAAAGCGATGAACCCGCCTGTGGAGACCTCTCGTCCGGTGGCGCGGGTGGCGGCGAAAATGAGCATCGTCGCCAAGATGGGAAAAACACTTGACCACGTAATAAGGTAGTTCCGTACGATGCGGGCGCGGAAGGAACGGGTTTTTTGTTCGCTGAACTCCTTTGCCCAAAGGCTGAACGCCCGATTTTCCGCTCCGGCGGTACGAAATTTCGCCACGCCAGAGACGATCTGCAAAATGAGACCGGAGATTTTCCCCTGCTGCGCGGTGATCTGCCGCTGGATGCGCACCTGTGCCAAGCCAAAGCCCATCGTCACCCCGACGGCGACGATCACCAACAGCATAGCGACGCCCGCCACCCGCGCATCAAACGCCAGCAGCACGAACAAATTAAAAATAGAAAAAATCCCGCTGAGCAGGGCATTGATGGTCGGTCCGGTGATTGCCTCACGGATGACTTCCAAGCCCAACGCCCGCGCCGCCAAATCGCCTGAGGCATAGCGGCGGAAAAATGGCGTCGGCAAGTTGATCAGGCGATCCCAGAGCGCCCCCTGCACGGTGCTGCTGACACGCCCTTCCACGCGCAAAATGGCGATGCTGCGCGTCATGGTGAAGGCGGCAGAGGCAAGAAAGACCATGATCAGGACAATGCCAAGCTGAAGCAGCTGCGCCCGATCCGAACCCGGAATCACGCTCTCGAAGATAATGCCCGTCACTAGGGGCGTCGCCGTCGTCAGGACGCCCACGAACAGCCCCATGAGGACGACGGTGAGTAAATCGCGCCAGATGCCTTTTGCCGCAAAACGCAGCACCTGCCAGCCGGTAAGGGGGGTTTCTGGGAAAGGGCGGTAGAAGGCATGGGCAAAGTAACTCAGGTTATCGGCAACCTCAGCGGTGACGGGTACTTCTTTGCGGGTGGCGGGGTCGCGGACGACATACGTCCCAGGCGTTTCGGCAATGAGGGCGACGGGGCGTTTGCCTTCTTCCCAATAGCCAAGCAGTGGACCAGAATCGGTTTTCCACCATTCCTCTTTGAGTGCTACCGAGCGGGTGCGGAAGCGCGATGCCTTCGCAATATCTTGCAACGGGTTGCGGAGCTTTTTCCCGCGCAGCATATCGGGATGGGGGCGGACGGCGATCCCTATATCCGTGCCGACAATCTGGCAAGCGGCTAAGAGAGGGTCTTCCGTGTTCATATCGGCGGGAAAGTCCCGCGATCCCTCGGCGGCAAGCGGCGCGGCAAGCTGTTGAAGGGCGTTGCTCACGCGGATGGTATCTGAGGCAGAGCGGTTTTTCAGCCGTTCGCGTTCGGCAGCGTCGGCACGGGTGGCGCCGGTGACGATCTCGCGCATAACAAACCGATCAAAGGAATCGATCACTTCCCACCCGTTTTCATGGGTCAGCAGAGCGGCGGTATCAATCGCCTCGACCTTGCTGCTGCGTGCCGCTTGCAGCCACATTGCCCCCGCCGCTGGAAAGGGTAGGGCGGCATCAAGGGCGGGGACATCCGTCCGCCCTAAATAGCGCAGTTCACCCTCTACCGCCCGCACCCAAACGACGCCCCGTGTGGCGCGGGCAATGGCATCCAATTTGAGCGAGGTTGTCTTGCCCGCCTCTAGTTGGGTGTATTCTTTCGGGGGAACGCCCCGCACCAGCCCACTGTAGAGGTTTATCAGCCAGCCATTGAGCAGCGCGGCAATTGCGGCGCGGTTTTCATCCTGTGCGGCAAGCTCTTGAAAGCGGCTGCGGGTGACGCGCAACGCCTCTGTTTCGCCCCCCCCAGTGACCAGAAAGCCATAGCCGGTATCCTCTGCCGAAACGCCCATAACCAGAAGCGGCGCATCGGCGCGAAAACGGTGTTGGCGCTGCCCGACGATGTTCCCCTCTTGGATGGGGGCAGAAAAGACATCGACCCGCCCGCGAAAGACAAGATAGACCGACGCCGGGTCGTTGAGGATAATCGGCTTGTTGCTGGCAACGGGGACTTGCTCATAATCCGCCTTGAAGCGTTCGAGCAACAGCATCTCGACAAAATCGTTGTCGTTTGGCGGGTTTGCCGCCTCCAAGCGCGAGAGTACAGACATCGTGAATCACCCCTGTTGTACGCCCAAAGTGTGACCGAAAAGAGGGGATCGCGCAAATGATCAGTAACGGGCAGCGCTTAGGGATGCGGCACGCCGGGCTGGTGAAGGTAGATGGGGGTTACGCTCTCTGGCGGACCGAAATCCCCCGCCTGCCACCGCGCCCAGGCAAGCTCGGCAAGATAACCCGCCCGCCGGAGCATTGTCGCCGCCCCCACGTAAGGGATTCCAGCCGCGGTGAGCGCCGCCCGCCCCGCTGGATCGATCTCTCCGCCGATGAGCGCCCCACCAAGCGCGTTCGCCGCCGCGATGAGCGCCTCCCACCCGACGATGTGGGGCGATCCCTCGGCTGCCCACCGCCCACCCTCGCCCGTCTGTCCATGCTGCCAACGATACCACGCAAGGCAGACCCGCCCGCGTCCAGCTTGGGCTGTCGCCCCAAAGTAAGGAGGATCGGCAGGGGCGGGGCGGTGTTGTGCCGCCACAACCTCCAACGTGGGAATGGCGATGAGCGGTAGGCGGAGCGCCATTGCCAGCCCTTTTGCCGTGCTGATGCCAATGCGCAGCCCATTGAATGACCCCGGACCCTGACTGACGGCGAGCGCCGTTAGGGTGGTGGGGAGAATACCCGCCGCCGCCAGCATGTGCTGAATGGCGGGCATAAGTTCGGCAGAGTGCTGATTTGCCGTGCGCCAGGTGCGTTCGGCATGAAGATCATGCCCATCGTAGAGGGCGAGGCTGATCAACCGGGTGGCGGTGTCAATGGCAAGCAGCATAAGCCCTTAGCGATTCGTCTTTCCGGCAAGGTAGGCGCGGTAGAGAGCAAGATCATGCCCGGTGACTTGGGTCAGGTTGGAGGGAATGTCCTCTAGGGCAAACCAGTCAATCGCCGCGCATTTCTCTGGTTCGCGGATGGTGGGCGTCCCTTTGGCAATGTGACAGATGTAGGATGGGGATACCCAATGCTGCCCTTCTTCGGGAAGGATATGATCGGTTACGGTGAGCATCTCCTCAACGCCGATAATGATCCCAAATTCTTCATACATTTCGCGGATGAGGGCATCGGTGAGGCGCTCGCCAAATTCGACAGAGCCGCCGGGAAACTCCCACAAGCCGCGTTCATTGCGAGCTTTTTCGCCGCGTTTGGCAAGGAACAGTCGCCCCTGTTCATCAACGATGATCGCCCCGACGCCCACCCCAATGTAATCTTTGCCGCGCTGCACGCTGCTTACCTCACCGTTTGCTGCTGGTGCTGAACGTACCAATCAATCGTGCGGCGCAGCCCATCGCGGAAGGGCGTGGTAGCCTCAAAGCCAAACCATGCTTTGGCACGGGTGGTGTCTAGTTTGCGGCGTGGCTGTCCGTTCGGTTTGCTGGTATCCCAGATTAGCTTGCCCGTGAACCCTGTCAGTTCGGCAATCACCTCGACAAGTTCCTTGATGCTGATCTCAAAGTGGCTGCCAAGATTGACCGGTTCGCTTGTTTCCAGCTTTTCTGCCCCAAGCAAAATCCCCGCAGCGGCATCTTCCACATAGAGGAACTCCCGCGTCGGTGAACCATCGCCCCAGACCTCAATTGATTCATCGCCGCGCTGCTTTGCCTCAACGCATTTTTTGATCAGGGCGGGGATCACATGGCTGCTTTCGGGGTCAAAGTTATCTTCCGGTCCGTAGAGATTGACGGGCATCAGGTAGGCGCTGTTGAAGCCGTACTGCTGGCGATAGGACTGGCTTTGCACAAGCAGCATCTTCTTTGCCAAGCCATAAGGGGCGTTCGTCTCCTCAGGATAGCCATCCCAGAGGGTTTCCTCTTTGAAGGGGATGGGGGTGAATTTGGGATACGAACAGATCGTCCCGACGACGACGAATTTTTCAATGCCCGCCCGCCATGCCTCGTGGAAAAGCTGGACACCCATCATCAGATTTTCATAGAAGAAATCCGCCGGATGAAGGCGATTCGCTCCGATCCCGCCGACCTTTGCGGCGAGGTGGATGATCACCTGCGGGCGGAGGTCGTTCAGGGCGCGGCGAACCGCGCCAATCTCGCGAAGATCGTACTCAGCACTGCGCGGGGCAAAGACAGTGGCGTTTTGGCGCTCTAAGCCCCGAACCACATTGCGCCCCAAAAAGCCTGCGCCACCGGTGACCCAGACTCGCTTGCCATTCCAAAAGGTTGTTTCATGTGTCATGCTGTGTTCCTTGCCTACACGTCATTTCAAAACCCCACCCCTTGCCCCTTCCCGTAAACGGAGAGGGGTTGTTCACCCCCTTTCCCCGCTTGCAGGGAAAGGGGGTAGGGGGATAGGGGTTTTTGAAATATGTTCTAGACTATCATGCCTTTTCAGGCAGTATCCTTTAAGGGTACACACATTTTTTAGGAGAGGCTAGGGAGCGTTGGTAAATCGCCTCCCTCGGCGGGCGCAGGTTATAGTTCCAGCGCCGATCCCCTTCATTTAATGTGCAAATCGACATCGGAAGGCGTGAAGTACAACTGGGCTTTTCCCTGACTCAGCGCCGTAAAAATATCTTGTTTGTGCAGCGTGTTGAACAACGCAATTCGGTTCGGGATGGATACTCCCTCGCCTATAGCATTTTTTAACGAGATTGACCCCTCAGTGGTTGACAGCCCCGCTTATCACGATACACTTGCCGGTGGGCAGGCGGTGGTGATCAAGGGAAAACGAACGACGCCCGTCCTTCTTGTAAGAAGGCTGGTTGCCGTCCAACCAGTGAGGGTACTGCATGCAAATAGTGTAGACAAAAATGCCCGCAGTCGTTCTACTTCCGCCTGCCCTTTCGCTAACCCGTTCAGCCGTTCGTTCTCATTTTGTATCTGCATCAGGTCGCTACGTGGCCGTTCTGCTTCAATTTGCCTTTGCAAATCCCGCAGGCGGACTTTGTTTTGACTGTCTTGCTTTTGGAGGCGCGGAGAAAGTGGACAATCAATGACATGGTATTCCTCTTTCTTCAAACAATATTAGGAATTATTATAGGCGTTATGCATTTACCCTGTTGCTGCCCGCTCAGCACACGGAAGGGGAGGGAAAACCTTCCCTATCGCTGTGGCGAGGTGCTAGTGCGTAAAGCCAGCACGCCTATGCTCACGGTGGTACAATTTGTTCTACCATCTGCAGGGGACTATTGTGCCAGATTTACGCGCCACCATTGCCGCCATGCCCAAGATCGAACTCCACCGCCATTTGGAGGGTCGATTCGTCTGACCACCCTTGCCGAGGTTGCCGAACAATACGCCCTAGATGTCCCCTCAACCGCGCCGAGTTACTGCGCCCCTATGTGCAAGTGATGCCCGGCGCGCCGAGGACTGCCGATCATTTCCTCTCCAAGTTTGCCGTTTGCGGGGTTTACTGCGCCCCAGAGGTCGTTTATCGTGCGGCGCGGGAGGCGGTGGAGGACGCCGCCGCCGATAACATTCGGTATATGGAACTGCGCTTCACCCAAAGGCATTGGGACGGGCAGGGGGTTCACCTTTCCCGATGTGGTTACGTGGGTGTGTGATGGCGTGCGCGATGGCATGGCTGGACGCAGTATTGAGGTTCGTCTGATTGTCGCCGTGAACCGCCACGAGAGCCTCAGCGACGCCGAGGGATCGATCCAAGCGGCTCTCGATCAACAGCAGCGCGGAATTGTCGCCGTCGATCTGTGCGGGCAAGAGCGCGGGTTTCCGCTGCGCCCTTTCGCAATCTGTTTCGGGAGGCACGCCGCGCCGGAATGTTTGTCTCCTTGCACGGGGGAGTGGGATGGCGCCCCACAACATTCGCTATGCGATTGAGGCGATGGGCGCACGGCGGATTGGGCATGGGGTCAGGATTTTTGAGGATGAACTGACGGTTGCTCTGGCGGCGGAAATGGGCGTTGTCTTTGAGGTCTGCCCCACCAGCAATATCCAGAGCGGCGTTGTCCCTCGCTGAAGGACCACCCCATCCAGCGCATGATGGCAGCCGGCTTGCGGGTGACGCTGAACACTGACGATCCGGCGATCTGCGATGTGACGCTTAGCGAGGAATATTATCGGACGGCGATAGCACATGGCTGGACACTAGACGTTCTTCAGAGTCTGACCCAAACGGCAGCAGAGGCGGCATTTCTTCCTGAGATGGAACGTGCCGCCCTCATTGAACGTATTCAGATAGCAAGCCAGCAGAGCGATCGTATGATAGCCGATGAAGGGGCAATCTCGCCCCGTCTGCCGATAGAGGAATACCTGAACACACAGATTAACACGCAACAGACGTGATATGATTCACCTATGATTCACTTAGGCGCTTTCCAACTCTACTTTCTCACCGATGGCACAGTTCATGTCGATGCCGGCGGTCGCTGAGCTTGTCCGCGTGCGCTTTACCGCGATTACCTTCAGCCAAACGCGGAAAACCAAATCCCATGACCCTGACCTGCCTCTTGATTCGGGCGCACGGGAAGCTAATTCTCGTGGATACGGGCTTAGGCGATAAGCTGACCGATAAAATGAAGGAGGGTGGGGCTGCTGCGCAGCGAGGACCCTTCTGGAGGGTTAGCGCGGCAAGGGGTTGCCCCTGACCAGATCGATATGGTCATTAACACGCACTTGCACGCCGATCATTGTTCGGGGAACACCCCTCTTTACCGCCAAGGGATTGGGCCGACCTTTCCCAGCGCTCACTATTACGTGCAGCGGCGAGAGTATGAGGACGCCACCCACACGAATGAACGGACGCGCAGCACCTACTACGAGCCGAATTTCCAACCGCTGCTTGACTGTGGGCAGATGACCTTATTGGATGGGGACACCGACATTTTGCGGTGTGCGCGGCGTTGTAACGCCCGGTCATACGCCCGGTCACCAATCGATCCTGCTCAGCAGCGAGGGGCAGCACGCCTTATTTCTGAGCGATTTGGCAAGTTATATGATTCACTTCGAGCGGCTTAGCTGGATGACGAGCTACGATACCGGGCCGTTGGTGACTTTAGAGACCAAGCGAAATGGCAAGCTTGGGTGCTGGAACACCGCGCCTTGCTGATCAGCCAGCACGATCAAAGGTGAAGGCTGGGTATCTCTCTCAAACAGGAGAGCGCTATCAGATCACCCCACCGTCACCGCCCATGATTAACCATCATAAACCCTAATAAACCCTGACGAACAGCGAAAAGGACGTCCCCTATTATGGCAAGAGATGACAAGCGCAGCCCAATTGACGACATACGGATGAATACTTTTCGGGCGATGCTGAGCGATGCTTTTCACCGCACCGAGTGCAATCACCATTGGCTTGACGATCATTGCTTTTTCCGGTATTCAGCTTTTTCGGGGATGGCAAACTGGTTGTGGTTGGCAATTGGGGGTGATCAGAGGTGATCTACCTTGTGGCGACGCTGACCGATCCGAAAGCACGCGAACAGGCGAACTTGCGCATCCTCAAAGAGCAGTTCGACCCCGGCGATATTCAGGATCTCTATGCCCGCCAACAGTTGGTGAAGGCGCTTGAATACAAGCGCATCATTGATGAGTTCGTTGGCAAGCAGAGCAGCGCCATGCGCGTTGCCTTGATGACACTGCCAGCCAAATCAACGACTGGATCGAGAGCATCTACCGCCTTGCCAAGAGCATCGATACCTTGGGTCGAATCCGATCATTGAGCGGGATCGCCGCCAAGTGCCAACGGAAATTCAGGCGTTGAAGCGCCGCTTGAGCCTTGAGGAAGACCCACCGTAAAGGCAGAATTGCAGCGGGCGTTGGAGATTAAGGAATCACTGGCGGGGACTTGAATCAGGTTGCCGCCCTCGTCAAGCGCATTGAAATCAAGATGGATTCGACCATTGCCCAACTGAGCGCCGTCCACGCCAAAATGCAGTTGATGGATGTGAAGGAACTCGATAGCTCTGGGGCGCGGCGCTTGCAGGATCAAATTCGCAACGAGGTTGCCTCGCTGGAAGACATGATCGCCGCCATGGACGATGTGTATTCGCACACGGGTATGGCATCAGCAACCTTCCCGCCGATTCGCGCAGCCGCTCAGACCGCCTTGCCGAACAAGCCGATCAAACTGGCGCCGAAAGCCTCGGTGGGGCAGAGGGTGCGGCAAAGCGTGGGGCAGCCAGGCAGGGGTGAGCGCCCCTGACGCCCGCCCTTTTAGCTCCTTTCAGCAACTGAGAGAGGGCATAGCCGCCCTACCGGGTGCGGGCGAATTGGGCTTTCGCCTGATTCACTCGTTGATCACCGTCACTTCACGGCGGAGAATGATCTCTGGACGCAGCCCGGCATAGGCGCGGGTGATGTTGAGCATATAGCGCCCCGTTTGCCAAAGCCCGCCCTCGCCAACGCCATCCTGTTCATTGAAGGTGGGCAGGATCGTCGCCACCCCGAACAGGCGAGCGCGTTCACCTGATCACAGGTGATCGTGTGGCTGTGGGCGGCAACAATCCCCTTGACCATCAGTCACATCAGCGCGGATCAGTGTCGGCGGAAAACGCGGGACCAATGCGGTAATCCCATGTCACATCAAGCAGCACAACACCATCACGGGCAATGAAGATCGTGCTGCCAGCATTGCTTTCCCAATCTGCCGAGCATCTTCAGGGATGGGCGTCGGGGGGTGGCATCGCCCGTCAGGGGGAACAGGGTGGGGGCCGTCACCGCTGATCCGGTGGTGCGGATGGTGATGGAAACGGTGCGCTGGCGCAGGAAGGTCATCGTCAGTTCAAAGGCAAGTACACCACAAACAAGGACGCCAATGAGCAGTCCGGCGCGTTTCATCATAGCAGGATTCATGACGGTTGGTGATCTTTCGTGCAACTTGTGATGCTGTTTACGAGAGATCGTAGCACACCGCTCAGGTTAACAGGAAGTGGACGGTGAAGATTGTCCCCGCCCCAGGGTGCTTTGGACGTGAATCGCACCTTGATGAAGTTCGACCAGCCGTTTGGTGATGCTCAAGCCTAGCCCGCCCCATCGCGTTTCCAGCCATCGGGGTGGTGCTGCCGCGAGCGATCTGCGCGGTAGAAGCGATCAAAATATGGGGGAGCGCGTCGGGGCAATGCCTTCGCCCTCGTCGCTGACTGCCACAATCATAGCGCCCTCGCCCACGCGCCCAGAAAGGGTGATCGCATCGCCCCGGGCGGGTGTGGCGCAAGGCGTTATCGATCAGGTTGCTAATGATCTGCCGCAAGCGGGAGGGTCGACATCCACCGTCGGAAGGCGTTGGGAAGGTCTAGACGCATCGTGCGCCCTTCCGATTCCGCCGCTGTTGCCCAAAATCGTGAATCGAACGGAGAAAGTCACCCAGGGGACATTCTCCCGTTGGGCGTGATTTGGTCGGCATCCATCAGGGAGAGCAAACGGAGATCGTCCACCATACGGCTCAACCAACCGACTTCCTCGCGGGAGCGGCGGCGGCTTCGGTGGGCGTTTGGTAGCCGGCTTCAATCGCCTCAATTTCTAACATCATCACCGAAAGGGGCGTGCGCAAATCGTGGGCAATATCCCCAACCATCTGCCTGTTTAACTTTTGCTGGCGGTGATCCCCTGCCATGCCGTTGAAGGCGTCCGTCAGATCGCCAAATTCGCCTCTTGCCCCGCGCTCGATAGGCGTATTCCATTCACCCGCCGCCAACCGCCGGACGCCTGCCATGAGGTGACGGGCGGGGTGCTGATCCGCCACGAGAGAATCACCCCAAACCCAAGCGCCAAAGTCCGCTGATCAGGGCTGCCGCCAGCACCCGCTGCTGATTGCCCCAATGTCTCGCGCTGCGCCTCGCTCATTGCCCCAAGCGCCATCCCCACCGCCACCCGCCCAACAAGCTGTCCACGAACATAAATGCCCGCGCCGAGGAAATTGGGGTCTTCAATGGGCGTCCAATGTAGGGAGCGGCGTTCGGTGTCGTGGCGATGATCGTCCCTGCTGTGTCTAAGATCAGAGGGCATCAGGCGAGAGCGCAAAGGGCTGCCCTATCCCCGCCGCGTCGATAGGGGAGGCTGCCCGCCGCCGCCCATTTCGCCCATACCGGAAGGGATTCATCGGTGGGTTCACCGGCAGGGCGACGCCCTCTCCGCCTGGAAGGTGTTGCCCCCATACGGTGGATTTCCACCCCTTCGCCAAAGGGTTCTGGCTTGGTGGGGCAGTCCTAATACCGCTCTCGATGACAACAATGCATTGCGGCAAGCCGGAAGTGATGATTAGGGCGAGGGATTCCTTCAGGGTATGTCCAACAGGGGCTGCCCTCCAGTTTCAGGACGGAGGCGGCGTTCGCTGACGACGACGACGCTTGTTCCTCTCCGGCAAAATGCCATTCAGTCCCGTCCATGCCCCAAAGGTTTCGTAATAGGCGCTGAGACAGGGCATGACGTTATCCATGTATTGGCGAGCATCCGCCCGCACAAGAACATCAAAGCCCCGCGCTGCCACCCTTGCGCTACGCTTCCTATCACGACAACGGGAACAATCACCAGTGGAAGGTAGCTCAGGATCACCTGCGCGCGAAGGCTTCGTAATGCCCGCCCAATCTGCGCTCCAAGGGAAGTTTCATACCGCACACTTTAGCCTAAGCCCGACGCAGCGGCATCGGGAACACGGACGATCCGCCATAGTTAGGGATTCGAGGTGGGCGCTTCCTCCGGCGAGGATTCATCCCCAAGACCACCAAACCGGTAGCCAGCGCCAAAGACCGTCTGAATATAACGGGGTTTGCCGTATCCGTTCAATTTTCCGCCGCAGGTTGCGAATGTGAACATCCACCGTCCGTTCATAACCAGCGTAATCGTAGCCAAGCGCCTCATTGATCAGGCGTTCGCGGCTGAAAGGGACGCCCAGCTGACGCATCATTGTGTAGAGCATGTCAAATTCTGTCGGGGTCAGGTTGATCACCACCCCATCGCGGTGACAGCGCGGCGCGGCGGGTCGAGCAGCAGCCCCTCATGGCTGATCGGGCGATCTTGGCGGACCAGATCGCCACTGGCACGGCGCAGCAGAGACCGGATGCGGGCGACCACCTCGCGCGGGCTGAACGGCTTCGTGATGTAATCATCTGCGCCAATTTCCAACCCGATGAGACGGTCTGTTTCCTCGGCACGGGCAGTCAGCATAAGGATGAAGGCATCGGAGCGCTGGCGGATGAAACGACAGACATCCAAACCATCCATATCGGGAGCATCAAATCGAGGGACAATGACCTCTGGCTTTTCGCTCCAGACGGTCTGCAAGCCTGTCCGTCCGTCATCCGCCCGCAGCGCCTCGAAGCCAGCATCTTCAAGAAAGCGGGCAAGCCATCCGGCTATTTTAGGTTGATCTTCAATGATCAGTACACGAGTCTTTGGCATACCAAAGTGTAGCATAGAGCCGTGAAGAACTCATGAAGGTTTGGTGTAGACGGTTTGCGGTACAATGGGTGACGATGTTTGGCGAAAACCTTCCCACGCCTTTCAACGTTTATAACCACACGCGCGGCGTCGCCAGAGGTGTTTGTTGGTCAGGACGACGCTTTCGCTCTGATTCGCGGCTATCTGGCGGGGGCAGTCCCCTGTGTGCCGCTGCTCATAGGCAGCCGAAAAATTGGCAAAACGTCCATCCTGCTGAACACCCCCGCCCACATTGAGCGGCGCTACCTCCCGCTTACCTTGATCTGGGCGATATGGCGGAGGTGTGGTTTGAGGTGAGCGATGAAGAAGCTCTGGTACAGGCACTCCATGAACGGCTGACTTATGTTGGAGCAGAGGCTGTGAGCGAGCCGCGAACAGGGTGTTTCGTCCGCCGCCCCTGCCTTCGGTGTTCCCCACCGACCCCCACCAATGGGCGGCATGGTTCGTTGAGACCTATTTCGCCCCCTTGTGACGGTGGATCGACGGCTGCGGCGGATTGTCTTTCTAATAGATCGCCTCGATCAGCGTGAGGGCGCGCCACCCGCTGCCCTCAGCATGGATGGCGGCGCTCTCTGAAGGCGCTGGAGAGGATGAGCGATTGGCTTTTGTGTTCGCCGTTGATTCCGACGCTGAGCCAGCGCTGATGGATTTCCCCTGCCGCGAGATCCACTGCTGCGCCTGCGCTTAGCGCCGCTCTCCGATGCGGCGGCAAAACGCCTGATCAGCGAGCCTGTTGCTCTCTCTATACAGTGACGGACGACGCTCTAGAGGGATCTTGAGTATGGGGACACCCTATCTGCTGACGGTCATAGGTGATCAGCTTTGGGATCATTCTTTTGCGCGCAACCACAGCGCTGATATAACCCTTGCCGATGTAGAAACAATTCTCCCTCATGCCATTTTTGTTGCGGATGATTTTCTGCGCGAGACATTGACAACGGCAATTCCCTATGGCTCACTCGCCTTGCACACGCTCAGCACGCTGATCCAAGCGAATGGCGGGCTGCCCGTCACCCTAGAGGCGATTCGCGGGTGGCTCTTTGCCCAAATGGATACCCCTCCCGATGACGCCGAGATTGCCGCCACCCTTCGTGCCTTAGAATATGGAAACATCGTCCGCACGCCAAAGCGGGGCATTACACCTTCGTTGCCGGACTCTATCATATCTGGTTTACAGCGGGGTCAGCGGGGCGCCGCCCACCACACTCCCTGCGGATCGCCCCGAACCACGCCGCTTGATCGCCCCGCTGCTGCTCATGGCGCTCATCTTGATTGGGGCGGTGTTCGTCCTCTTTCGTGTGGGGAATGAGGCGGGCATCAGCAGCGAAGCGCCAACCCTGACTCTGCCGCTTGATGTGCAAGCGACGCAGCGTATGCGGACTAACCCAAACGTTCGTCGCCCTGCCCACAGCGACGGTGACCACAGCAACCTTCACCCCACCCATACCTGCACCTTTCCCCCACCCGCACAGCAACGGCAACGCCTTCTCAAACGGCGACAGCATCCCAAACACTGACCCCAACAGCAACCTTCACCGTCAGCCAGACGGCAACGCCTAGCCCCACCTTCACGCCCAGTCTAAGCTACACACCGTCTCAAACGGCAGCGACCACCGCCAGCTAACGCCAACAGCCACCGCCACGATGAGCCTTACCCCAAATCCAACGGCAACCTTCACGCCCACTGCCACCGCAACCTTCACGCCGACTGCCACCGCCACGCCGCCGCCATCGGTGACGCCGCCACCCTTCCCCACCGGGCAAATTTTGGCGACGCAAGCGCCCTGATTCAGCCTCTCAACGGATCGTCTTGTCTGATCATCTGTGCGAATTTTGAGAGGCGCTTTTGGGGATTATTTTGGTGCGATTTCCTTCTATTTATCGCAAGATTCCTTGACTCGCCGCGCCTTTCCGTGATACAATTGTTCTGTAATCGGCACACGATAGGGAGGTTGGTGAGTGCGTTTAAAGCTGCATAGTACCCGCCTTTTGGTGAACGATGTAAGTGCTTGTACCCGCTTTTATCGGGATATTTTGGGCTTTGGCGCCCGTTTTGATGAGGAGGGCAGCGTGTACGTTGAACTTTCCGCAGGGGATACCTTCATTGCTTTGTATGATCGGCGGATGATGGCGGAGGCTGTTGGGAAGGGAGACGAACCGGAGATGAGCGCCGGAAAGGATCGCCTGCTGCTCTCTTTGAGGTGAATAATGTCGATGAGACCGTGCGCGAGTTGGAAGGCAAGGGTGTGGCAATGATCGCACCACCAACAGATCGCCCGTGTGGGCATTGCGCACCGCGCATTTTGTGACCCCGAAGGGACGCTGATCGAGATCAACCAGCCGCTTTCAACGGGCGGGTAGCGTCCGGCGAGGTCATTGTGTAGGGCGCATCTGCTGCGCCCACCCCTGTTTTCCCTCTTTACCCTTTATTGGCGCATGTGTAAAGTCCACCTTAGATTAACGGTTCAATCGTTCTACAATCTGCGGTAGGATTTCTGGTGTTGGCTTGGCTTGTTGGTATTTATTGCAGTACCCTCACTGGTTGGACTGCAACCAGCCTTCTTACAAGAAGGACGGGCGTCGTTCGTTTCCCTTGATCGCCACCGCCTGCCCATCACCAAGTATATCGTGATAAGCGGGGCTGTCAACCACTGAGGGTCAATCTCGTTGAAAAATGCTGTAGGGGTTGTGCGATTTGGTACACTAGGGAGTGGCAACACCGCCCCTCGTTTCTTGTTGAGGATAGACATCCCCATGACAATCACCATTGTTGGGTTGGGACCCGGACACCCAGATTTGCTGACCCGCCGCGCTTGGCAAACCCTCGAACCCGCCTCTGAAGTGTATCTCCGCACAGCGCAGCACCCAGGTGTAGAGGCGCTCCCAATCCGCCACCTAAAAAGTTTTGATGCGTGGTATGAAGAAGCGGCGGATTTTGACGCGCTTTACAGCCGTATTGCCGAGGAAATTATCCGTTTGGGAGGGGGGGGGAACAGCGTCGTTTACGCTGTGCCAGGGCATCCGCTGGTGGGGGAACATACCGTCACCCTCATTTTGGAACGGGCGAAGGCGGCTGATATTCCGGTGATTCTTGTCGATGGGTTGGGCTTTATCGAGCCGACACTCGCCGTACTTGGCATCGACGCCTTAGATGGACTCCAACTACACGATGCGGTAGATATTGCGCGGATGCACCACCCGCCCCTAAACCCCGATGTTCCGGCGCTGCTTGCCCAAGTGTACAGCCACACTGTCGCCTCGAATGTCAAGCTGACGTTGGCGAATCAGTACCCCGATGATCATGAGGTCGTCTTGGTGCATGGGGCGGGGACGGCGGGTGCATCGCTGGAACGCCTCCCCCTTCATGAAATCGATCACAGTGAACAGATTAATCATCTTACGTCACTCTATGTTCCCCCATTGATGGCGAAGGGCAGTTTTGAATACTTTCAAGAGATCGTCGCTCACCTTCGCGCCCCAGAAGGCTGCCCCTGGGATCAAAAGCAAACTCACGAGTCGTTACGCCCCTACCTTCTAGAAGAAACCTATGAGGTCTTAGAAGCGCTTGATCACGAGAACACAACGGAACTTGCCAAAGAATTAGGCGATCTGCTGCTCCAGATTGTTCTCCATACGCAGATTGCGACGGAAGCAGGCGAATTTCAAATGGGCGATGTTTTGGCGCACATCTCGCAGAAAATGATCCGCCGTCACCCTCATGTTTGGGGGGATGTAAAGGTACGCGATGCTGATCATGTGGTGGATAATTGGCAAGAGAACAAACGGAAAGAACGCCTCGCCAGTGGCGACCAGCCAAAATCGGCGCTAGAGGGTATCCCAGAGACACTGCCCGCCCTTGCCTACGCCGCGACAATGCATGACCGTGCCGCCCGTTTAGGCTTTGAGTGGGAAACGGTGGAGCAGGTGATCGCCAAGCTCCATGAAGAAGTGGCGGAAGTTCTCAGCGCCGATGCTGACCACCGCGCCGAAGAACTGGGCGATGTCTTCAGTGTTTTGGTCAATCTTGCCCGCTGGTGGGGGCTTGATCCCGAATCGGTGATGCGTGAGAATAACCAGAAATTTTCACGCCGGTTTCGGGGTGTAGAGGCTTTGGCAGGAGATCGCCCACTAGAGGGAATGACTCTCGCCGCGCTGGATGATTTGTGGAATGAGGTCAAGCGGCGGGAAAAAAACAGCGCAAAGGATTAGAATCCTCATGCACCCAAACTACGATAATCGACGCTTCACGGGGCGACCAGAGAATCTATCGAAAGAAAAAAAACAGGCGTGGCGCATCACCTTATCCTCTCTGCTAGTGTCGTTTGGGGTGATGTATCTCGTCTACGGGGCAATGTCCAATTTTGCCATTAGGAATGCCACCGGGATTGATTCGCTCAACCAGATAGCTACCCTTTTGCTGTGTGGCATTGTTGGAGTGATCGTTGGGTTTTTCTTGTATGGCATACAGACGGTAGGACTCCGGCAAACGCTCCGCGATATGCGCATGATTTTCACCGCACCGTTCAAAGCCGTTGGCGAGGAAGCACAAAAACGCCAAGAAGCACAAACCGAAGCACAAGCACAACGTGCCGCTGAACGAACGATGGAGCGGGCAAACTACACACCCAATGAGGGCGACCCTTCCGTCTTTGATGTGGGAATCATCCTCTGGGGCGATATTGTCCGCACCCGCGAACTCCCGCCCGATATAGATTCTTTTCGCCCCTTCATTGGGATTGTGTCCCCCGCCACACTCGTTGATCAAGAAGTCGTTTTCCTTGTGTATGACTCGGAAAATCATGTGCGGATGAAAGCCGGAGGGACGACGACCCTAAAGGAAGGGAAAAATCGGATTCGGGCGAACCAAAATCTGGCGCTTAAGAAACTTGATCCTCCGGCGCGGGGCGGGCGGTGGCATGTTGTCGCCACCCTCAACGATGTGCCAATCTCCCTTCAGCGTGTTGACCTGACCTTCACCACTGAGGAAATTGCTCGCCGCCGTTTGGGGGCGGATGGTGAGGTTGACTCCAGACTTGCCGAAATGGTTGGCGAGGCAGACGAAACCGATATTTCATTGACAGAGCTGCTTGGCGGCGAGAAGAAATAATTCTATGTAGGCTGCTAAGTACAACCACATTGCTCTATGGGGGCGTTTTCCGCCGCACTCCAAAGGGCGTGTTTGCGGGGCTTCCCCCTTACAAAATCTCAACCCTCCTCTTCTAGGGGCGAGGGGAATGAGGACAACTGTGTAGCCTTTCACTAAGTACAAACAAAAAAGCCCTTTGGGGTGGGGACGACGGAAAAGCCCATACGGATATGCCTTTTAAGCCCCGAAGGGGTGGCTGTTTTCAGCTCGCCTTTTCAATGTGGTGGTACTTAGTAGTTCGTCAAGAAAATTTCTAAAGAACCCCTATCCCCCCCCCCCCTTTCCCCGTAGACAGGGAATGGGGGAGAAATTCTGCCGGCGAGGGGGTGAGGGGGAAGCCCTCTCAAAAACGAGATACCCCCTTCTCCTTGCGGGAGAAGGGGGTTAGGGGGATGAGGACTGTCTCATTCTAAGCTTACCTGCCTGACGGTCTACTAGAGCAACACCAAAACGGGGTGATCTGATTTAGATCACCCCGTTTTGACAGGAGGGTTAGGAGAACAACGCTCTATTACTCAAGGTAATTCGCTAAAGCGAACTCCCGATCCAAGACACGAAGTTTGCTCAGGGCTTCGTGCTGAATCTGGCGGATACGCTCTCGGCTGTAGCCCATAATTTCACCGATCTGCGCCATACTGTGATTCTCCCCATCGCGGAAGCCATAGCGCAAGCGCAAAATATCGGCTTCACGAGGGGGCAGCATGTCCAAAAGCTGCGCTACCGTTTCTGTCAGAAGTTGACGGGCAGTTGCCTGTTCGGGTAGCTCGCTCTCGGTATCCTCCAGCAAGTCCTCACGGGGACGGTCTTCCTCATCGCTAACCAATTCATCAATTTGCAACGGTTCCCTAGCGGCAAGGAGTGTTGACTGCACCTGCTCAATAGAAAGTTCGGCATTGGCGGCAAGTTCTTCAAAGGAAGGTTCGCGTCCCAACTGCTGAGATAAATCCTCAAACAGACGACGCAGCCGTCCCCAACGCTGCCCCTGATTAATTGGAAGGCGGATCGTTCGCCCACCATCGCCCGCTGCTCGTGCAATCGTTTGCCGAATCCACCATGTGGCGTAGGTGCTCAGGCGTACTCCGCGTTCAGGATCAAAGCGATCCACCGCCTTCATCAGCCCCAAATTGCCCTCTTGGATCAAATCCGCCAAAGACAACCCGCGCCCCTGATAGGTTTTGGCTATGCTGACGACAAGGCGCGTGTTTGCCATAATCAATTCGTCACGGGCAAATTCCCCCGCATCACTTGCCTCTTGGTAGGCGTCATAGTCTTCCTTAGGCAGATTTCCGTTTGCCAAGTATGCTTTCGCCGCCTTCCCGCGCTGGACGGCAAGGGCGAATTGGCGTTCTTTATCAACGGTTAGCGGCGAGGAGATCGGGCGTATGTCGCGGAAATAGAACTGAACCAAGTCTGAGTCAGGGTCAATCGTTGCTGAACGTTGGGTGTGATCCTCTGTCATAGTGAATGCTTCCTCAAGCGGAAAATCATCGGGGGTATCACGCTCTTGATTGGTTAGACGCTTATCCATGATCCACTCTTACGCCCTTTGTGTTGGGATCAGATATTTATTATTTTGTCTAATATTTGCATAATATATATTATCTATTTGTAAAATGTTGCATGGTTTTTCAAGGTATGTCAAGTGTTTTCGATGAGAAGCCGATAAGCAGGCGGATCAGAGTCACCTAGAGGAAAGGAGACGTTAAGCGCTCCCCATAGGTAGGCGTAGGGGGAATACCTTGCTATGATCACCTCATGGATAGACCGTCAGGACTGCTAGAAATTATGTGATGTTTTATCTTGGCAACCCCTTCTAACCCTTCACGTACATCGAGGAGAATCGTTTATGGAGTACCGCAAACTGGGACGTACTGGATTAAAAGTGAGTGCGTTCTGTTTAGGAACAATGACCTTTCGCTGGACAAGTTCGGAGGAGGAATCCTATCGTGTCTTGGAACGGGCATGGGAGGCGGGCATCACTTTTATTGACACAGCAGACATTTACACCACATGGGCGCCGAGTGCTGGTGGTGGCGTGTCGGAGGAAATTATTGGCAAATGGCTGAAGGGCAAACCCCGTGAACAGGTTGTCCTTGCCACAAAATGTCGGGGGCGCATGTGGGAGGGCGCAAATGGCGAGGGGGCAAGCCGCCAACACATTATGTTAGCTGTCGAGGGCAGCCTGCGTCGCCTTCAGACGGATGTGATTGACCTGTATCAAATCCACTCGCCCGATTGGGATACCCCGCTGGATGAGACGATGCGGGCGCTGGACGATCTGGTGCGACAAGGGAAAGTTCGTTATATCGGGTGCAGCAACTTCCAAGCATGGTATTTGATGAAAGCGAATGCCATTGCCGAACGTAGCGGATATACCCGCTTTGACAGTGTGCAGCCGCACTTTCACCTCTTGAATCGGCGCGAGATTGAGCCGGAAACTGCCTTGCTGTGCCTTGAGGAAGGAATCGGGATGATTCCCTACAGCCCACTGGCAAGCGGCTTTCTCACCGGAAAATACAGCCGAGAGAATCCCACAACGGGCAGCCGAGGTGGTGTTCAGCGTTACTTTAACGAGGACGGGTTTAAGGTGATCGACACCCTGCGCGAGATTGGCAGCCGTCGTGGAAAGACAGTGGCACAAATGGCGCTGGCGTGGCAGTTATCGCTCCCCTTTATCACCGCCCCTATCGTGGGGGCGAATACAGTGGAGCAGTTGAACGAATCCTTAGGCGCGGTAGGAGAGCGGCTAAACGAGGAAGAAATGACTTTGCTAGATACGGTGACGGGCGTCAACCGCGATTACAAAGCGCGACGCTAAGGACAAGCCCGTTCGGATGGAGACGGACGCCCTAGAGGGCGTCCCTACGGGATGCTAAGAAATGCGGGCGACCCTTGTGGAGCGCCCTTATGAACCGCTCTCCGCTGAAGCACTACACGGCTACTTAGCAAGCGCTTTCAAGCCGCTTTGCAAGCGCTCCACGAACACTTTGAAATACCATTCCAACTGGTCTTGGGTGATCCAGTCGCCCTTTGCCATCAGGTCTTCATTGTTCACGCTGAAGGTGAACAGTTTGTTATCGACGCGCACTACTTGGGCATACGTTTGGAAAAACCCGATGGTGCGGAAGGTCATGCCGTTGAAGAACATTGCCTGATCGCCATCGTTCCCCCCCTCAATGATTCTTCCCGATGTGCCTCGGATGCATTGACGTACCTTTGCGCGGATTTTATCGAGCGCGGCTTGTGCATCAGCCGCCGTATCAAAAAGAAAGCCAGCGCTGTGGATATAGAACTTTGCTGTGTCACTGGTGGCGTAGCGCTGTGCGGCAGTGAAACGTCCTTTGTCAAGGGCAACCGCATAACACGAATCGATTTCCTCAACCCACAACGGCACATTCGTTTTGTCGTAACGGACTGCCTCCCGCAGGGGAACGATCTTTAGTGGCGGGCGGGTTGTAGCGAAGTCTTTTTCTTGAGGAAGAAAATGGGTGATCAAGAGGGAACGGGCAACGCCAACGCCAACGCCCGGTTGCAACCGCCCCGCCTGAAGGAGATCGGTGAGCGATTTCGCCAGATCGCCGCGCCGCAGATAGACATTGGCACGGTTGGAATAGGGGGCTGCCCATGTGGGGTCAAGGGTAATTGCTTGGGTGTAATCGGCATAGGCGCCATCATCATTTTTCAGGTTGCTGTGAACAATGCCGCGCTGGTTGTAAAGCCGCGCATAGCTTGGAAAAGGCTTCATTGCGACCAGCACATCAAGCGCTTTCTGATAGTCCTTAGCAAGAGAATAGATGCTGGCAAGCCATGAATTGACCTCTGGGGAGGTTGGGGCAAGCGCAAGCGCACGTTCGGCGTCCTCGAAGGCGGCTTTTTCCGCTTTTTTATGAACGTAATTCAGCCGGCTGCGCACGGCATAAGCGAGGGCGTTGTCAGGGTCAAGGCTGAACGCTTTCTTAATATCCCCTTCCACACTCGGTTCAAGTTTTGTGTCGCTGGTGACTAGGTTTAGATAGGCACGCCAAGCGTAAGCATCGGCAAGCGTGGGGTCGGCGGCAATCGCCCCACTGAACGACTGAAGGGCTCCTCGCGCATCCCGTTTTTCCCAATAGAGCGCCGCGCCATTTTTCAGGTTATCTCCGGCACTCGCCGCAAGAGGTACGGCGGTGGGGGCGGCTTTGAGGGCAGCATCACTACCTATCGCCCGAATCGTCACATCGTCAAACGAGAGTTTCATGTTGACAGGCTGGTTGGAAAAACGGGCGATCCCAAAGCCAATCGTCCCGTTGAAATCATTCGGACCGTCAAAGCGAATGACCCGCTGGTTGCCCATTGTCCAAATCACTTCATCGCGGGTGACGCGCAGCGTGCTGATGAACGTCCCACCGCTGAATACATCGGGGAGATCGCTGCTAGCGGCACGGGTGGCATTATGTTTGCCATCATTCACGCTGTAGGCAAGCCGGCGCTCTGGGGCAATGTAGTACATGAGCATGTTCTGTTTCGGCGTGCTGCCAATGTTGTAGACAACCGCCAAGAAACACGATCCGGGCTTATCACACGCCCCCCCGCTGACCTTGAAGGTGTATTCATAGGCGGCGGCTACTTTCGGCGCAGTTTCAAATTTAGGGTAGGTGAACCACACTACCTCTTTTGCCGCCTTGCCCATCTGGACGGTCAGTTTGCCATCGGAGACCTCAGCAAAAATACCGCCTGAATTCGTCGTTCGCCACGCCAAACTGTTCGTATCAAAAGTTTCTTTGAATTCCACCGCTTGGGCGTAAACGAGAAGTGCGGGGTGTATTCCTAAGAACAAGAGAGCACCCCAAAGAAGTACCGTCACACTGGGTAAACGTCCTCGAATCACCGTTCGTTCCTATCCTAACTTATGAAAAGCAGAAGAATACCTGTGGATGGGAGGAACTGACAAAACAAACCTATCACATTTATTGGTTGACTGCCCTGCTCATCTTATGGGGAGCAAGGTGTCCCTGTCACCACCGTACCACCCTTGCCCGCCAACGAATCTGCTAACTCGTTCAAATAGACTTCAAGGTTTGTGTAGCCAGCCACTCCGGTTTTCTTTTCCGATAGGTCGTTCCCATTGTGATCTTGGATGGTTGGCTTCAAGCCGTGCGCCGTTTCCCATGCATCAGGCATCCCATCTAAATCGGTATCCAATGGCGCAGTAGGAGGCGTGTGCGGATCATAATCGAGTAGGAAGGCATCGTCACGGACGGGCTTATCGCGGCTTTCAGGGTCAATCGTGCAGTTTGCCACTGCCGACAGCAAGCGCCGATCCATCGGATCACGCGGGAATGCCCCAACCTGGGCGACCATATATGCCGGAAGATCGGTTGTCTCTGTCAGGGTGACGGGCGGGAAAGGCTGGCGCTCGGCAAGCATTATCGCCAGAGGGCTATCGGTATTGGGGTGTTCCTGATAGAAATCGTTGCAGCACGAGGCAAGCTGCGCGTCACGCAGATCAGGGTAGAGATTCATCCGGTTGCCTTCAAAGAACAGGCGATTCTGCGCTGTAGTGGTCACATCCGATCCGATCATCCCGAAGGGATAATCTTGGCGCACAAACATGACATTCCGCACCCAATTCAGGTGTAAGCGGAACAACCCCGCTTCGGGCTGCCCGCTCCCCTCTTGGGCATTGCTGTTGTAGGTGATTACCCCGCCAGCATCCCACAACAAGTTATTCGTCAATTCAAGATTCAAGGGCTGCTTGCCGCAAAACGAGGGGCGTTCGGCATTTTCGTCAGCGCCGATGTTGCGGGTCATTTCACAGCTAATTTCCGGCAGCCGTCCGGTGATACGATGCCACAGGTTGTGATGAATGGTCAGGTTATCTTGCGGGCGTTGACTATGCGAGTAGTTGATCAGCATCCCCCCAAAGATGTGATGTTCGCCCACCGTCTCGGCAATGATGGTATTCTGGATGGTGATGTTGCGTGCTATAGAAATCTGCACGGCTTCATCATTGGCATTGGCAAGGGAAAGATGATCAACGATCACCTTTTCTACCCCGTCTAAGCGAAGGGCATCATCCAAGATATACCCCGCACCATCACGAGGGATGTGCGCGGCAGGGCGAGAGCGCAAGTGACGAATAATTAGATTGTCACAAGCGTTCGCCTCATAATGCCCATCACAGACAATGCCCCTGACAGTAATCCCTCCCGGTGAGGTTTGTCCGGCAATCGTCACATCGCCATAGATAAGTTCGGCGGCGGTGTTGATCACGCCGCTGACGGTGAAAAGGATGTAGCGCCGTCCTGGGGTACGCAGTGCCTCGCTCAACGATCCGGGTCCATCGTTTGCTAGGGTAGTCACATAGATCACCTGTCCGCCGCGCCCGCCAGTGGCAACCGCGCCAAAACCTTCCGCACCGGGGAAGGCGGGCGGCGGCGTTTGCGCATGGGTTGGCTGTGCGGCAAGTGTAACACTGATGAGGACGGTCAGTATGAGACTGCGAAGCGTGGCAAGGCGGCGCCTTATCATGATTTCCTCCTGGGCAGATTGTATGGTATGTCCTGAGCGCGTTCGTTCCTTTTCGCTTAACGCCCCACCGTGATCTCGCTGAGCAGGACACCGCGCAGCGCTCCAAAGGTGGGCGCGTCAAGGTCGGCAGAGGCGCGGCGGACATAGCCAATTTTCATGGGGAGCGCCACATTCAGCCCGCCAGATGCCCCCAGTGCCTCCCACAAAAGGGGTTGGCGGATGATGAGCGCCTCACTGAAGGTGACGCAGTAGAGGCTCAGACCTGTCTCTTGGGTGGGGTTGTCCGGGGTGATGGTCAGCGCGGCGATCACCTCACCCGACGCCGCATCCATACGCAAGGTGCCCGTCACCGCCGCCGTCAGCGGATCAGAATCAAGGACGGAAGCAACACAAGGCGGCTGCTGGACGCTAGGGAAAAATTCCAAGGTCCCCCGCACCGAGGCATCAAAATCAACCTCCAATGTGGCTGAGCCGAAAAAACGCACATCGCTAAAGACGGCGTTTCCGATGATCTGGTGGTTCAGGTCAAGCCGCCATGTGCCAATCATCGTATTCATGGCAAAGGGAAAGGTAGCGGTGGGAACAATTGTCGGGGTGGCAGTGGGGACGCGGGTGACGACAACGGTCACAAAGCGAACGGGTGGCTCAGTGGCGGCGGGGGGGCGCGTGGGGGTGGCGCTTGGCGCAGAGCGGCACGCCCCCACAACAAGCGCCATGAACACAAACACAACCCACCGCCAATGTCTTGAGTCACCCATACTGGTTCACCTATGCGTGATGTGCGGGGTGACCACAGCGGAACACCCCTACCAACCCCTTTTTACAGGATAAAATCACCCCTCACCGACACCCACTCGCTAGACAATAGATTGCAAAGCAATTTATTGACCGGGCGTTGGGGTCAGGGGTGGGGGTGTCTGTGCCGCCAATTTTGCCAGCAGATCGAGGATGTGCTGCCGCTCTGTTGGATCGTCATAGTCCGAATTGGCATAGAGCGCCTCCAAAAGGGCATCACGCGCTGCCGGATAATTGCCCATCGTTATGTGAACTTCAGCTAGTTCGATCTGGATATCCACATAGCGCCCATAGACCTTGCGGAATTCGTTGTATGCCGCCACCGCTTCCTCGTAGCGATTCAGTTTTGTCAGAACCCGCGCCTGATCCACCAACAAAAAGCGGCTGAAATAGCCTGTGAAAAAAGGTCCGCTGTTGTAGTTGGGGCGTTTTTCTTGGAGCGCCTTGAGCAGTGTCAAGGATTCCTCGTATTTGCCTTCCTGAGAGAGCAAAAGCGCCTCCACCCACTGCCCTTCAATGAGCGTAGGATCAAGGCTGAGCGTAATGCCTATCCAACGCTGCGCTGTCTCAATCTGCCCAACATCATAGGCGACAAAAGCACCCTCAGCGTAATGAAGGGGATCATTCGTCTTGCCCCCATCAAGGACATCCACATAGATAGTATACGCTGCCTCATTTTGATCGCTCAGGATATAGCTGGCAGCAAGCCCATTCATATAATAGATACTCCCCTCAAGATCATATGCCTTTTGGAAATCGGCAGCAGCCCGCGCCATATCCCACCGCTCAAAGTAAAAACGCCCGCGCCCAATCCACCAATACGCCTCGTTGGGGTCAAGCGCGATTGCGCGGCTGAGGTCAGCCTCTTTCTGCGCATCGGAGGCATAAAAATCCCTGCAGCATTGGACGCGCCCATAGTAGGTAGCAGGGTCGATTGAGCCGTGTTCGATGGCGGCAGTGTAGAAGTCCCACGCCTTTTGGCTGTCTCTTGTTTCGTCAAACCACTGGTAGTACGTCCCATAGAGACGGTATGCCTCTGGGCGCTCGGTATTCATACCCAACAGCCGATTCAGTATCCCTTGAATGGTGTTTAGCGCTGCTGAATCAGGATTCATCTCCATAAGGACGTAGGCACGCATCGCCAAAAGGTCATACTGCTCGCCATCGGTGGTAATGATCGAGTCGATCAGACGCAGCGCCCCCTCACGGTTGCCCTCATGCATCATTGCCCCAAATTCATCGCGGATAGTCACATAGCGTTCATCCGGTGTATTCAGCGCTACCCGCGTTGCATCGGGCGTGGGAAGGACAACCACCTCGGTGGGGGTTGGTTGGGGTGTGTTATAGCGGATCATTACCGTTGGCTGCGGGACGGGAGTCACCTCCTCGTCAAGGCTTTGCCCAAGCCGCAGGCGGGTAAGCAACCCCAAAATACGCTCCCGTTGATCAGGGTCATTTTGGCTAATCTCCAACACGTGGCGCAGTTCTTCACGGGCGTCGTCCGTCCGTCCGACGCGGTAAAGCGCCCGCGCCCGTTCAAGGTGCGGCGGTATCCAATTCCCAAATGCCTCAATCGTCCGTTCAAAAGCGCTTGCGGCTTCCTCAAAACGCCCTAAACGGGCGAGGATGCGCCCGCGATCCAGATTGACCTCATGATTAAAGCGCGGGTGAAGGAACGCCGTTGTGTAATCGCGGTTTTCGCCATTGGCAAAGGAATCCAAGAGCGCCAAAGCCTTTTCGTCCTCGCCCTCAGCGACGGCAACAAGAGCAAGGACATAGCTTGCGCGGTTTGTATCGGGGTCAAGGCTGAGCGCCGTCTCCGCCCACTCGCGGGCTTTTTCCAGTTGCCCGCCAAGAAAGGCAACCGCTGCCGCATCCCCATAGTAACAGCCGCAGGTCGGGCGTAGGGTGGCAATCCCGCGCATATATAGATCAAAGGCGGACTGCTGATCTTTGAACAACAAATAGGCAATGGCGAGGTCAGTATGGCGGTAAACACTGGGATTCAGCGACTCCGCCTTGAGAAAATCGTCAATGGCTGCCTGATAGTTCTCCCGCCGCATGTAAAAATTGGCGCGTTCGTCATAGTAATAGGCAACCCAGGGGGCAAGCTCAATGGCGTGGGTGAAGGCGCTCAGCACATCCTCATCCGGGCGATTCGCGTCGCGGGCTGTCGTCCCTTGCCGAAGGTATACATCGGCATCTTGCAAGCCTAAGTTGATTGCCTGAGTGTAGAGATCGTAGGCGGCGGCGGCATCGTAGTTTGGCGCGCCGCGCTTGTATTCGGCAAGGGCAACATATGCTTCTGGACGGATCGGTTCGGCTTCAATGCCGCGTTCGGCAATGCCCTTAGCCTCTTCTAAACGCGCTGGCTGATCTTGATAGCGGACAAGGGTGAGCGCCTTCAAGATGAGCAGTTCATACTTTTCGGGATCGCTCGCCAGTTTTTCCTCTATTTCGGTAAGCGCCTCGTCATACTGCCCGTTTCGCAAGCGTTCGATGGTCCAATCCCAAAACTCCTGATAAGCAGGATCGGTAAAGACGACAGCAATGGCAACCAGTGTTGGAGGGGTTGTTGCGGCAGTTGTTGGCGCGATGGTGGGTGGGAAGGTGGGCGGGATGCTTGTAGCAGCACTGTTTGTTGGCGGTATATCCGTCGGCTTGATGGTCGGTTCTACCGAGGGAATTTCTGTCGGAATGGCAGTAGGCACAATGGTAGGAAGGCTACTCGGCAGTGTGACAAAGGATTCTCCTGTGGGAGAGATGGTCGGTAGGGCGGCACTTTGGGTCGAAGGGATAGCCGTCTCAGTTTGGGCAACCTGGGATGGATCACCAGCGGGCAGTGTGGGCGGAACAACGACAATCGTGTTGTCTTTGGGGCGGGTGAGCGCAAACACTGCCCCTCCCACTACAACCAGCGCGACAAAAACGAGAAGAAGGGGAGAAATCCTCCCACGCTGTGGAGCGGGGCTAGGTTGTTCCTCGGTCATCCCACCCTGAATGGTATTCGCCCGCCCGACACTGGAATCAGGCTTCGCTGGTGTCGATTGCCCCGTCATGGGGCGGTTATAGGTTGATGATGAGGCACGCAGCGGCGGCGTTGACATGCCCGGTTTTGTCGAAATGTCGTTGGGAAGGGTGTTCAGCGCGGTGATCATCGCATCCCGAAGTTCGTCCGCCGTGCGATAACGATCCTGAGGGTCTTTGGCTAAAGCGTGGAGCAAAATCGCTTGGACGGAATCAGGAAGCTTGGGAGGGAGTTTGATCGGCTCGGCAATGTGTTTATAGATGATCGCCAATGGGGTATCGGCATCAAAGGGGACGTTTCCGGTGAGCATCTCGTAAAGGACAATGCCCATCCCGTAAATGTCTGTCCGCTCGTCTGTTTTTTCGCCCCGCCCCGCCTCAGGACTCATGTAGGCGGGTGTCCCCACAATCGCACCGCTGGCGGTCATTTGGGTTGTCCCCATGATCTTCGCCACGCCGAAATCGGTGAGGACAGGTTCGCCCGTCTTGGTGAACAGGATGTTGGCGGGTTTAATATCGCGGTGCAGCATCCCCTCGCCGTGCGCATAGGCAAGCGCATCGGAAAGTTTGATCGCCACATCGAGTGTCTCGGCAAGGGAGAGCGCCCCACGCTTGCGGAGTCGATCCTTCAGCGATTCGCCTTGAATGTACTCCATCACCATGTAGAACTGCTCATCGTGTACATCAAAGTCCATCACTTGGACAATGTTCGGGTGACGCAACCCCCCGACCATCGTTGCCTCGCGCTTGAAGCGCTCGGTAAAGCCTTCTTCGTCAGCGAGGTGCGCCAACATAACTTTGATTGCCACGAAACGATTCATCGTCGGTTGGAAGGCGCGGTACACTTCCGCCATCCCTCCCCGTCCAAGCCGTTCGATGATCTGATACTTGCCGAGTGTTTTTCCCGTCAAATCCGCCATGATAGCTCCCTATCGATTCGCCTCAGTTCCCCGTCACTGCGCCTTCGGAGGCAGGCTTGACCAAGCGAGCATATTTCGCCATGACGCCGCTTTGGTAACGCGGGGTGGGTGGCTGCCATGTCGCCCGCCGTGTTGCTAAATCTGCCTCGCTCAGTTCCACGCGGATTGTCCGTGCTTCAATATCAATGGTGATTGTGTCCCCTTCGTGGAGCAATCCAATCGCGCCGCCGGCTGCGGCTTCGGGGGTGATATGCCCCACCATCAGTCCGCGAGTTGCGCCGGAAAAACGTCCGTCGGTGATGAGGGCGACGGAGTTTCCCAACCCTTGCCCACTGAGCGCGGCGGTGACGCCCAACATTTCCCGCATTCCGGGTCCGCCAACGGGTCCCTCATAGCGAATGACGACGACATCGCCAGCGACGATCTGATTATTCTTCACCGCATGAAAGGCATCTTCTTCTGTGTTGAAGATGCGGGCGGGTCCTTGATGGTACAGCCGCTCGTAACCAAACAGTTTTACCACGCCGCCATCAGGCGCTAAGTTCCCCTTCAGAATGACCAAGCCGCCCGTCGCCTTGACCGGGTTGGCAAGGGTGCGGATCACTTCCTGACCGGGGGTTTCTTCGGCGTTGGCTGTTTCTTTGGCAAGCGTTTTGCCCGTCACAGTGAGAGCATCCCCATGCAGCAGCCCGCCTTCCAAAAGACGCCGCACCAGAAGGGGAATACCGCCCGCCCGTGTCATATCGGTGGCAACGTACTTCCCGCCGGGTTTCATATCGGCAATTAGGGGCGTCTCGCGGCTGATCTGCTCAATGTCGTCAATCGTGAAAGGGATGCCCGCTTCGCGGGCAAAGGCGAGGATATGCAAAACCCCGTTGGTGCTGCCGCCCGTCGCGGCGACGGAACGAATGGCGTTTTCGAGCGCTTGCCGCGTGATGATTTGGCGAGGGCGAAGGTCGCGGGCGATCAAGTCCATGATCATTGTCCCAACCTGATAGGCAACATCGTTTTTCTGCGGGTCTTCCGCTGGCACGCCCGCCGAACGCATGGGGGACATACCCATCACTTCGACAGCGGTTGCCATGGTGTTCGCCGTGAACTGCCCGCCACAGGCGCCCGATCCGGGGCAGGCGGCGTTCTCTACGGCACGCAATTGGTCGGCGGTGATCGTCCCCTTCGCATACGCGCCGATGGCTTCAAATACATCTTGGACGGTCAAATCTTTGCCGTTCAGGTGTCCGGGGGCAATTGAACCGCCATAGAGCATCACCGAGGGGATATTCAGGCGGATCAAACCCATAATCGTGCCGGGGATTGTTTTATCGCACGAGGAGAGGGCGATCACACCGTCAAAATAATTGGCGCGGGCAACCAGTTCAATCGAATCAGCAATCAGTTCGCGGCTGATGAGGGATGCCTTCATCCCTTCCGTCCCCATCGTGATTCCGTCGGAGATGCTGATCGTGTTGAATTCGAGGGGCGTTCCGCCCGCTGCTTTGATTCCTTCACGCACCTTTGCCGCCAAACGCCGCAAATGGAAGTTGCACGGACCAATTTCTGTCCATGTGTTAGCAATGCCGATGATTGGCTTGTTCAGGTCGTCGTCGGTTAAGCCAATTGCCTTGAACATGCTGCGGGCGGCGGCGCGATCCACACCCTCTACAAGGGTGCGGCTAGTGACATTCAGGCGAGAGGCGGTGGTGCTGCCGTTTTCGGTCACGGTGGGCGGACTCCTCGGTGCAAAATCGGGATGACACACGATCACGGTTGGTTGATCATGATCATTGTAGACCGATCAGGGGAAAAGTACTAGCACTTGTGACGACTTACGGCGAAATTAGGAGCAATGCCCAAACCGTAACATGAAGGGTGTTAACGCACCGACGCCCCAAAAAAAAGGGCGATGTCGTCGCTGCGGTAGTGACGATCATTGTAGCCACAAAAGACCAAGCCGTGCTTTTGGCAAAAGCAGATACCGGGGTAGTTTTTCGTTTGTGTTTCGATGATGATCTTTTCTAACCCCTCGTCACGGGCGTGTTGGTAGGCCATGTTGAACAAGCCGCTTCCCACATGCTCCCGGCGGTAGGGACGCCCAACCCCCATATCGACAATCCAGCCTAGCGCCCGTCCGGGATCAATGCGCATATGAAGGTAGCCGCGCACACGCCCACCGCCCTGCGCCACGACGACATAATCGCCTTTCTGAAGGGCGTGATCCAAACTGCGCGGCTCGCGGGGGTGAGTCACGCGCATGGGGCGGGGAAGGCGTCCGGTGCGAAAACTGAGGGCGATTGCCCCATATTCATCACGAAGATCGACTTGCCAAACGTAATCCGTCTCGTAGGTGAGGTCAAGGGCGGCGCAGGCAGAGAGATCACCCTCCCCCGCCCGGCGAAGGGTGATTCCGTCAAATGCATCAGAAAGAGGCGGCTGCATCAGCCCGCCTTTATCGTATCGGTGACTGTCTTGGCGTAAGTGACAAGGCTGAACGCCTTCTGGAAACCCACCGATTCGTAGAGGTGGGAGGCGTTGTTTTGGTTATCCATATAGACATACAAACGCACCGAGTCCATTCCGGCATCGTGTAAGATTTCTAGTGTCTTGAGGATCAGCGTCCGCCCTAGCCCTTGCTGGCGAAAGCCCCGCCGCGTGCCGATCTGGTGCAAGAGCGCTTGTTTCACCCCCACGCGCCCAACTTCCTGCGGGTTGATGAACGACCAGCAAAAGGCGGCGAACGTTCCATCGGGGGCAACGAGGATCAAATCGCGTTCGGGGGCGTAACCTGGGTCGGTCTGGCGGCGGTGACGATAGTCCTCAAGGGTCAGATCAATGTGATTCCAGTGATCGATGAAAGAGTCGTTGTACATGGCAATCCATGCCTCAGCATCGCGTTCGGGATCGGCGGCGCGAATGGTGAACCCTTCGGAGAGGGTTGGTGTGTCAATGGGCTGGTGTAAATCCCGATCCATCTGCCATAGTTCATGGCGCACGTCATATTTATGCCATTCCAGCAGAAATTGACGCGGACGATCAATGTCACGGGCAATCGATTCAAGGCGGGCGGGGAGTCCTTTTGTTACTCCTACCTCACAGAGGCGTGCCTCCCCCCACCGGATTACATCGTCATCCAGCCAATGCTCACGGTGGTCGGGGCGCACCCGCCAGCGAAGAGTACCCGTGATCTCATCGGTGGCGACATCAATTTCGATCACGCCATAGGCAATGACGACGCCCTCTGGGTTTTCCCAAAGCCGGACATCGTGTTCAGGATCAAGGGTGGGGGCGAAAAACTGGACGCGCAGTTCCTCGGCAGTACGCCGCACCCCCATTTGATCAACGATTTCGCAATCTGTCAGCAGTTGGGCAAGTTTGGGAAGGTCGCTTTCGCCAGCAAAGGAACGGTAGGTATAGATCATAATTACAACGTCTCCGGGACAGGAATTACGCCGCTGCGCAACTCAGCAAGGGCGCTTTGGGCTGGTGCAAAATTTGGGTTCAATTGTAGCGTGCGTTCCAAATCGGAGGTGGCTTGGGCGCGAATACCTACTGCGGCGGATGCCAGTCCGCGATAGTAGTAGGCTTCTTCAATGAAAATCCGTTTAGAACTGTTGATCACGTTGTTGGCGAGTTCGAGGACGGTTTTGTAATCGCCCGCCATGTAATATGCCTTGAAAGGACCGAACTGATACCACATCATCCGCCAGGGTAGCCCACCCCCAAGATAGCGTGCCTTGTCGTAGGCGATTGCTGCTTCTTCGTAGCGCCCTAGCGCCACCAGATTCGTCCCAATGTTGAACCACGCATACATATCGTTGGGGTTATACTGTGTCTCTAAAAAGGCTTTTTCCAGTGCCTCCACATGGTTTTGGCGTTCGTCAAATGCCGTCCCCAGAATATCTTGAATGTGAGTCGCTTGTTCAGGGGGATAGATGACGAGATAGACACGGTTGAAGTGTTTCCAGCGCTGGTCAAGATCAGCGTAATTTTCGCGCACGCCGCGCCCATCAGAACCATTTTCCTCAAAGGTATCCAAGCCAAAGAAATAGGCACTGAGATCGTCCCACCCAACGAGTGTCACGTAATGCCCCAACCAACTGCCATCATCCTTGTGGATTAACCCTGTCTCAAGAATCACCCCCGCCCCGGCGTAAAGCAAGCGCTTCATCAGGTCGATAGAGCCGTTTGTGCGCACAAGGGCGCGGAGTCCAGTTTGCTCGTTGACATATTGCGCCATTTGCCAGGGGCTGACGTTGGCATCATCGGTGTTTGGCTTCAGCCAGGCGGCAGTGTCTTCCTGGCGCGTGTCTACGCCGAGAACATACATTGCCTGCACTAAATTTGCCGGACCGCAGTTGTTCCATAATTGGGCAACCCGTTTCGCCCTGGGGACGTAAAAATTTGCAGGAAGGGGGGCGGTGGTTGCCGTGGGACGGGTGACGGGCGTCATGGTGATGATCCCCGGCATCCCAATGGGGGTTGCTCCCAGAACCGCAGAAGGCGTCACGCCGGGGGCAAGGGTGGCGATAGGAGCGCCCGCCAGATCAATGGTGAAACCAGCCGCAGCCGTTGCACGGGCGGGGTCAAGGGTGGGCAGCGCCTGAACGCCGGGAACTTCCGTTGGCAAAAAGACGCGCAAGACGGGCAAATAGCGGGCAGCACGATCTTGCCACTCTGGAGAAAGCTGGCGAAAAGCAATTGGCGTCAGAACAACGGTGAGGGCGCACATCCCGACGCACAGCAGCACACCGAGGAACAAACAACCCCACATAACACCCTCACCACGCCCGCGTCGCGGACGCAGACGGCTGTTGTAGGTGCTATAGCCAGTGCGGTTATCAATCTGGTAAACGTGCCGTCGGTATTGGGGTGGTCGCCTAGTCATACCCTGAACTTAAAATCCATGACGTGCCTATTGGGTAGCAACTGTACACCGATCCCCCATCCCTTTCAAGCATTGCATAGAAACTATTCATCCAATATCAGGATAGTTTCCCCCTTGTGCTGACCAACACATTATAATCGGTGCAGTTTATATACTTCCCCCTCTTGAGGAGGCTGCACCTAATGGCACATTCTATTCTCGCCCCAACAGATTTCCATACAGAGACGATTCGCGTTGGCGACCTGACAATGAACGTTGCCTTAGAAGGCGATCCCGATGCGCCACTCGTCTTGCTGCTGCATGGCTTTCCCGAATTTTGGTACAGTTGGCGTCACCAGATCAAGGCGCTGGCAGCGGCGGGCTATCGGGTGGCAGCGCCCGACCAGCGCGGCTATAACCTGACCGAGAAGAAACCACCCTACGACCTGATCACCCTAAGCAACGATGCAGCAGGGGTGATCACCGCGTTAGGAAAGGAAAAAGCCTTCGTCGTTGGGCATGACTGGGGCGGGGGCGTGGCGTGGATCATGGGGGCATACCACCCAGAGATGGTTGAAAAGGTGGTCATTTGCAATGTCCCGCACCCGTTGGTCATGGCGAAGATGCTGCGCAGCAGCCCGCGCCAATTGCTAAAAAGTTGGTACATGCTTTTTTTCCAACTTCCGGCACTTCCAGAGGCGCTTCTTGCCATGCGCAATTACAAGGCGTTGGTGGATACCCTAAAGTCGGTTAGCACCGTCACCCCGGAAGAAATCGAGTATTTTAAGGTGGCGTGGAAACAACCCGGAGCGCTCAACGGCTCGTTGAATTGGTATCGGATTGCCTTTCGCACACTCGGTAAGGTTGCCAAGCGTGATTTGATCTTGAAAATGCCAACGCGCATTATCTGGGGCGATCCCGATCCTGTTGTTGATCGGAGTGCGGCGGAGGCATCGCGCAAATTTGCCCCCGGCTGCGATCTGATCTACCTCCCGGGCGGTGGGCATTTTGTTCAGCAAGAGCGCCCCGACGAGGTGAATCAGTTGATCTTGGCATTTTTGAACGGATCAAACGGATAAGGATGTCCTGATGAACCCTTTTAGACGCCTGTTGATGCTACTTACAGTTAGCCTGATGATGATGGTATGTGTGGCTTCCCCAAGCGCCGCACAAGAGCCTACAGCATTTTTCAAGGGGATTGCTCCCTTAGTGGTTGACAGCCCTGCTTATCACGATATACTTGCCGATGGGCTAGGGGGTGGTGATCAAGGGGTAAACGAACGATGCCCGTCCTTCTTGTAAGAAGGCTGGTTGCAGCCCAACCAGTGAGGGTACTGCAATAAATACCCTGATCTGATTATGATTCGCCAGCCGGATTTGAACCCGGAAGGCGTTGAATGGGATGCCGCCGCCGGACAGTTCCTCGTTGGCTCATTGGGAAATGGCAAGGTTTATGCCATCACCGATGAGGGGGTAGCCACTCCACTGGTAGAGGATGATGCAGTGAAAGTCGCCGTTGGCATTGAGGTTGACGCCAAAGGGGGACGCCTGCTGGTATGCAGTTCGGAACGGGAGGCGTTCACCAATCCCTTAGCAAAAACAAAAATCGCCCTCGGCATCTATGATTTAAAGACGGGCGAACGGCTGCACCTCGTTGATCTGACGAAAATTGGCGGGGAATCGCGCCACTTTGCCAACGATGTCGCCGTTGATGGGGAGGGAAACGCCTACGTCACGGACTCGACCCAACCCCATATTTACAAGGTAACCCCCAATGGAGAGGCGTCTTTGTTTGTGAAAGATGCTCGCTTCCAAAATCCCTTTTTGGGGTTGAACGGAATCGTTGCTCACCCTGATGGGTATCTCTTAGTTGCCCTTGCTGGAGGCGGGAAACTTTACAAGATTACTTTGGAGGCAGCGCCCGTTGTCACCGAGGTAACCCTTCGGCAAGCTGAACGCTTTGATGGGCTGATTTTGACGCCTGAGGGGGTGCTGATCGGCGTTTCTAGTGGGCGGGTAATTCGCTTGGAAAGTGATGATGCGTGGGCAACAGCGACGATGACGGGCGAGGCGAAAAAACATCCCGCGACGACGGTTGCCTACCGCGATGGGGAGGTCTACGCGCTGTGGGCGCATCTTTCCGAAAACCCGCAGCCAGAAGCCTATGAGCTTGTGCGGGTGGTCTTTCCGTAAGGGAAATAGTCGGATCAGCATCCGACCCTTGTTCAGCCGCCGCTCCCATGATACACTTAGCGTATCTTGGGGGATAGTTTAATCGGCAAAACGTCAGGTTCTGGCCCTGTTGTTCTAGGTTCGAGTCCTGGTCCCCCAGCCAACACATACAGAGGCGGCGTAAGCTGCGCCGCCTCTGCGCGTTCACCCTCTACTCTCCCTCAAAGCCGTGACTCTTGAACTTCAACGTGCGGCTGTTCTCGTTGATCGTTCGGATTGTTGCATCCTCGAATCCGGCAGAGCGTTCGGCGCTGATTTCAAGGGTGATTTCAACATCTGTACCCGTCAGGCTGGTGAGACGTTGGATGATCTCCTCCACAATTGTCCCCATATCTTTGTTGATGCGCTGCGGGTTAAGTGAAACCGTCCCGTGAAAGCGTGTTGTCAGCCTCGGTTTTGGCGGTGTGGAGGATACACTGGGTGCTTGGGAACGTTCAGAAGAAGGGGTGGTTAACGGCTGTATAGTTTGCTGTTTCTGGCTATCAATCTGTTTTTGAGCGATTTCAGGGCGCACTAGTACGGCGTTCTCATCGAAATAAACACTCGATGTTGGCTGACCGAAAGCGAGACCTTTATAGACCCCGTCTAAGCTCACCATCGTCGCATAGCCGAACGGTGCATCGGGGCGGGCGACACCATCCCTTACGGCTCCCAGCAGTACTTCCTCATTGTAAAGCCGGGGCAGATAACAGTAGCGAGCAAGATACTCCCAAAGCTGCTTCAGTCCCAGATGCGGCTGGTCGCGCCATAGATAACGGTCAAGCTCCATGCGTAAATTATCCGGCGACCAGCGCGGGATGAGCATTTCGCTCTGGCGCAGTTTCTGAGCAGCCCGATCATAAAAGCTGTCTTGCCCTGCAATGCGATGTGCCTGATAGTCAATCGGTCCCGTTGGCTCAGGCTGCACAGGAACAATCAGCCAGCTATAGGTTTCCTGCAACCGAACGAGCAGTGTTTCCTCGGTGCGTTTGCAGTTGGCATCGACCTGCTTACGCTGTTGAGCATCCAGGTTGAGCGGTTCAGCTTCGTCTTTAATAGACTTCCATGCCAGATATTCGCGCAGCGCCTTCTCCCATGCCTCAGCGTCATTGGCATCAGGGGCAATGAATACCAGCATATTACGATAGAGACGGGGCGAACTCCCGCGATTTTCAAGGATTTCCTGCGCGGCACGCTGCGCTTCCGAGCCACCATTGCCTTTTTTGTGACTATAGTTCGGGTCAAGGACGACCACCCGTGTTCGCCATTCGTCAGCCACATCCCCAGAACTCTGAGGGGCGATGTGTGCGGCAGAAAAATCCTCGCGGCGGTATTTCACCCCACGCAGACGGTCAATCGCCTCCTGATAGACCCAATCAGGATTGATGTTCTGCGCCCGATCTTGCGCCATACGATTGACGGTTGGGCGGGTGTCATACCAGTAGCGGCTGCCATCAGTGTAAAGGTAGGTCAACTGCTGGCTCATGCGGTGAAGGGCGTCATTGAAAACAGGCAGCGGTTCCCCCGGCTGCACCGTTGCCAGACGAATTCTCACTTCTTCTACCCCACGAACCGTCTGCCCCGCTACGGAAGGCGCAGAACCCACGAAGATGCTCCGTGCCATGCGCCGACTCGCCATATATTTACCGATAGTAGGCACGCTCTTGTCCAGTTGGAAGGGTTTGGCATCATCGCCGTCAATGTCTGCATCAACAATGGCGGGCCACGTCTCCGGCAGGTAACGCAGCATTTCGTTGCGAACACCCGATGCCCACAGCGGAATGCTCGCTGGCATAATCAGCAGCGATTGGTCATTGTCTTGCCAAAGTTTGTGAATGACCGTTGCCATAAGGCGCAGCACGCCGCGTGTGCGCTGAAAGCGATCCAAGGTTGACCAATCTTGGTACAACCGATCAAACAACTCTGGGTGAATAGGGTAGGCAGACTTCATACGGATGGCATAGCCAGCTTCAGATGCGCCGGAGGGGAATTCACCTTTGTTTGTGCGATACATTTCGGTGAAGGCATTGACCACCGCATCGCGTGCCGGATAGTCGATCTCAGTCGTGAACAGGCGGCGGCGCACAATCTCAAAGCTCTCGATTGCCGTCACTGGTTTCCAGATAGACTCCATCCGTCCAATCGTTTTGGCAAGGGTGTCCAGCGCCTGTTTGCCCAGTTCACCGCCGATCTCATTTTCAGATTCGGGAATGGACACCAGCAGCATCGAATCGCTAGACCGTTTGACCGCTTCGGTGAGATTCTGAAAAAAGGTCATCGTGGAGTCGAATGTACCTGCCGCGATGCGCTCTGCTGTGGTGAGCGGTAAATTACGGGCAAAGGCGACCAACTCATCGATCATGATCAGCGCCGGTCCGTAATCCTCCAGCAGTGTGACCAACGTATCGGAGCCAGGGGCAACGGCGGTCAGATCGGCATTTTCAATCACTTTGTAGGCGTTTGCGCCGCCCAATTGATAGGCAATATCGCCCCACATCGTATGGGTGGTTACGTCCGCATAGACACGCGGTTCTGTCGCACTGAATGCCGTCCCCACAATGACAACGCGATTCGCCGTGATTCTGTCGTCAATCTGTCCCACCTCTTTGAGAATGTGTTCACCGCCCGGGATTTCGGAAAACCCAATGGCACCGCTAAACAGGTGGTAGAGCGCTAACAGGCTGTGCGTTTTACCGCCGCCGAATGCCGTTTGAAGCTGCACGACTGGATCGCCGCCCTGACCGCTCAAGCGCCGGACGGCTGCCACCAGCAGTGATAGCAGCCCTTCGGTGAGGTAGGTGCGGCGAAAGAACTCGTGCGGATCGCCATATTCAGAGGCGGCCTTTCCTGCTTTCACATCAGCGATATTGGCAACGAAATCCGCCAAGATGTAGCGCCCGCTGGCAACATCAGGATGCGGTGTGACCACCAGCCGCCAGGGACGCAATCCGGCTGGTGTGGTGCGAATCACGGGGACTTCCTCCGTTGCTCTTACGGCTTGTTTTGCCTCCGCATCAAAACGAAGGCGCAGCAGTTCCGTAGCAATTTCGCGGGTATGGTTTGCCTCTCTCACGGCGCCAACCCCTTGAAGCAGCCGAGCGGCTGTATCGGCAATGCGGTAGGCGGTGTCGTTGTCAAAGGCTTTTTGGTGCGCCCAGTCGTTGCGGGCTGTCATCAATTCGCTGACATAATTACGTTCCGATTGCCCAAGTTTTAGGCGAAAAACATCATTCCAACGCTGCCAGATTAATTTGAGAAGGTTGTGAATGTCGAGCTGCCCGATCAGCGCGTCGAGGCTGTTGAAGGCACTGCGGGGGAGTTCATAGGCACTCGTCGTCAACACCGCATCGATTTCGTGGGCAAAGGCGTCTTTGTAGACACTGCGGTATTCATCGACAACGAAGCGACCAAGCCCACCCTTGAGCGTGTCCATGATGTCCCCAATGCGGTCACGATTGCTTTTCGCCATGATAAATCCTCTTAGTTTGAAAACAGGCTGTCTTGCTGCCACCGAGATGGATTCGTTTCGATGTATTCTCGAATGCGGATCAGGTCGTCGTCATTGCGGATGATGTGTTCGTAATAGTTGCGCTGCCAGATGGAATGACCGGATGCGTTTGGCAGACGGTTGATGCGGCGGGTGACGGCCGCTTTGAATGTCCCAATAATCGTGGACAACGATTGTGCAATCGGCTTGGAAAATTCACGTTTGGGCGGGGCATGATCGGGCGGTTGTGTAGGGGCATGATCCGTAGGGGCATGATGCATCATGCCCCTACCATCATCCACCATGACGATTATCCCATGCACATGATTGGGCATAACCACAAACGCATCCAATGCCACATTGGGGCGTAAAATCGCCGTTTGTTCCCATTCCTCGATCACAATCTGCCCCCATGCATTGACCATCATTTCCCCATCACGTATTGTTCCAAAGAAACACCGCCGTTCATGCGTACAGATTGTGACGAAATACGCCCCGTTTTGGGCATAATCGTAATGTTTCAGGCGGATAGAACGACGATGATGGTTGGTATTCATCGATTAACCCCATTGGATATGATTGGGCATCGCGGATTGCCGTTATCGCGGCATGATCCGGCAACGACGTAGGGGCATGATGCATCATGCCCCAACATGCCATGCCCCAACACCAATGCCATGCCCCCACCATCATATCCACCATGACGATTATCCCATGCACATGGTTGGGCATCGTGGATTGCCGTTATCGCAGGATGATCCGGCAGCGACGTTGGGGCATGATGCATCATGCCCCTACAGATCGAATAATGTATTTTGGTGGGTGTTGAGATTCGCGTCCTCTGCCCGCCGGATCCCCGCCCCACGTTCGGCGACACCCACCCACTGAATGACCAACGTGTTGTAATCCCGCGCATGGTCTGCCCACCCTTTCCGTTCGCAAATATTGTACAGCCGATAGGCGAGATTACGCGCCTCGCCCAGAACGTCCCGATTCATCCGGTTCATGAGCCGCGCCGCCCCTTCTTCGCCGTGACTGTTCAGCCGTTCAATCAGATGGTGGGTCGCTTCCCAGACCGTCGCCCGTTTGTCAGACTGCGGATCATAGGCGCCGGGATCGTACTCTTTCCAATGGATAAGCCTGACCTTCCCGCGCCCAGATTGCACGACGCCCGCCGTTTCAACCCCTGCCACGCTGGTATTTTTCGCCCGCGCCAACACATCAGCCAAGCCAAACTCGCCTTCGTTGAAGCCGAACTGCTCGAACCACGACACGGCAAAGCGTGTATCTGCGTCAATCTCGCCGTCCTGCTCGGCGAGATAGGCATCCAGTTCCTGATTAATCAGCCCCAGCGCAGCGCGGACACTCATGGGTGAACCATCGGCTTCCAGCACCTTGGCATAGCGGGAATAAATTGCCATGCCCGGACCGATGCTCGCTTGTGCGAGGTCAACGGGGGCGATGTTGCCCGATTGCATCTCTTTAAGCGCGGCGGGCAGCTCACGGCGCAGTGCATCGAGGAAGGCGCGGCGGCTGGTGGTCGGTGCATCCTCTGGGCGCGGGCGGCAAACAAGGACGATGGACGAGGCGAGGACGTTTGTCCCTGAACCAAGCATGCGGTTGCTCAACTCAGTTCGTATGGGCCATGTGCCATCAATGCTAAAGCCCGCCTCAATGAGACTGCTGAGCATCGTCTCCCAGCCGGTGGAGCTTTGTAGTTGCGCCGGGGCGTCATTGGCGTTCTCGTCATCGGGGATGCCATCGGTATCCGTAGGGGCATGATGCATCATGCCCCTACGACCCATGCCCCCACCATCATCATCGTCCGCCGCCTCGGAATTTTGCTGTTTGAAGGCGTAATAGACCGTCAGCGGATAAGCGGGCGAGGCAAAACGGCGGATATTGGAGAACGTCTGGAGCATCCCGCCTTCAAAATGGGCGTTTGCCGCCTCTTTGCTCCCGCCGTGACGGTAGGGACTGGCGATCAGTTCCGGCGCTTTGGGGACAAGCATCGTGCTGAACAGGTCGGGATAGGTATCTTTCAGGGCTTTACGCATCCACACATAGAAAAAATCGGATAAGTCCGCGTAACCGATGTTGTCATAATAGGGTGGATCGGTGGAAAGAACTTTAATGTCAGAAGTCAAATGGGATGCATCTACCTGCCGTACTCTGCCACCCATAACACACGAGAGAAAGGTTATTGCATTTGCCACCCAATTAACGTTATTTAGATAATTTCCACTGGATGCGCTGAAAGGGTTGCCCTCTGCGAAATCCCATATCATTGGAATTGCCTGACGAGCAAAAGTGTTTCGTACCCCTTCCATCTTGGGACTATTATCCCATGAGCAAACGGCAGACCCGTAATTTACGCTTCTATCCACCGCAAACGCCAAATACACCCCAACCGCCTCCGCATATGCCAGCGCGCCGCGCCCACCGTCGCGCAGGGGGATGCCGTCGTCCGGCAGTCCGGCGGCAAGCGCATCGGCGTGGACTTGGGCGCGTGCCTCATGCACAAGATCGCTGAAGGTGGTCAAAGCGACGAGTTGGCGCGGGGTGAAGAGTTTGTCAAATGTGTCTAATCCATAGAGGGTGCACCAGATTGCACGCGGCTCGTAAGGTAATGCTGCCGTTGGATAATCTTGGGGTTGCGCTTGATTTGCAATTGCCTCTTGTTGAGGCGTTGGACTGTAATAATTACGTCCATTTGTGCCCTCAGTAACAACTGCCATCAATTGACTACCCGTGCGATTTGCCATACCTTCATCTTTGATATGCTGATCTGGCGCAGTTTCACCACAGACAAGACATCGAAATTTTGCGCCGCGCCCAACTTTAGATGCCTCTGGAGCTTTTCCTTCACCCATCCGAACATTAAACTGAACTGTTTTTGTAACTTTATCGATGACGGGTTCAATCCATGCTTTTCGTTTTGGTTTCTTGCTCAGTTCGAATGTGCTTACTAAAGGCATTTGTGCGCCACATGCCGGATTTGGACATTTCACCGTCCGCGCCCACAGCCACGCGATCACCGTTTCGCCGTTATGCGTCGGGTACAGATGCCCAATTCTTTCCCATGCCCTTTCGCGCATCCATTCACCGTAATAACGCACATCGGCGGCGAGTCCGGCTGCGCCGCGATAGGTGGTGTCTTGCCCCCCCACCCCCGACCCCTCCCCCCCAGGGAGGGAGGGGAGAAACTCCACAGGGGGGGAGGGGAGATTAGGCTTCCCTCCCTCATTTTGGGGGAGGGATTGAGGGTGGGGGAGGGATTGAGGGTGGGGGAAGAACGCCGCGCGGATTTTGGCGACAGACGCTTGCAAGTTGCGCTCTATCTCGTCGTTGGTCAGGCGCACAAAACGAATGCCAAGGGATTCGATCAATTCCTGACGCACCCTATCCGCTTCCTGCTGGTTATCATGAATGGGACCATCAACCTCGACAGCGAGGCGCTCCGAAGAGCAATAAAAATCCATGACAAATGCGCCGATGGCAACCTGCCGCCGGAATTTACGCCCATCTATCTGATTTTTCCGAATGGCTTCCCACAGTCGTTTTTCAGCGCGGGTTGGGTTCTTCCTAAGTTCACGCGCCACTGCTTGCATACGCCGTTCCAATTCCGGCGAAATCTCCCACCGATCATTCCCCTCCCTCTCAATGGGGGAGGGGCTAGGGGTGGGGGCAAACAGGTCAGCCTGACCTCGCCGGTTCACCGGCGGCATGTTGGCAAAACGTGGGGGGATTTCAATCTGCGCCTTGTTAATCATTACCGCAACAGGATTCAGGTCGCTGGCGTGTGCTTCGAGACCGAGTCGCTGCGCTTCCAGTGGAATACTGCCACCGCCAGCAAAGGGATCAAGCAGCGGTGGGGGGTTGCCTTCGGTGGCAATCTGAATCAACTGGCGGGCTTTGTTTAGGATCGCCTCGTTCGTCGTGCTTTCCCACTGGACTAAGCGCTCCATGAAGTCAAACAGGCGCATACGCGGCGTATCGCCATTGGCATGGACATTTTTGTTCTCATAGCCGAACGCTTTGCCGTCCAATATTTTGCAGGCATCGACAAAGGCGGGCAGCGCGCCGGGATCGTCAGGATCATCGACCAGCGAGGCAAAAATCACCGCACGAGCAGCGGCTAAAGGTCGTCGCGCCCACCACAGATGCAGCGTGGAGGGGTGTCCGTGCCGGATCGATTTTTCGCGGGCGCTAGCGATATTGATGGCTTCCAGTGGCAGCGCCACCTCGATCAGTTTTTTGCGGGGGGTCATAGGTTTTCTCTACTTGAAATTCGTGATGGGGATTACGGTCACACCTTCGGCTGTAGCTGCACGGATTTGCTTGGCATCGAGGGTCACGAAAGCATTCTTGCTTCGCAGCGCCAGGGCAATGTACAGCGAGTCGTAGATCGCCAGGTTGTGCTTCAATCCAATTGCCAGCGCGGTGCCTAACACGGCTTTGGTCGGCGCGCGTTTCAACGGCAGGGCTTTGAGATCACGTAGTGCCTGAAGCGCCTGCGCGGACGGCATCCCTCGAAAACGCACCGCCTGCCAGATGACGTTGGTACATTCACTCAGCGCCAGTTCAGGTACAGTGAAGAGATCGCCGTTCAGCGCGCCTTTGAAAAACGCCTGGGCGTTTGGGGTGTGCGGTCCGGTGATGAGAAATTCAGCGACGACGCTGGCATCCACGATATAGAGCATCAGTGTTCATCCCGGTTCTGGCGCAGCATTTCCGTCGGCGTTGGCGATCCGGCTGGTGGTGTCCAGCGGTTTTGTTCTACCGAAGCAAACACTTCTTCCAGAGTGCGGTTGTCCGGCTCATCCTCAATAGCGAGATCACTTTCGTCCATATCGAAATCGCCAAATAAATAGCTTAAGCGACGCTCCTCCATCAGATCGAGAATAAGCTGCTTCAAGTCATCGAATGTCATGTTCGCAATAGTTGCCATCAGTTCGGCTCCTCACTCATACTCAGCAGTTCTCTGAGATTGAAATTGACGCTGAATGCCAGCGGATCGGGTTCGCGGAACGGATAGTTTCGCACATATCGCGGCTGTTTGCCTGCGGGCAACTCACGTGTTGCCCCTACGGATTCAACCTCCACCAGCGCCAGTATGAAGGCTTCGGGACTGTTCAACGCTCGATACAATTCATTATACGTGAGGGTGACGGTCTCTGCACCGGCGCGTCGCCCTTTTACTTCGATGAATCGGAGCCGTCCGGTCTGCCCGTCACGGCTTTCGATGTCATAGCCAAGATTCTGGGCGCTCACATCACGGGGATGATTTCCCAGCGCAACTTCGGCGTCCATCACGGCACGCATGGCGATTTGCTCGGTGATGCGGCGATCAAGAATTTCCGGCGGTGTGTTCTCACCCAGCAGCAAGCCAATCGGGATAATCAATGCCCCACCGACGACGATGGGCCGCGCGGCGGAAATCTGGCGCTCCTGTGCAAGCTGCATCTTACGCTGTTCCAGGCGCTCCGCCAGCCGTTCTGCCCGTTCCTGAGCGCGTGCGCTGTTCACTCTGGCATTCATTTTTCCCGCTTGCTCTTGGGCGCGGAGTTCATTAGTACGCGCATCCCAATAGTTGATTTCTTTCGTCAGGCGTTCCCGCACCGCCGCCTCGGTTTTGTCGATCAGTTCAAGTCGCCGCGCTTGTACCCGTTTCAGATGGGGCGGGACGAGATGTTCGACAGCATAATCTGCCGCACGGCGTTCGAGGTTCTCACCCTTCAACCAATCGTGGTCGAGCAGATGCCTAATCTGCGCCATTTCATCAGGCGTAGATGGGCGATAGTCCAAATACGGTGCGCCTCCGGCTTCGCGCACGTTACCCGCGCTGTCAATCTCCACAAAATGGACTTCGCGGGAGATGGTGCGCTGTTCACCGGACTTCATCGGCGTGGCATCCTGAATTGCCTGCTCCAAGTAGAACAGGATGCGCAGCGTCTGACCGGGGTCGGTTTCATCGACCAATATCCCGCCATGTTTGAGGGTGTCTCGTTCGCGTACCAGCATCAGGCTGATCGTCGCATCGAGCAGCGGGTGCCCGGGACAGACAAAGGTCGCTGGTAGCTTGTCCGGCAGATGAATCAACGCTTTCTCAAAACAGATGCGCTCATATTTGGGCAAAACAGCGCCGAATCCGCGTTCCTTCGCATGGTTGCGGATGATGGCGGGCACATTGTTAATCGTGTAACGCCCGCTTTCGCGCTCATGGATCGTGCCGCCAAAGTATTCAAATGCCTGTAAGAAATAGGCTTTGATGTAGAACGGCTGCAAGCGGCGAGCTGCTGCCCGTTCCATCTCTTCGCGGATGCGCATAACTTGGCTGACATCCATACTGTTCGTCACCAGCGATTGGTGTTCCAGCAGATCGCGTACCCGTTCACGGTCTGTGGCGTTATCTACCGCCTGTTCTAAACGGGCGCGAACCGCTGGATCGTCGCCATAGCGCACCGCATCCACCAGCAATTTTCGCAGCGGTGTCTCCTGAAACAGCTTCCCCAGTACGTCAAAGACCTGCCCATCCAGCGCATGACGTTCAGCCTCCAACTTCTTGAGCAAACGTTGGTAAACCGCGCCCTCGCGGGTTTCGCCAGCAACGAGATTCCACAGATGGCAAACCTCGGCCTGTCCAATGCGGTGAATACGCCCAAAACGCTGCTCAAGGCGGTTCGGATTCCAGGGCAAATCGTAGTTGACCATTAGGTGTGCGCGTTGCAGGTTGATGCCCTCGCCCGCCGCATCCGTCGCCAGAAGGATCAACACGTCAGGATCATTGCGAAAGCGGTCTTCCACATCACGGCGGTCTTCACGCCGGATACCTCCATGAATGGTGACAATCGCTTCGGCGCGTCCAATCTGGGTAGACAGCCGATTCAGCAGGTAATTCAAGGTGTCGCGGTGTTCGGTGAAGATCACCAGCTTGCGTTGTCCGCCTTGTAAGCGCTGCATTTCCGGTGTGTCTTGCAGCAGCTTGAGCAGTTCGTTCCACTTGCGGTCATGACCACTGCGCCGCACACGCAGCGCCTGCGTTTCAAGATCGCGAAGGCTGATGATTTCCGTTTCGAGTTCTTCTACCGTTCGGGCAGCGGTGGCACTGTCTATCAACTCGGCTTCGAGAGCTTCGATTTCCGCATCCGGTGCGTCCTCAAAATCGTCCCAGTAATCAGCATCATAAACGGACTCATTCGTAACAATTTGCTGGCGGGTTAGCTGAATTTCTTTCAAGCGCTTTTCCAGACGTTCGCGGCGGCGTTTCAGCGATTGGTAGATGGCTTCCGGCGACGATGCCAGCCGCCGCTGGAGAATGGTCAGCGCGAAACCGACTGTTCCTTTACGCCCATCGTTTTCAAGCTGTTCTGCCCGGTTGAATTCCTGGCGGACGTATTCTGTCACCGCCTCATACAGCACATCTTCTTCGGGCGAGAGCGTGTAATTGACCGTGTAGGCTTTGCGCTCTGGAAATAAGGGCTTGCCGTCGAACTTCAGCAACTTCTCCTTGACCATGCGCCGCATCAGGTCGGAGGCATCCACCTGATGCACCCCATCGCGGAAACGCCCCTCGAAGCGATCTGCATCCAGCAGCGCGAGGAACAACTGGAAATCTTCTTCCTTACCGTTATGCGGTGTGGCGGTCATTAGCAAGAAGTGGCGCGTCACTTTGCCCAACAGCTTTCCCAGCCGGTAGCGCTTCGTCTCCTTCAGATCGCCGCCGAAGAACGATGCTGACATCTTATGAGCTTCGTCGCAGATCACCAAATCCCAATCGGTTTGTTGAAGTCTCGCCTGCAATTCGTCACTGCGGCTTAACTGGTCGAGCCGGACAATCACGAGGTCGTGATCGGCAAAGGGATTTCCGCTCCGCGAGGTTTCCGCCATGTCACGGGTCATGATCGTGAAATCAAGCTGAAATTTCGCCCAGAGTTCATCTTGCCACTGTTCGGTTAGGCTGCCCGGCGTGCAGATCAGGCAGCGCCGCACGTCCCCGCGCACGACCAACTCACGCACCAATAATCCTGCCATGATGGTCTTACCGGCACCGGGATCATCTGCCAGCAAAAAGCGCAGCGGTTGGCGGGTGAGCATTTCGTCGTACACAGCGGTGATCTGGTGCGGTAGTGGCTCAATCAACGAGGTATGGACAGCCAGAATCGGATCAAACAGATGAGCGAGGTGAATGCGATAGGCTTCCGAAACCAGACGCAGCCGCGCCCCATCCACGTCGAACGCCCAGAGCCGTTCGGCTTGGACAATCTCCAGTTCCGCTTCATTTTCCCGATAGAGTAGCGTATCGCCCACTTTGCCATCACTGCGACGATAGACCACCGTCACGGCATTCAAGCCGCTCCACTCCACATCAATCAGAGTGACTGTTTGTTGTGGGACAATACCGTTTACCTGAATACTGCGTTGCAACTGTTCGAGTTGAGCCATAGGTATCTCTTCAATCTACTTTGGCTGTTGACCCCTATACCACAACATGGTTGCCCCGTGTTGGGTAGCGTTGACGTCATTCTAAGAGGGTATCACGGGGGGGCGGGGTTCACCCCCAACAACAAATGCCCGCCGATACAGAGCGATGATTCCAATGGCAAGCAATTCAATCCCGATCAAGGTCGCCGTCACCCCGATGCGGTCTGCCACCACCCCGGCAGCAAAGGCAGCTAGCGCCATGACGATGCTCCCCGCAAAGGCATTCAACGATCCCATGGTCGCCCGCTGCGCATCGGTGAATTCACGCTGTTTGAGTCCCGTTGTGGCGACCATACTTACCCCGAAGAAGATGGAGGTGCTGCTGATCAGGAACGGGGAGAGCGTCCCCTGAAAGAGCAGCGCGGTGAGCGTCATCACGGCATTCAGAATGATCCCTGTGATCAGGATGCGGTATGCCCCAAAACGGGCAATCAACCCGCCTGCGAAGTAAAAACTGCTCGCCGCCGCCGCATGTGCCGTCGTCCGCGCTGCGCCAATCGCCCACTCCGGCAGCAGCCGCGCATAGAGCGCCGGGCGGAATTGATGTGCCGTCTCCCCCAAGGCAAACCCGAGAATCGACGCCAAACTGACCGCCCGCAGACGAGGGTTTGCCCTAAACGCGGCGATTGCCTCCCCCAAATGGGCAAAGGGAGATGTGGTATGGCGTTTCGCTACCTTTGGCTCAACAAGACGAAGGGTGACCACAACGCACAGCGCTTGCGGAATCACGGTTAGCCAGAACGTCGCTGCAAGGGAAATGCCCGCCAACACACCGCCGATCAGCGCCGAGACACCCAACGCCATCTGATACATGGCGCTCACTTTCCCATGCCATGTTTGAAAGGTGGTTTCTTGCCCGCTTTCAGCGAGGGTGTCGTAAAGCAGGGCGTCGTTGTTGCCGCTGAAAAACGCCCGCGCCAGCCCCTCCAACACAGCCCCTACCAGAAGGATCAGGTAGGCGCTGCCGAGCGCATAACACAGGACACCACCCATGCTGGCAAGCGCCCCAAAACATGCCGTCCAACGCCGCCCAACCCGATCCGAAAGGATGCCTGTGGGGACTTCAAAAAAGGCTCCGGCGAGCATAATCATGGAGAAAATGCTCATGCCGAGGGCGAACGATCCCGCCACCGTTGAAAAATAGACAATGGCGACGGGCGTATACAGGCGAAAATCACTTAGAAAATTCAGCCAACGGAGAAGGCTCAGGTTGCGCTGAAAGGAGTCTGTTTCCGACATGGGGGTTAACAGGTGATCCCCACCCGTGCGGCGAACATCTCCCGCAGATCGATCCCTATTTGGCGCTGCATTGCCCCGTAAAACTGACAGGGAGTGCCGATGCCCAAATTGACCTCCCGCACATAGTCGCGCAGTCCATCGATGAAGGCGTCCACGCCCATATGCTCTGCCAAATCCCGCAGAAAAACCGCGCCCCCGCCATAGGTGGTACTCATGTAGTCAGCGAAATCGCGGTACTGGTCAAGCGGCGTATCAATCGGACGAACGGTGACAATCCGGTTGTACCACGTGAGGATGCTTTGCCAATAGGTCGCTGCGCTGCCTGCCCCGGCATACTCTGTTTTTAGGTAAAACAGGTAGCCGGCAATCTGGGCAAGGCTTTCATCCAGCCACGCATGGCGAAGGGTATCATTGCCCGCAATGCCATAGAACCACTGATGGGCAACCTCGTGCGCGGCGATGAAGCGCCAATAGGCGGCATTGCGTTCATTGTTGATGAACACCAGCCCTGGGTATTCCTCGCCGCCGCTTGGAAAGCGCATGATCACCACGTCAAACCCAGCGTAGGGATAGCCGCCAAAATTTGCCTCGAAAAAGGTGAACACATCCCGCGCAATGGTGGCAATCTGTTGAGCGGTTTCTTGGTTTCCGGCATAAAGGACGCGCACCGGTACAGGACCCCCGCTAAGTTCAAAGGATCCCCATCCCCGCGCCTGAATCAGGATGAAGTTGCGGACGGGTCCGGTCACAATCGTGTAGGTTGATGTGCCATCCTCGTAGGGTTGTGATGCTTTCAACTGCCCTACAAACCATGTATTCACATCGGTGGGGGCGCGAAGGTTCACCGCATAGAGCGCCGACTCACTGTAGGCGTAATCCAGCCCATTCGTCGCCACCTCGGTGCGCCAGCCGCTCGAATCGTAGACGGCAACCATCGGAAACGGCTCAGAAACATAGAAAAAGCCCGCGCCAGGCAGGGTGATTGTGTAGTCAAACAGAAAGATTGCCGTCCCCCCCACTGCAAGAGGAACAGCCAAGCGTATCTCGTAGATGGTCTGATCGGAGTCAAGCGTTTGCCCACTGGTGGGGCTGCCATCAAGGGTGACGCTCTGAATGGTCATCGTCCGCGCCCCGTGTGTGGGATGGTTGGGGTAGAGCCGGAATATGACATTGCTGAGGGGGACACCGCTGTGGTTGACGAAAATAACCTCTGCTCGTCCTGCGATCCTTCCGCGAACGGGATCGACGGAAAGCGCCAAGCGATAGCGCGTTCGGTTGAGGTAGGGTATTGCTACCTCGGCAAATCCAGGGCGGGCAAAAACGGGATCAGCGAGGAGTGCCGCATCAGGGAGCGGGGGGAGGCTGTCCGTCTGCGCTGTCGTTGGGATGATCCCTGCCCCAAATATCACCAGAAAAAGAATCACAACACGTCCGGCGCGGTTGCGCCGGACGAACGGTTTGGGTTGTTGTTGTGCCTGCGCCAAAATGACCTCAGACGCCTACATACGCTTTCGGCAAGTATGCCATCTCCCGTGCCTTTGCCGCCAATTCTTCACGGAAATTGGGATGGGCAATGCTGATCAACGCTTGGACGCGATCTTTGACTGTTTTGCCGTGTAGGTATGCCACACCATATTCGGTAACGACATAGTGAACGTCGTTGCGGCTGGTAACCACCCCCGCCCCAGCCTTCAACATGGGGACAATACGGCTGATTGTGCCGTCTTTTGCTGTCGAGGACATGGCAATAATCGGTTTGCCGCCCGCCGAACGAGCCGCCCCTCGGACGAAATCGACTTGCCCGCCGACGCCGCTGTAGAGTCGATGTCCGATGCTATCCGCGCATACCTGCCCACTCAGATCAACCTCCAACGCGGCGTTAATGGCAACCATCTGGCGGTTTTGGGCAATGCGGAAGGGATCATTCACATACTCGGTGGGGTGCAGTTCAACCATCGGGTTATCGTGAATGAAATCGTAAAGACGTTTTGATCCCAAGACGAATCCGGCGATCAGCTTACCCGGATGGAGCGTCTTACGCTCATTCGTGATCACGCCCGCCTCAATCAAATCGATCACCCCGTCAGAGAACAATTCAGAATGAATACCCAAATGCTGCTTATCGCCCAGACATGACAACACCGCATCTGGGAGTTCGCCAATGCCGGTTTGGAGTGTGCTTCCGTCTTCGATCAGGTCAGCAATGTACTGTCCAATTTGCTGCTGAAGAGGGCTTGGGGCGCGACGTTCAAATTCGGGAATTGGGTAATAGACCTCCACGATGTGCGTCAACTTGCTGACATGGATGAAGGAATCGCCATGCGTGCGGGGCATGTTCGGATTTATCTCAGCGATGATGATTCGCGCTTGTTCCGCCGCTGTTTTGCTGACACCAACCTCTACCCCAAAAGAACAATACCCGTGATCATCGGGCGGGGAGACCTGAATAATCGCCACATCAATAGGCAAGGTTGTGCTAAAAAGCTGCGAGGCTTCAGAGAGGAAGATCGGTGTCATATCGGCACGGCACTCGTTCACGGCAAGGCGCACCTCTGAGCCGATGAATAGCGCGTTGATGCGAAAATGCCCTTCCATCTCTGGGGCGGCGTATTCCGTCCCCCCCACATTGAGCATTTGGACGATTTCAACATTGTTTAGCATCGGCGCACGGGCGGCAAGTGCTTTATTCAGGACACGCGGCACCGAGCAGTTTCCGCTGTGGTAAACACGCATCCCCGATTGAACAACGCTCACGGCGGTTTCAGGGGTTGTCAGACGTTCAGCATAAAGACGTTTTGAATCAGGCATGAGCAAATTCCTCATGGATCGTTGGTGCATTGTCTATACCTTGATTTTATGCCAAAGACGCGGAAAAACAGAGGGAGGGTTGTCACCGATTCGGGGTGATGGAACGCCTTACTTAGTCAGCGCCTCTCATGAGCGTGGCTAGGATGGTTGAGAACGCCGACGACCTCGAACCAGAAGGGGGTATCCCCTGGGTTATGGTAGATTGCCATCCCCAAAGATCGCATCACAGCTTGGCTGGCAAGGTTGGCGTGATCAGTCTGGGCAATGACACGGCGAACCGAGAGTTCATCAAACAGGTAAGTGATCAGCCCCCGTGCGGCTTCGGCGGCGTACCCCTGCCGACGGTGCGCCTTGCCAATAACCCAAAACAAGCCGAATTCCGGGGAAATTAGGGTATGCGGGGCTTCCTCTGGGACGCGAAAGGCGGGGAGAACTCCCCAAGGAATCACCGAGGGGACAAGCCCCACCGCGCCGATCAGATCGCCCGTCGTTTTCAGGGTGATTGCGTAATCACCGTAGGGCGGCTGGTAGAGATTTTCCAACGCCCGATAGTTAAGCAGCATCCAGCGCAGCCAGGTATCGTTTTGCTCGTGCGTAATGGCAGATTCAAAGCCTTCTTCGATCAGGGTGCGCCGTCCCTCGCCATCTTCAGCGCGGAATTCTCGGATCAGAAGGCGTTCTGTGTCAAGCGTTGGGATCGGCATTTTGTTCGTCTTTTTTCAGCTTCTTGACTATGCTCACCACGCCAACAGATCGCCGACCTTCACCCGCTCCAGAACGCTTGGGTGCGCTTCCAACACATATTGGGCGGGGGTGCGCGGCGCGTAAGCCGGACGCCAGCGTTTTGCCAACACCATATCAACCACACGCCCTTCTTTATCCAGCCACAGACAGGCAATCTCAAAGCGCATGAAAAACATGTGAATACTTGTTTCAACCTTACTCTCCCGCCCATAGACGAAGATCACCCCTTCATCTATGGGGAGATGACGGCGAAACATCAGCCCGCGAAATTTCGTCCAGAAATCCGTCCCCCAGACGACGCGGGCGATCAGCACCTCGCCGCTGGCGGCGAGGCGCACGGTGCGGTAGCGGGTATCGCTCACGGAATGACCAACACCTGCCCAACGTAGATCAGGTTCGGGTTGAAAATCCCGTTTGCCCGCATAATAGCGTCCATCGTCCGGTTAAAGCGGAGCGAAATGCGGAACAAGTTATCCCCCGGCTGAACGGTATAGCGCGTTGCCCCCGGCTGTGGCTGTCCGGTGGGGACAACCGTTGGGGCAGGCGTGCCGCCGGGGGGGTTATTCCCCGGACCCGGCACCGCGAGAACTTGCCCAATGACCAACCGTGACGGATTCACGATCCCGTTGATGCCGGCAAGGTATGCCACCGTCGTCTTGTAACGGCGGGCAACCGCTTCTAGCGTATCGCCGGGCTGCATGATGTACGTTCCGATGCCGTTCACCGTCGGTCCGGTGAGCGTCGCAACCTCCACCGGAGCAGCGCCAACGCCCGGCGTAACCGGCGCTGTTGTCGGCGGGATGGCGGTGGGCGGGGCTGCCGTTGGCGGGATCGGCGTATTCGTGCGGGTGGGCGTGGGCGGCGTGGGGATGGGGATGATTAATTTTTGCCCAACGCGAATCAAGCCCTCTGGGGAAAGGTTGTTTAACTCAATGATTGCGTCGCCCCGCGTGTTGAAGCGTTGGGCGATCCCGCTGACGGTATCCCCCGCCTGAACCGTATATTCAACGCGCCCAGGCAAATCGGGGAATTCCAAACCACCGCCAGGGGTTGAAACTGGCACCGTGGGAGGCGGCACGGTGGGGATAAGCGTTTGCGAGGTGGGTTGTACCGTCCCCTCCCGCGTGGGGATGAACGGATCGGTGGTCGGCGTATTCGTGACCGTCGGCGGGATGGGTGTTACGGTGGGTGGGCTGCTCGTCGTTGGCGGTGGTGTATTCGTTGGCGTGTTCGTCGCTGTTGGCTGGCTGACAACAGGCGTCCCTTGCCCACCTTCTGCCGTCAGAACAGCGGCATCAATATAGGTGTGGTTACGCCGCACAGGGTCAAGAGTGATCGCCCGCACAAAGACGGTGATTGTCCCCCCCGCTGCTGTCGCTTCAACGCTTAGGGAGCGAAACTCGTCGTAAAATCCGGCTTGGCTGCTGCCCCAAATAATGCTTGTACTCTCGCCATTCGTGCCACCCATTGGATCAATGCCCACTTGGGCGTTCACTGCGCCGGGTTTCTGGCTCTCCACCTGCCCTGGTGTGGGCTGGTCGAGCAAATCGGTTGACCAAAAGCTGATCTCAGCGCTGAATTTCAGTTTTGCGCCGGGCGAAACGTTCACTTGCTGAAAGACGCCCGCCGTGTAAATGGCGTAGAGTTCATAAAGCTCTTGAGCGCGTTTGCCTTCCTTCACCCGCCCCTGACGCTCTGTGGGAAGGTATTGGGGTGTGATGTTCGACCAACTTGGCTCTCCAGACTTGCGGGCGACGTTCCATGCTGACCAGCCCGGCGCAACAAGGCGGCTAACATCGCCCTGAAAGGCAGCATAATCGCCCTCGAACCCCGGGTTTGTGAGCAAATTTGTCTCTTGTGCCAGCGCCCCTCTTGGCGACAGCGTGAGACCGCCCAAGAACAAAGCAAGAATGAGGACGGTACGAACGTAAAACACCGAACGATGTAGCATGGATGCCCCCCTTTTGCGGCTTTCGGAGTGCAAAATTTCAGTCGCACATACGATGCATGGCGGGGAGTGTAGCATCGAATCGATAGGGGCGGTAATTTCTGCGTAGATTTGTAGATTCTATGGTCAACCATTGCGGAAGAATATTCCCGTCGTTATGATCACCCGCCACAGGTTGGCTTCACCATCCCAATCATCGGGGAGGGGCATCATGGGCTACGAGATTCGCCGTTTAACAAGTGACCTCATCTTTGTCCGTTGGAACAGCATCGCCACCGAGGAAGAAGGATTTCACTATGTCAACGAACTTCGCCACATAATGGAGGAATCGCCCCACAAGCTGTATTTCATCTCCGATCTGCGGAAGGGCTATATTGAAAATGTGAATGTTCTCCACCGCTTGGGAGCGCTGACAAAAAGCGAGCAATTCGGCGGCGGGACGGCGTTTAGCCATCAATTCTCAGCGAGTCTGTTTGTCGGCGTCTTTGCGCGGCTGGCACGACGGTTCAGCCGGACAGACCAATTCTACAACACCTTTAGCGAAGCAATCGCCTTCCTCGAAAAGCTGAAACCCGGCGTCACACAGGGCATTGACTGGCAAGCCATCCTGAATGCCCCCATCTCAATACCACCCCAATCACAAGCAAAGGAATCCTCACAAGGGTAGTCACGCACTATGCAAGAATTGAAAGATCGCATCCTTGCCGAGGGTCAAAATCTCGGCAGCGGCATTTTGAAGATAGACAGCCTGCTAAACCACCAGATCGACAGCAATCTGATCATGCGCTGCGGTGAGGCAATTGCTCAGATATTCCGTGCGGCGAACCCCACCCGCGTCCTGACAGCGGAAGTCTCTGGGATTGCGCCTAGCTTTGCCGTTGGCTATGCTCTCGGTATTCCCGTTGTCTATGCCCGGAAGGTGAAACCAGTCACCATGTATGGACCCGTTTTTCTGGAAACTGCCCCCTCCCACACAAAAGGTGTGGAGACAAACCTGCTTGTTTCCGCCGAGTTTATGCCCGCCGGGGAGCGCGTCCTCGTCTTGGATGATTTCCTCGCCTCTGGAAAGACAATTCGTAGCCTCGTGCGCATCGTGCGCAGCGCCCGTTCAGAGGTGATCGGTATTGCTGCCGTTGTGGAAAAAGTCTTTGAGGGCGGACGGGCGATGCTCGAACATTATGGCGTCCCCATTGTCTCCCTAGCGACGATCACGGCCATGGACGACGGAACGATTACCTTCAGCGAATGACCTCCACACACACCTTCACCACGATACACCACAGCGGTGGCATTGCCATCCTTGATTACGGATCGCAATACACCCAGTTGATCGCCCGTCGCGTCCGTGAGCAAGACGTGTATGCCGAAATCTTCCCCTGGGATGCCCCTCCGGAAAGCGTCCTTGCTACAAAGCCCGTTGGGTTCATCCTCTCTGGCGGTCCGAACAGCGTTTACGATGAGGGCGCTCCGATGCTCCCTCGCTATGTTTTGGAGCAAGGTATTCCCGTTTTGGGTGTCTGTTACGGGATGCAGCTTTTGGCGCAGGCGCTAGGTGGGCGCGTAGCAGGGGCTGCGGCGCGGGAATATGGCGCGGCGGTGGTCACGCTGACGACAAGCAGCGGCTTATTCTGCGATTTACCCCCACAGCTTGAGGTTTTTATGAGTCACGGGGATCGGCTTGAAGCGATTCCTCCGGGGTGGGAATCGCTGGCGCAGACAAGCAACTCCCCCTATGCGGCGATGGGCGACCCAACAACGGGGCGCTATGGTGTCCAGTTCCACCCGGAAGTGACCCATACGCCGCTTGGGGGCGTCATCTTGCGCAATTTCGCCCGCGATCTCTGCCGCGCTCCGGCAACATGGACACCTGCCTCAATCATCAGCGAGAACATTACCGCAATACGCGATCAGGTTGGAGAGGGGCGCGTGGTTTTGGGCTTAAGCGGCGGCGTCGATTCGGCGGTAGCAGCAGCCTTGATCCACCGTGCCATTGGCGACCAACTGACCCCCATCTTCATCAACAATGGGCTGATGCGTCTGAACGAACCAGAACAGGTTGTCGCTACCTTTCGAGATGGCTTAGGGATGCACCTTGTGGCTGTCGATGCCACTGAGGAATTCCTCAGCGCGTTGGCAGGGGTCACTGACCCTGAAACAAAACGCAAGACGATTGGGCGCTTGTTCGTTCGCCTGTTCGAGGCAGAGGCACGAAAATTGGGGGATGCCGCCTTCCTTGCACAAGGGACAATCTACCCCGATGTGATCGAAAGTGCGGCGAAGGAACGCCCGGGCGCACACCGCATCAAAACGCACCACAATGTGGGCGGCTTGCCAGAAGATATGCACTTTCAACTCGTGGAGCCGCTGCGCTACCTGTTCAAAGATGAAGTGCGCCGCGTGGGGACGGAGCTTGGCTTGCCAGAGGCGATCATTTGGCGGCAGCCTTTCCCCGGTCCTGGCTTGGCGGTGCGCTGTTTGGGGGAGATTACGTGGGAACGGTTAGAGCGCCTCCGCGCCGCCGACGCCATTGTGACCGGAGAGCTTGGCGCGGCGGGGCTGCTGCGCGGCGAGACAGCGCAGGCATTTGCCGTGCTGCTCCCCGTGAAAAGCGTGGGGGTCATGGGCGATGGGCGTACCTACCAAGAACCGGTGATCCTCCGAGCGGTGGTCACCGATGATTTCATGACGGCGCATTGGGCGCGGCTACCCTATGATATTCTGGCACGCATCAGCGAACGAATTGTCAACGAGGTGCCGGGCGTGAATCGCGTCGCTTATGACATCACAAGCAAACCCCCCGCTACTATTGAGTGGGAGTGAGGCAACAAACCCTCAGAAGGGTCACTAAGATGTGTTGATGTTTCGGGTTCAGAACCCCTATCCCCTACGACCCGCCTCTCCGTAGGGGCGATCCCGTGTGGTTGCCTGCTGCTAAAGCAAGGGGCTAAGGCTAACCACCTCTACGGAGCTTGAAAATCCTGACCCCACCTCGTACACAGGGAAAGGGAAGACATTCTGCCGGCGAGGGGGTGAGGGCTGTCTCTCTCTGTGGTTACCTTCCTGATGGGACGGCTAGGGGGATATGAAGTGCATTGCCAATAGGTTAAGCCCACTGTAGATACAGCGTAATCTCGTTTGTCTTTTGTTGCATCGTTTTCCTCTGAGTGTGATAGAATGATTCAAACCTTGAGGGCTGGGATAAACGCGGCGTAGGGTATGGCATGAATGTTGAAAGTGCGATGGCACGCTACCTTGAACTCTACAAATCCCTCTATAAGCGGATTCCATCCGAACTGCGCGATCTAGGTGGGAATTGGATACTCGTCAATGGGGCAAAAATGACGGTTGACGAACTGCGCCAACTCACCGACCAACTTCAACGCGAGCTACAGCAAGAACAAGCCCGGAAACGGAGCATTGTCAAGCGGCTGCTCAGTTGGTTTGGGGGGAATTAGGGCGCATTCGATTTACCCCGTTGATCCGCCCGTGATCATGTCCCCTGTTCATCTGCGCCGCCTGTATGCCGCGACCTCTGCCTTTCTTTTCCTCACCCTTCTGACCGCTGCACTGGTCGGTTGTGATCCCTTAGCGCCGCCGCCCACCGTCGTGGTGATCGTCCTGACCACACCACCACCGCCAACGGCAATTCCTTCCGACACACCGCCGCCCACAAACACGCCAAGCGCCACTCCCCGCCCAACGGCAACGCTGACACCTACCTTCACCCCACGCCCAACAATCACCCCCTTCACCTGCACAGAACAGGATGGGCGTCTTGTTGAAATGCATCTGACTAGCGAGATCGCCAAGCGCGATGTCCCTTACCTTGTCTATTTGCCGCCTTGTTATGCCGACACCGGACGGCGCTATCCATTTGTTGTTTTGCTGCATGGGGCGGATCAGAGCGAGCGCTTGTGGGTGGACTATTTGGGAATTATCCGCGCCCTTGATGTGGGCATTTCCGTCCGCGCCCTGCCGCCAATGATCGTGATCATGCCCGGCGGGGGTGATGTCGCCGGAAATGGGCGCTTTAACCCGCAAAACTCCTACAGCGGGTTGATCGTCAATGAACTGCTCCCCGATATTGAAAAGAACTTTTGCACATGGAACGAGCGTGAAGGACGTGCCATTGGCGGCATTTCGCGGGGGGGGTTGTGGGCATTCATCATCGCCTTGCAAAATCCGGCGCTCTTTCTGGCAGTGGGCGGACACAGCCCCTACCTTGACCTTGATTTTCCCGCTAACCGGCTCTACAACCCGCTGTTCATGGCAGAACAGGTGGTGTTCCCTCCGGGCGAACAGCCCCGCATTTGGTTGGATATTGGAACGCGGGATTCCGTCTTGCCGCTGGCGGAGGCATTTCGAGATACCCTGCAAGGGCGAGGGATAGCCTTCGCTTACACGGCAAACCCCGATGGCGAACACTCAGAAGCCTATTGGCGGGCGCACCTGACCGAATACCTTGCCTTCTACGGGGCAACATGGACATTCGCCCCCGATGATTTGCCCTCATGTTTGGAATGACCACACACCGCACGCCTATCGGTTGGCTGTTGGCGTTTTTTGCCCTCAGCCTTGCCGCTTGCGGCGGCGGAGCGGAGATTCCGCCCGTGCCGCGTCCGGTCATCCTCGCCGGCACAGTCACCTATGGCGAGACCATCCGCACCCAGATTGCCGAGATGGAAAGCCGCTGGACATTTGAGGGCGAGGGCGGCGATATGGTAGAGGTCATCCTAGCCCCATTGACGGGGATCGGCTTTCCCCCAATGGCGATCTTGAATGCGCGTGGCGAATCGATAGCCCGCAGCGATAACGGGACGCTTTCCGGTGTTGTGCTGCCTCGCAGCGGACGTTACAGCATCGCGCTCAGCCCAACCCCGGGAGAATACAGCCTCTCGCTCCTGCTCACCCGCCCCGCTAGTGCGCCAACCATCACTCCCCCGCCAACGCCCACCTCCCCACCTATCGGACGCGCCATTCAGGTTGGCGAGCGGCTGAATGGCAATCTGCTCAGCGGGGACCCAATTGGCGTCTGGGCGCTGGATGGCTTTGCCGGGCAAGTCATCACCATTACGTTAGAACCCTTTCAATCCGACCTGATCCCCGCCCTGCGCCTTTTTGACCCCAACGGTGATCTGCTGATCAGCGACGACAGCGCAGATCGCGTCGTGACGGGCGGAGCGCGGCTTGCCCAGATCAATGGCGTTGTCTTGCCCTTGATGGGCGTGTACACCCTTCAGGTCTCTGGGGGGGGGTACTTCGGAGGTTATATTTTGGCGGTGCGGGCGGGCATGTCTGCCCCGCCCACCGCCCCCACCACGCCAACGCCGCGCCTCACCCTGCCGCCCACCGCGCCCCCTACCGGAACACCAACGCGCATTGCACAGGCGCAAGGCGGCGATGTCCTATCGTTTGGGCAAACAATCCGCGATTCGCTCAGCGGGGCGGAGGAAGTAGATCGTTACGCCCTCTTTGCTCCGGCGGGGACAATCCTCACGGTGGGCGTCTTTGCCGAGGAAGGAAGCCCCCTCTTGCCCACCCTTGATCTCTACGCCCCCGATGGGACACTGCTCAATCGGGCGGATGGCTATCTCAACCCCGGCGAGGCGGTGATCAGTGGGATCGAAGTGCCTGTCACCGGCGCGTATGTCCTTTTTGTCGGTGGGGTGAGCGGAACGCCCGCCGGATCGTACACTATCGGCGCCGGAGAGGGTTGGACACTCCGCGAGGTGGGTGGGGGAATCGAAACGGTGGGCAGTGCGTACAGCGGCGCGTTACTCCGCAGTGGAGATCGTGTTACATGGCGGGTGGAACTGCCCGAAAATGCGACAGTGGGGGTCAACCTGACCCCGCAAGATTCGCGCCTGAATGCCGTCTTGGAACTTGTTGATCCCGATGGAAACCAGCTTGTCGCCCTACGCGGCGGCGAAGGCGGCGTGGTGATCCCGGCGCCAGTGACAACGACAAAAGCGGGCACCTACCTGCTGCGGGTGACGAGCTTTCGCAACGAAAGCCTCGGCGCGTTCACCCTCAGCACGGCATTGATCCGTTTGGTCCCGACGGCAACCTTTGCCCCCATCGATCACAGCGCGTTCGTTACCCTTCGACAGGGAGAAAAGCACCTCTATACCTTCAAGGGGAAACCCGGCGATGTGATCACGATTTCTGTTCGGGCTGAACCACCCGCCGACCCCGCCACGCCGCCCTTCGACTCGGTGATCGAACTTTACGCCCCCGATGGGCGGCGCATTGCCCGTGCCGACGATGTAGGGGCGGATGTCAACGCCGCACTCCAAACAACGCTTGAGGGGGGGATCGGGGAGTACCGCGTAGAAATCTATGGCTACGCGCTGATGTCGGGGGCGTTCACCCTGCGAGTGGGGGTGCTTCCCAACGTACCGTGAGCAGCGCCCCGCCCAAATCGCCCCTACGTATTATTATGGCGCACATCGTATCCGTATGGGCGCATGTGGGCAGATATCCCAACGGAAACAACCTTACTCCCTTTTCCCACCTGAAAAGCATTGGACAAGGCGTTGGCGGAACGGCACGCCATTGACCTGACCCAAGGGGTGGAAACCACTGATGGACGCACACGACGCCGCCAGTGTCCAAGCGTGGATGGTCTTGGTGGGCGATCTGGGGGGTGACAAAAGCAGTTTCATCCGCCACCTGACACTGTGCATAGCGGGGGCGGCACTGACCGCTCTCGGTGAGGCGAACGTCCCCGGCAAGGCGTCCATCGCCGCCCTCCAAGATGTGAGCCTCCCCCCCACCCAACGGGCGGAGATCGAGCGTGATCTGCCGCCTTAGGGGATCCCCGTCCGGGGGTGTTGGATTTCAACTGGGGAGCGGACTATTGGTGTCGCGTCCCGGCGGGGGAATTCCTCATGGGGAGAGACCGAGATGATAACAACCCGAAGTGGACAGAGACGATCCCCTACGACTACTGGATCGCCAAGCACCAGTTCACCTACGCACGGTACAAGGCGTTCCCCTCCAAGTCTTTGTGGGCGGGTTCTTGTTTCCAACTCGAACCTAACGCCAAAGACTCTCTCCGGCAATATATGCCAAACTTCAGGGGCGCCCCTACAATGCGTGGGGAGCGGGCGCATCCGATGCATCCCTATTCGGTGGGCGTTGGCGTCAGGGTGGGGGCGCTCTCCGGTGTTTGGGTGGCGGGGAGCGGTGTGACGGTATGCGTCGCCGTTGGGGTCAGGGAGGGCGTCAGGCTGGCACACGGCGTCGCAGTGGGTGTTGGCGTCGGCGTCTGATCGCCGTTCGTCGTCCCCGAATCGTCGGGCGTTGGTTGGAAGGGATCGCAGTTGGGCAGCGTTGGCGTTACGCTCGGCGTGTAGGTATGCGTCGGCGTTTCCGTTAATGTTTCGGTCAGGGTCGCCGTCGGGGTGGCGGTGAAGGTCGGCGTAAGCGTCGCTGTTGGGGGCAGTGTGACGGTGTTCGTTGGCAGCGGCGAAGGCAGCGTAATGGGCGTTGGCGAAACCGCTCCCACAACCCCACTAAACGGTGTCAGGGTGGGTGTGGCGCTTGGGACGATCTCCGGTGTCAGCGTCGGGGACGGGCTGGCTGGCACGCTCGGCGTGCTGCTCGGCGTGAAAGAGGACGTTTCTGTCGGTGGGGCGATGCTCGGCGTGAAGGACGGTGTTGGCGTCAGCGGATCGATGATCAACACAACGGGAGTGGCGCTGGCGGTGAACGTCGCCGTTGGGAGAGGTGTCGGCGTCCATGATGGGGTGGGCGTCAGGGTGAAGGTTGCTGTGGCAGTGGCGGTAGCGGTCGGCGTTGGCGTTGGCGTGGGCAGCACCGCCCCACGTGGGTCGTTGGGGGGCGTCCCGCTGAGCAGCGCGGCGCGGATGGCGTTCAGCGCCGTCGCCTGTTCGGGAAAGGCGCGGGCGGCGTTTTCCAATGCCTTTGACGCAGCGCTGTAGAGTTCAGCCGCCGTTGATGGGTTCTCAACGAGGGCGGCGTTGAGGGAGTCCTGAAGGCGTGCCATGAACGCGGCGTCGGGAGCGCTGCCCGCTTGTACGCTCTCTGCCAATTCCTCAAGGCGGCGGTTGGCAAAGCGCAGCAGCAGCGCCGGACGTGATTCCCCGGCAAAGGCGAGTTCGGCACGCTCCACCACCTGTTTCACGCCATACAAGGGCTGACCGGGAAAGCTCGTTAGGGAGAGTTTTCCGACCAACACACCGATGAACAAAAATGTAGCAAGGATGCTCGCTGCGATCCCGCCGCTGAGGAGGCGCGCCCAAAAGAGGTTGCCCCGTGCGTTCGGGGCGCTTTTTGCCGGTGTTTTTTTGCTGTGGGCGCTCTGTGCCTCAAACGCCCGCAATAGGCGTGCTTCAAGGGCATTCTGACGGGCGTCGGGCATGGTTGGGCGCGGCACATCGCGCAGGTTATAGGCTAGGCGCAGTAACGCCGCCAACTCCGGCTGATCGGGATGTTGGGCGAGGACATCTTCAAGGGTTGTCTCCCCCGCCTCCAGCGCACGGAGCGCCTCAGCCAAAAGGGTGGAGAAATCGGCGTTCGTCGTCATGCACACTCACACTACAACGTCTTACGCTTGTTTTACCGTCATTGCCCGCCAAAAGAAACGCGCTCGGTATAGATCACCCGCGCCGTCGTCATCCGCCCGCCCTCAGCGCAGTAGCGCCAACGCCACCCCGATGATTGCCGCAAAGAGGCTGATGGTAAAAAAGCGCTGGACAACCTGGGTCTCGCTCCAGCCGCCCAACTGGAAATGATAATGGATGGGCGCACGACGAAAAAGGCGAATGCCCCCCGTCCAGCGGGCATACATCACCTGTGCAATCACGCTGAGGACTTCCGTCACCGGCACAACGGCGATGATTGGCAGCAGCACCCACTGTCCGCTCATGAGCGCCACTGTAGCCAGTGTTGCCCCAAGCGCCAGCGACCCTGTATCGCCCATGAACAACTGGGCGGGGCGTGCGTTGAACCACAGGAAGGCAAAACACGCGCCAACCATGACAAAACAGAACTGGACAAGGAAAATTTGCCCCTGCACAAGGGCGATCAACCCATAGGCGACGAATGCCGCCGCCACCACCGATCCCGCCAAACCATCCAAGCCATCAGTCAGGTTCACCGCGTTCGAGGTGCTGATGATGATGAATATGGCAAGGGGGATGTAGATCAGCGGGGAGATTGCGAGGCGAATCCCGCTAATCGGGATGTAAAGTTCATTAGCAAACTGAAAACCGCCGTTCACCAGCGAAAGCGCCCCTGCCGCCAGTCCTGCTAAGACTAACGAGACAACCGTCTTGGCAGCGGGGGATAAGCCTTCGCCCTTCGTCCGCAACTTCAGCAGATCATCTGCCCCCCCAAGCGCCCCAAAGGTGATCAGGGTAAAGAGCGGAATCAGGATGCTGATACCCGTCCCCCCCTCGGCGGCACGGAGCAGATTCACGCCGTTGACCATGAGGGTGATCAGTACCACCGGAACGAGGATCAAAATGCCGCCCATCGTCGGTGTTCCGGCGCGTTCGCTGTGCCAATCAGGTCCATCCTCGCGGATGGTCTGCCCAATCTTCAAGCGCCGCAGCACCTCGATGAAGGGGTCGCCCCAGATCACGGTGATGAGGAAGGCGATTGCGCCAAGCGTTAGGGCGAAGGGAAGCGGGTTGATGATCATAACTATTGCAGTACCCTCACTGGTCGAACTGCAACCAGTTTTCTTACAAGAAGGACGGGCGTCGTTCGTTTTCCTTGATCACCACCCACTAACCCATCGGCAAGTATATCTTGAAAAGGGGCGCTGTCAACCACTAAGGGGGTAATCTCCTTGAAAAATGCTGTAGGTTAACGCCCGACAATCATGGCGGTATCCCCACCTTGCTCACGGAGGATGGCACGCTGCTCATCGGTGGGGATGTTCATCAGCACAACCAGTTCTTTCGCCAGAGTCGCAAAGGCGGGCGCGGCGGTTTCGCTGGCAAAGCGGCTGACCTTATCAAGCTTGATCAGGACGCTCACACGCGGTTCATCAGCGGGCAAGAAGGCGACGAAGGTTGCCATTTGCAGTTCGGGGTCATAAAGCCCCGGACAGGTGGCACAGTAAATCTGGGCGGTGCCGGTCTTTCCAGCAATCGTGTAGCCGGGGAGTTTGCCCGGACTACCCTCGCCCTCATTGATCACCTTGACCATGATCGCCGTGATTCGCCGCGCTACATCTGCCGAAACGGGAGTGCGGATCGCCGTTGGGATAGAGGGAATGACAACGCCATTATCCACCGTCTTTAGGCGGATATGCGGCTGCATCATCTGCCCATCGTTGGCAATTGTGTTCAGGAAGGCAAGCATCTGAAGGGGAGTCACCGTCAAGCCCTGCCCAAAGCTGTTCGTGGCAAGGTCGGAGTCGCTCCAATAAAGAGCGCCGGGGGTACGAAGCTGCCCACTTGCCTCCCCTTCAAGATCAATGCCCGTCGGAGCGCCAACCCCAAACGCCAACAACCCCTTGTAGAAATCATCCGCGCCCAAGATGTCTACAGAAAGCCATGTCGTCCCTAAGTTCCAGGAGCGGACGAGAATATCGACAAAACTTTGTGAGCCGTGTGCGGCACGATCCCAGTTATAGACGCGTCGCCCGCCGATCTCACGGGAGTTTGAGCCTTCAAAGTAGGTGGAGTTTTCGTTGACGCGCCCGCTTTGGAGCGCCACCGCCGCCGTGACGATCTTGAACACCGATCCGGGCTCATAGCCATCGCTGACGGCGGGGTTTTTCATCAGGTCGGCGTCAATCGTGTAATAGTTGTTGGGGTCAAAGGTGGGGTAGGACGCCATCGCCAAGATTTCGCCGGTGCGCGGGTCGCTGATCAAGATCGTCCCCCCCACCGCGCCGTAGGTTGTGATCGCATCGAGAAGCTGCCGCTCGGCAAGGAATTGAATATCCCGATCAATCGTCAGGTAAATATCCTTCCCGGGCGGCGGTTCGTCATTGGCGACGACTTCAAAGGGGATGCGGCTGCGTTCGGTGATGCGGCTTTCCCCGGCGAGATCGGCGTTGTAGCCGCCTTCCACCCCCACATACCCGCGCCGGATCGTGCCATCCCACCCCACAAAGCCGACGATCTGTGCGGCAAGGCTGCTCTGCGGGTAAATCCGTTTCGGTTCGGGGTCAATGCGGACGGCAATCGATTCGAGGGCGGCGATTTTCTGCGCTACCTCCACCGAGACGGGCAGGCGGGTGAGTGCGCGGTAGGGATCATTACTGGCGAAAATGTCCAGCAGGCGCTGCGGATCGTCATTCAGAATGGCGGCGAGGTCTTGGGCAAGTTTCTGCGGGTTAGAGACATAGACAGGACTAACGCCGATGCGGTATTCCGTCGTGTTGCCAGCAAAAAGTTCTCCGTTGCGGTCAAAAATGCGCCCCCGGTCAGGAAAGCGATCATCCAGCGTGCGGTAGCTGCGGTTGGCAATCGTCTGCAAGTAAGACGCCATATCCAATTGAAATTGGAAGGACGCCAACCGCGCCAAAAGCAGCACACCGAGGACAACCAACCCTACAGTCAACATGGACAAGCGGCGATTCAAACTGGCACGCATAGGCGTTACTTCCCTCTCCCCATCCATGCTTCAAACTGCATCACCAACGATGCCCACTGCTGCTCCAACCAGCCGGCAAAGGTTTCATCGTAAAGACGGGCGGGTGTGGGCGTGATCATCGGCGTGGGCGTGGCGCGGTTGGGTGTGTAGCCCTCCACGATGAGATAGACCAGATCGGCGGGTTCGGCGGGACGAAAGCCAAGCTCCAACGCCCGCCCGCGCAGCGTGGAGATGCTGCTTTTGAGGGCGATCTGTGCCTCGCTATCGCTGTTTGCCCGCTGAAGAAAATCCCGCGTCCGCTGCAATTGGATCAGGTTGCTGCCCGTTGTGGCGGTGACGGTAGCTTGGGCAAGGTAAAGCGCTCCAATGATGATCGCCACGACTACCGCCAAGCCAATCACCGCCGCCGCCTGTGCAGGGGGGCGGGCTGTTGTTTGGGGCAGAACCTGTGTTTTCGGCGTCGAAAGACGCTCAGAGCGATCCGACATGGTTAGCTTGGTCTGTTCCTAATGTAACCTGTGTGACCCCGACGCGCATTGGGGACACGCTCAACACACCCTAGTATACCGCCAAGCGCTCCACGATTCGCAATTTGGCGCTGCGGCTGCGGGGGTTTGCCGCCATCTCCGCCGCGTCGGGGGTCAGCGGTTTGCGGGTGATCTCGCGCAGGGTAGTCTTATGCCCACAGGTACAGATGATCTGCTGGGGAGGGCAAAGACAGTCCCGCGCCTCACGGTGAAAATAGGTCTTTACGAGGCGGTCTTCTAAGCTATGAAAGCTGATCACCGCTAAGCGTCCGCCCGCCCGCAGCAAACTGAGCGCCAGCGGCAAGACACGCTCCACATGTGCCAATTCGTCGTTCACAGCAATCCGCACCGCCTGAAAGGTGCGCGTTGCCGGATGGAGGTGATCGTATTTGACGCCCCGCAGCCCGCGCTCTACCGCCCGAACGAGATCGTGTGTCGTCTGAAGTGGGCGGGCATCGGCAATGGCGCGGGCGATCCGTTTAGCGTGGCGTTCCTCCCCATAGTCGCTCAGAATTCTCACCAAATCCTCAAGGGGACATGTGTTCAGCATCTCGGCGGCTGTGGGAATGTCTGAATCAGGATCGAAGCGCATATCGAGGGGGGCATCGGCGCGGAAGCTGAAGCCCCGTGCCGCATCGTCTACATGCATGGAGGCGATCCCCAGATCAAGGACGATCCCATCGACCCCCTCAGCCAGCGGGAAGCCCGCTGAAGCGGTGAACTGCCCCATCTGGGTATAACTGCCCTGCCGAAGGGAAACCCGCTGCCCGTAGCCGGCAAGCCGCTCGGCGGCAATGGCGAGCGAACGTGGGTCGCGGTCTATCCCCAACAAGTGCGCTTGCGGGGCAGTTTCAAGGATTGCCTGGGCATGTCCGCCGGCGCCCACCGTGCCATCAATGAACCATCCGGGCGCGGCGGCGCGGACGTTCAGCCCCTCAAGGATCGCCTGAAGCAGCACGGGTTGGTGCGGTGCATCCAACGGTATCGCCCTCACAACCCCTTCAGAAAGGCGGCAATGGCGTCAAAGTAATCCCATAAGCCATGCCGGAGCAGGTCGTTATGTCCGGCGTTTGGAATACGCAGCAAGGTCTTACGCTCCGGCGGGGCGGCGGATGCCTCGTAAAGGCGTTCGGCATGGTCAATGGGGATCAGGGTGTCCTCCTGCCCGTGCAGGATCAACGTTGGCAAAGTGATCTCGCGCATTTTGCGCCCGTTGCCAAGCGGATCAAGGGCATTTCCGATAACATTCCCCGGCGCTCCGAGGCGGATCATCAGGGAGAGAATGTCGGTGAAGGCGCTCTCCAAGATCAGCCCCCTGACTGCCTCCGGCGTGGTGTGGGCTAGGTGGATGGCGGGGGCGCTGCCGAGCGAACGCCCCATAACGACGAGGGGGGGGGTCGGGCTGATACCCCCCTCCGCTCTGATCCCCGGTAGGGCAGCGAGGATGTCCGGCACATCCCCGATCAGCGCGTTGAAACTTGGCTGACCTGTACTCCAGCCGTAGCCGCGATAATCCACCACAAGCAGCGACGCCCCCGCCCGTTCAGTGTAAAAGCGGGCGATGTCGTCGTAATCGGGGGCGATCTCGCCATTGCCGTGAAAGTAGAGGATCAAGGGCTGATCGGGGAGCGCTGTATAGAGGCGGTAGCCAAGCCGAACCGCCTCACCCTCTGGGGTGGTGGCGCTGAGCGGAATTGTCCCGCTGTGGATACCCACCTCTCCCGCCCGCTCTCCCTCGGCGGGGTCTGCCGGGCGGGGGTGAAAGGCGATGGAAAGAATCAAGGGACTATCAAGCAAGGCAAAACTCATCAGGGCGTTCCTTCTGTGGAGACGAACAAGACTTTTCCGGCAGACATAGCCGATTCGTAATCGCGGATTGCCTCGTGTGCTTTGGCAAAGGGATAACGGGCGCGTACCTCGCTGCTCAAGTCGCTCCCTAGCAGTTTTTGCACGTGGCGTCCGATGAGAGCGAGACGGAGGATACCTTTCTCACCGATGTAATCGGAGAGCCAGAAGCCGCTGAGCGTTTTATCCTTAAAGATGAGATCAAGCGTATCGGCGCTGGCGGAGACCTCCCCAGAGAGCGCCCCATAGACGCGCAAGGTGCTGTGGCGGGGCATTGCCCGCAGAATCCGCGACGCGGTTGTCCCGCCTACCGCATCAAAACAGAGGCGGATACGCATCTCGCGGGTGATCGCTTTGACCTGTTCATCAAAATCAAGGGCGGTGCTGCACAGGATGTGTTTCATGCCCATCGCCCGCAGGTCGTCGGCTTGTTCGGGACGGCGAACAATGCCTACAACTTCTACGCCGCGTGCCTGCCCCAAACGCCAGAGCATTTTCCCTAAGGCGCTGCCCGCCGCCGTGTGGAGGATCGTCTTGTGTTTTCCCCGCTGGCTTATATCGATCAGCGCCCACGCCGTCATGGGGTTCACGGCGCTCATGGCGGCTTGCTCGTCGCTGATGCCCTTCCCCATAGGGAGTACCATCCGCGCCGGAACGGTCACATAGTCTGCCCATACGCCGTCGCCCACTTGCTGGACGACGGCCGCCACGCGCCGATTCAGGTAAAAGCGCCCAATACCGCCGTTGGCGGCAACAACAATCCCGCAGCCTTCAAAGCCCGGGACGGTGGGCGTGGGGCGAGTAAAGCCATAACGCCCCTGCATGAACAAAAGATCGGAAGGGTTGATTGGGCTGGCGATCATTTTGACCAGTACCTCGCCCGCTTTGGGTTGGGGGACGGGGCGTTCTTCAACGGTGATGCCGCCGTAGTTTGCATCGTAGCGGTGCAGCACAACAGCCTGCATCGTCGTAGGAATGGTCACAGCGAATTCCTTTGGGTTTGCGTCCTTGCCATATACATCCTATCGTGTACGGAGTGTACCTCATGTCGCCCCCATGTCGCCCGTGTCGTCCCGCGCTAAAGCACGGGACTAATATTAGCCACCCCTATGGGGCTAAATTCTGAATGATACGCCTGCCTTCGTTTTAAGCCCCAACGGGGTGATCAGCCTTAGCGCGTGGGCTTTAGTCCCGCGCCTCTCCCGCGCCCTTTTTCGTTCTCACACGGGCGAAGCGGTGAGGGAGTACCCCTCAATCCCCAGCGAACGTGGTACACTTCCGATAGGTTGTTTTTGCTAAAGGGAAGCCCCATGACCGACAAACCGCAGAAACCCATTTTCATCTACAACACGGCTGGCGATTGGATCGGCACGCTCTTAGGGACGTATATTTTTGACCCACGCGGCGAGTCCATCGGGTTTGTCCAAGAGGAAGGGAAGGACAAAGCCGTCTACACCTTCGATGGCGAATGGGTGGGGCTGATCTCCAAAGATGGGCGCATCCTGCGCAAGCGGGCGAACGCCAAACGCCCCCTTCACGCTGCGCCGCTGCCCAAGCTGAAAGGCAAACAAGCCGGACTGCCCGCCCGCGCCCCGCTGCCCCCACAGAACGCCGAAATTGGCTACGATACACTTGATGTTCTTGAAGAAGACCCAGAGGTGTTCAAGCGCGTCTCAGATCGACGGGCAGATATTGGCGAAAACGCCCCCACACAGCCCAAACCGACGACACCACCGCCGCCGAAGAAACCGTAATTGGTGTGCGGGTCAGGCGGACACCCCCACGAAGGGGCGAATAAGAACGAATACTATGGAGCATTATGGCTGACGAAACACGTACCATTGCCGATTCGCGGGTGATTCTGACCCACCTGATGGGTCCGCCAGAAGCGAATGTGTTGGGGAACGTTCATGGCGGGGTGATTATGAAACTGGTGGATGAAGCGGGCGCTCTCGCCGCGATGCGCCACGCCCGCGCCCCTGTCGTCACCGTTGCCATTGACTCGATGACCTTCTTAGAGCCGATCTTGGTGGGGGCGTTCGTCACCGTGCAGGCGGAACTGACCCACGCCGGACGGACGAGCATGGAAGTCCGGGCTGAGGTCGTGGCGGAAAACCCGATCACCGGCGCCAAAAAGCACACAAACACCGCCTACCTTGTCTACGTCTCGGTGGATAGCACAGGGAAGCCCTCGCCCATCCCGAAATTGGTGGCGACCACCCCCCAAGAAAGCGCCGCGATGCAGGCTGCCCGCGAACGGCAAGAACGCCGTGTGAAGAATCAGCGCTGATGACGACCATTCGCTTGCCCGGGCTGATCGACCCGCACGTTCATTTGCGCGAACCCGGCGGAGAGCATAAGGAGGATTTCCTCAGCGGGACAAAGGCGGCGTTGGCGGGGGGAATCACCACTGTCTTGACAATGCCCAACACACAGCCTCCGATGATTGATCCCGACTCGTTGGCGTTAGGGGAACATGCCGCCGCTGCCCGCGCCGTCTGCGATTGGGGGATTTACCTCGGCGCGAGCGAAACGAATATCCTGACGGCGGCGGCGCTTGCCCCCCGTGTCGTGGGGATGAAGTTTTACCTAGACGCCACCTACGGACCGCTGCACATCAAGGACTTGCGGACGATTCGAGAGCATTTCGCCCGTTTTCCAAAGGAAACGTCCATTGTCTGCCATGCCGAAGGGCGAACAATTCCCGCCGTCCTGATGTGCGCCTACCTCGAAAATCGCAGCGTCCATATTTGCCATGTCAGCCGCGCCGAGGAGATCACCCTGATTCGGGATGCGAAGATGCGTGGGGTTGCCGTCACCTGCGAGGTTGCCCCGCATCATTTGTTCCTCTCGGTGGAAGATAGTCCGCACCTCGGCGGCGGGCGCTGTGAGGTGCGTCCGCGCTTGGCGACGAAAGCGGATCAGGCGGCGCTGTGGGAAAATATGCCCGTGATTGACTGCTTCGCTACCGACCACGCCCCCCATCTTCTGACGGAAAAAGACAGCGAAATCCCGCCGCCGGGTTTCCCGGGTTTAGAGACAGCGCTGGCGCTGATGCTGACGGCAGTCCATGAGGGGCGGCTGGCGTTGGAGGCGGTTATCGAGCGCATGTACGATGCCCCCCGTCGCATTTTCAACCTGCCCGAACAGCCCAATACCTATTGCGAGGTGGATGCTGATCAGGTTTGGTCACCCACCTTTGAGGGGACAATCAGCCGTGCGGCGTGGACGCCCTTTGCCGGATGGACGCTGCGCGGGCGCGTCGTGCGGACGGTGCTGCGCGGGGAGACGCTCTATGAACAAGGCGTGTTTCATGTCACGGCGGGGAGTGGGCAGAACGTTGCACCGGCGGCGCGGGGGTGAGGGGGAGAGGAAAATAAGACACTGGGTTTAAGGCGCAGCGTAAATGGTTTCAAGGTCATAGTAGTTTGCCATGCAGCGATTGACCCAAAAGTCGCTGTCGGAGGTTAGATCGTCAAAGCCGAAGACCCCCTGAAACGAAACGGTTGAAATCGTTTTCGTTTGAGCCGTTCGCAACTGCTGGTCTCGCGCATCCCACGCCTCGGCAAATTTGCGCATAGCGCTGAAGAGGTCGATAGCGGAGATTGTCCCCATAATCGTTAGAACGATGATCGGTAGAATCAGGGGGATCAGACTCGGTGTATGAGGTGGGTGACGCCGCGTCGCATGACCGACGAGGTAAAACCATAAAAGACCGCCAAAGCACATGATAAAGATGGGCAAAATCCAGATTCGTCCCGGAATGATTTCTGAAAGACCATAAAAACCTGGAGCAAAGGTTGCCATTGTACACAGAATGATTGCTATCGGGATAATCCTGAGATACACCTTGCGTTTAGGGGATGGGACGTGTGTTGTATCGGCAGTATGGGCATATAAGAAGGGCAGAACAAAAAAGGCAAGGAGCGCAAGCGGCATCCAGTGAAGCATCCCCGCAATCAGTAGTCCGGGACTGATCAGAGTACTGGTGATGGTATACCCTATGTTCGGAGGGGGTAGAAAAGATGCCCGGATCGCATTGCCCGGAGCAAAATAAAAAATAGCTGTCCCTAACACTCCCCCCAAGACCCCGATAAAAAGATAGGGAGCGGCGGAGGTCTTCCGTACTAACAAAAAGACGCCCCCTGCGAGCAAGATAAAGACCATGGAATGACTGATGGCAAACCCGGCAATGATCATCCCCCACAGAAAAAATAGCCCCAAGAACCCGAAGAACAAGGGACGCTGAGAGTGCTTGCCCTGAATTTCTACAATCGCCCCAAAGAAGGCAATGATCAAGACCATCGGCAAGAAATAGGCGACCCGCCCATTCAGCCAATAAAGCGATTGGACAACATTTGGGGTGGTAATCAAAGTGACTGTGCATAGCATCGACGTCCCAGTCGCTGCGGTCAGTGTTGAATCGGGGATCGCTTGGCGTTGCAAGAAGTGCCGCATCAAGCCAAAAACAGAACCCCACCATAACACAAACAGGAGGACAAAGGCGATGGGTTCCACCCCCAAACCAACAGATCCCTCCACACCCATCACGGTGAATGTGCCGTATGCGCCCGCCCATGTCATGTAGTAAGTTGCGGCTGTGCTAAGAATGCCATCATCGTGAACGCGCCCAATGAGGCAAAAATCATCGGCATGGTAACGTATTGAGAAACTGGCGGCTAAATAAATGAGAAGGGGCGCTGAGGCTAAGATAACTAAGCCATAGCGCAAGGATTTATGATTAATTGTCATATGATTCTTTCTATCGGCGTTAGCTTGTAAACCCACCAAATGCCACCACCGCATCGACAACAAATGCCTGATCGCTCTCGGTGAGGTCGTTATAGAACGGTAAGCGTACCAAGCGATCACTGACCGATTCGGTCACAGGACAATCGCCCACCTTGCCGCCAAAGCGCTGCCCCATCTCGGAAAGATGGAGCGGCAAATAGTGAAAAACAGCCAATATCCCCTGTGCTTTCAGGTGTTCAATGAACGCTTGGCGCTCTTTTAGCGAGGGCATCAGCAGGTAATACATATGGTAGGGCTGCTCAACATGGGGGGGGATGGTTGGCAGCGTCACCCCGTGTTCCAGTGCCCATTGGCGCAGATGCGCATCATAATACTGCCAGATGCGCTGACGTTTGGCTTGAATGTGTTCGCGTGCCTCAAACTGAGCGTAGAGATATGCCGCCAACATATCCGATGGTAGGTAGCTTGAGCCAAGATCGACCCATGTGTATTTATCGACCTGCCCACGAAAGAAGCGGCTGCGGTTTGTCCCTTTCTCTCGGATGATCTCGGCACGCTCGCTGTAACGTTCGTCATTAATGAGCAGGGCGCCCCCTTCGCCACAAGTAAAATTTTTCGTCTCGTGAAAACTTTGGGTCGCCAACGCCCCAAACGTTCCAAGCCAGCGCCCTTTGTATTTCCCAAACAAGCCGTGAGCATTATCCTCAATGACGGTTAGCCCGTGCTGAGCGCTCAGCGCCAGAATCGCGTCCATCTCACAGGCAACGCCGGCATAATGGACAGGCACAATCGCTTTCGTGCGTGGGGTGATCAGGGACTCCAGAAGGCGTTCATCCACATTCAACGTATCTAGGCGAATATCGGCAAAGATGGGCGTTGCCCCACGCAAAACAAAGGCATTCACCGTCGAGACGAAGGTGAATGCAGGAATGATCACTTCATCACCAGCGTGTAGATCAAGCAAGAGCGCAGACATCTCTAAGGCATGGGTGCAGGAGGTTGTTAGCAGGGCTTTTGGTACGCCAAGCCATTCTTGCAGCAGCCCATGACAGCGCCTGGTGAACGCACCATCCCCCGACGCATGTCCATTGGCAATCGCTTCGGCAATGTACTGATGTTCCCGCCCCGCCACATGAGGACGGTTGAACGGAATTTTATAGGGCGATTTTGTCGTCATTGGTTAATCAAACCATTTGTGAAAGGTGTAGTAGGCATAGCTCGGTTCAAACCCGAGGCGTACCCAAACTTTTTGAACGGCGATGTTGTTCACTTGCGTCGAAACAACCATCTGATGTGCGCCGGAAGCAGCGCACCAGCGCATCCCCTCAAGGATGAAGGCGCGATAAATGCCTTTCCCTTGCGCTTCAGGGGCAACGCCAAAAAGGACACCCTCGCCTTCCTCTGTAGTATTAAGTCGTAAGGTGGCAAAGCCAACGATGGAGTCATTTGTCTCGGCAATCAGTACCTCAGCCGCTACATTGCGGTCAAGGCAGGAGCGAACCGCCCAATCGATGTACGTTTCATCGCATTTGGCACGCTCTAAGCGGGGATCGGCGTGATAATGCCCAGCATAGCCACGAAATGCCCCCTCCGCCACCCTTCGGACTGCCGCCTCATCACCGATGCGGACAGAGCGAATGGAAAGGGGGTTGGGATCAGCGGGAATTGCTTTTTTCAGCACGTCGCGCTTGTAATAGACAAGGGTATCCATCAACAAAAAGCCGGATTGTTCTAGCATCTGTGCATGATGAATGTGATCGACGGCACAGCGGGCAATGAGCATCTGCACGGCGTTCTGTTGGCAATAGGCAAGTATATCCGCGACATGCCCGCCTTCGATGTTGGCAGCACGCGCCACACGGATACCAAAACGTGCTTCGTCAAGCGCTGAGAGAGCGATCTCCATGAGCCTCCTCCTTTGAAGGAAGGATATGCATACGCACCGTATAGGCAGGGCGTTTCATCAGGCGAAAATGCATTCGCGCTAGATATTCGCCAATCATTCCCAAAGCAAACAACTGCGCACCGGAAAAAATGGCAATGACAGAGGCGAGAAAGGGAAAGCCCGGCACACTCCCGCCTTCAACCAGATAGCGCAGAATAACATAGAGGAAGACAATCACCCCAAAAAACGTCAGACCAAAGCCGATCCAACTGGTCATTTGGAGGGGCCAGACACTAAACCCGGTAATCATATTGATGGCATGGATGATCAACTTACGAAGGGTGTAGTTGGAGTGCCCAAAGCGCCGCTCATCTTGAAGAACTTCCACAGCGCGAAAGCGCGTCGTTGCCCATGTCAATAACACATCAATGGAAACATAGGGGCTGTCGTAAGTGGCAAAGGCGTTTCGCAGTTCGGTACGAAAGGCACGCAAGGCGCTGGCTTTTCGCGCTGTGGAAGCCCCCATCGCGCTTTGAAGGGCAATCTTCGTGAATTCCGAGGCGAGATCGCGCAGCAAGCCGTGCTGTTGTTTTTGTGGTGTGCCATAGACCACATCGCACTGCTCATCGAGGGCTGCCAAAAGTTTAGGAAGTTCACCCACCGGGTGTTGCAAATCATCATCCATCGTGATCACGATCTCATAGCGTGCCGCACGAATCCCACACAACAAGGCGCTGTGCTGTCCATAATTTCGCATTAAATGAATGCCCGAAACCCACCCATACTCCTGCGTTGCGTCTTGAATGACCTGCCAACTGGCATCGGGGCTGCCATCATTGACCAAAATGAGTTCGTACTCGTCTGCCATGAGGGGAAGCTGCCCTGCCAGCGCCTCAACCAAAAGAGGTAGACTCTCTTGGCTTTTGTAGACAGGGATCACAATGGAGATGGTGGGTTTTCTGAGCATTGTCGTGTTCCTCACGGGACTTCGGGCAATACATCGGCAGGCGGCGTAGCAACCAAGTGCCTATCATAACATTTAATCGAAAATCGAGGATACTGCCTATACATCCGGCGCGGACGCCCCAGATGGCGCCCTACGGGGTGGGGATGGACGAGACTTTTACTAGACAATGCCTACAAAACGACGACCCAAGCCACTCGGTCTTCCCACACGGGGGAAAACCGCCCTCAACCGTCTGCGGCAGATCGATACCTACATTGCCCTTGCCCATGAGGAGACCTTACGGGGGGGATCGCCGCTCGTCGTTGATCTGGGCTTTGGCGCGGCGGTGTGGACGACGCTTGAACTCTACGAACGCTGGCGGCGGCTTGCCCCCCGTCTGCACGTGATCGGCGTTGAGATTGATCCGCAGCGCGTCGCTGAGGCACGCCCCTACGCCGCGCCGCCGTACCTTGAGTTTCGCCTCGGCGGGTTCAACCTCCGCGAGACGCTCGATGGCGAAACTGCACGCCTGATCCGCGCTTATAACGTCTTGCGCCAGTACGAGGAGGCGGCGGTTGCCCCTGCACTGGCAGAACTGAGCGCCGCTCTTGAGATCGGCGGGCTGCTGATCGAAGGGACATCGAACCCAACGGGGAGTCTCGTCGCTTTTGATCTCTACCGGCACACGGCAGACGGTCTACGGCATATCGGGCTAACCTTTGGGACGAACTTTCACGGGCATCCCCATCCGGCAGACTTCCAAACGATCCTCCCCAAGCGGTTGATTCACCGAATGCGCGATCCCCGTCCAGCAGCGTTTTTCGAGGCGTGGAAGCGCGAATTTGACCAGCGGAAGGGGCTGCCGCTCCGCGCCCGCTGGCTAAGCGCGGCACTTCGGCTGCGTGATACCTATCGGATGGATGCCCGCCCGCGTTTGCTGCGGCGGGGATTTCTCACCATTTATGATAGGCTGCGCGATTGATCGCCCTACTTAGCCCAGTTTAACTGCCCGACCCTTCTTCAGCCTCAAACGAAAACAAGGTCTTTCCCTCCCCCGCCGATCATTTCTTTTGAATCCCTCCCCTCGCGTACAATCCCCACATACAATGCGAGAAAATGGTTATGCATCATGCGTTGTTGGCGCGTGGTTTTGATCAGCTTGACCACGCCATTTTAGATGAACTTCAAGAGGATGGGCGGATCAGCGTGGCGGAACTTGCCCGCAAGATTCACCTTTCTGCGCCTGCCGTCCACCAGCGCATCAAACGCTTGGAACGGGCGGGGATCATCCAGCGCTACGCGGCACTGGTGGATCGGGAAAGCGTTGGCTATGACCTCTTGTGCTTTGTGCGGATTGGGCTGCACGCCCTGACCCCGCCGCAACAAGAGGCGCTGCGGGCGGCGCTGCGGGAGATACCCGCTGTTTTGGAGTGCTACGGTACGGCAGGGACGCAAGATTTGATGTTGAAGGTGGTGGCGCACAACCACCGCGAACTGGATGCCCTGCTGAACGAACGTCTGGCAGCGCTTCCGGGTGTAGAACGGATCGAGACGAGTTTGGTGCTGAACGAGATCAAACCCCCCTCGCCGTTGAAAGTACGTTAGGGTTTGCGGAAATGGTTCGCTAGTTTTTTTGAGAACGCGGTTTGTTATGTACATTGGTGATTACAGCGGACGGCGTGCGCTTTACACGCCCGATCAGTTGGCGGTGGTGGATGCCGGGAAAAACCCACACCGCGCCTTTACCTATGGCGAATTGAACGCCCGTGCCAACCGCCTTGCCAACTGGCTGCGCGATGGAGCGAATATCGGCAAGGGGGATCGCGTCGCCATCCTTGCCTATAACGGCATCGAACACCTTGATGCCTTCTTTGCCTGCGGAAAACTCGGCGCGATCCTCACCGGCTTAAACTGGCGTCTGCATTGGCGCGAACACCTCCAACTGATCAAGAAAACGACGCCCACCGTCTTGATCTATTCCGGCGAATTTGCCCCCGTTGTGGAAGAACTTGCCGCTCACACAGAGATCATCCAGCATTACGTCCATATCGATGGCGAGGGTATTCAGGGCAGCCGCTATTATGAGAAAACGCTGACCGATTCGATTCCCTATCCAGTGACGACGGAAACCCTGCACGAGGAAGACATTGCCTGCCTGATCTTCACCGGCGGCACAACAGGGCTGCCCAAAGCGGCGCAGATCAGCCACCGGATGATCGCCTGGAACACGTTGAACACAATCATTCATGATCTCCATCATGACGATGTAACAGTGAACACCTTTCCCCTGTTCCACACGGGGGGGCTGCTCGTCTATACCGTGCCGCTCTTAATCCTCGGTGGGACGGTTGTCCTCGTCCGCAAATTTGAGGCGGCGCAAGTCCTCACCTTGCTGGAGGAATACTCGGCAACGGTCTACGCAGGCGTCCCCACTACCTATCAACTGCTGACCGAAGCGCCCAATTGGGAGCAAGCCGACCTCAGTACCTTGCGTTTTTGCACCAGCGGCGGCGCTCCCTTGCCCATCGGCTTGGTGGAAAAATTTCGCGCCGAAAAGAATATCCAATTCAAACAGGGCTTTGGCATGTCGGAGTTTGGTCCGGGGGTGTTTGCCCTTGCCCCCGAAGATGCTATCCGCAAGGCGGGGAGCATCGGACGCCCGAATTTCTTTGTCGATGCGCGGATTGTCGGGGAGACCAACCAACCCCTCCCCCTCGGACAAGTGGGCGAGCTTGTCTTGCGCGGACCCTCCCAATGTTCGGGCTATTTCAACGCGCCGGAGGCAAGCGCCGCCGCCGTAGACTCCGAGGGTTGGTTTCATACGGGCGATCTCGCCATGCGCGACGACAATGAGTATTACACGATCATTGACCGCAAAAAGGATATGTACATCAGCGGCGGGGAGAACATCTACCCCAACGAGATTGAGCAAATCCTCTACAAGCATCCGGCGGTGAAGCTCTGTGCGGTGATTGGCGTCCCCGACCCGAAATGGGGCGAGGTGGGCAAGGCGTTCATCGTCTTGCACGAGGGGAAAACGGCAACAGAAAGTGACCTTCGCGCCCATTTACAGCACCACCTTGCCGGCTACAAAGTCCCCAAGCACATCCTGTTCCGCGATGAACTACCCATCTCTGGGGCGGGAAAGGTTGTGAAACAAGATTTGGCATGGGAGGAAGGGGCATGACGATGACACCTGCCATCACTGTAGGGATGACGGCAAGCCGGACGACGCCGATCACCGATGAGGCAGTCCGAGCATTTGCGGCGCTCTCTGGGGACACCAACCCCGTCCATCTGGATGAGAGCTACGCGGCGACCACCCGTTTCGGGCGGCGCATTGCACACGGGATGTTTACAGCGTCGCTGCTCTCCGCCGTCTTGGGTTGCGACCTCCCCGGTGTGGGGACGGTCTACCTCTCGCAGACACTCACCTTCAAAGCGCCCGTCTATATTGGGCAGACGATCACCGCCAGTGTGGAGGTGACTGCCTATCGAGAGGATAAGCGGATCACGACGCTCAAGACGCTCTGCACCAACCAAGATGGTATCGTCGTTTTGGAGGGCGAGGCGGTGGTGATTGCCCCGAAGCCATAACCTGGGACGCCCAGTGAGGCATTTCCACCCATCGCCATGCCTTGTAGGGACGCCCTATAAGGCGTCCGGTCTCGTTGGGCAGCCGCCCAAACCCATGATTCGTTCGTTTTCTATGGAGGATCGTTGAATGTCTCGTAAAGTGATTCTTTTCGTACTCGTTTTTCTGATGGCGGCGGCATTGATCCCCGCCTTTCCCCGCGCCCAGGCGCAAGACCCCCTGAAGATCGGCTTGCTTGTCGATCAATCGGGGGCGCTGACAATTTATGGTTACGAACTTGAACAGGGGTTCAAGCTCGGTTTGCTCTACGCCGCGGGAGTTAAGTTGGCTGACCACAACAACAGCCTTGACGAGGCGTTGAAGGCAGTCACCATCGCCGGGCGTCCGGTGGAAGTGATCATGCGTGATAACGGCAGCAAGCCCGACGATGCGGCAACACAGGCACGCGAACTGATTGAGCAAGAGGGTGTCGAAATTCTGGTTGGCGCGCCGAGTTCGGGCGTCATGACCGGCGTTCAGCAGGTTGCCCTCGACTCCGATGTGATCCTCTTTGCTGCGCCCGCCGCCTCCCCTGCGATCACTGGCGCAAACTTCAATGTGAACACCTTCCGCGTCTGCCGGAACACCTTCCAAGACTTCCTCGCTTTTGCCCCCTATGCAAAGGAAAACCTGAAGGGGAAATTCGTCATTTTGGCGATTGATAACGACTTTGGAAAGGCTTCGGCAGGGGCGGCGCAAGGCGTCCTCGGCGGGGCTGGGATCGAATTCGTCGGTGCGCCGATCTACGCGCCGCTGGATACGACGGACTTCACCCCCTACCTTCAGCAGGTGTTGGCATCCGGCGCAACGGCGATGCTCCCCATTTGGGCGGGCGATAGCTCGGTGACGCTGTTCCAACAGATTGCCGAACTGGGCGTGGGCGAAAAACTGGCAGTGGTTGCCGCCTTCAACTCGAACGACATCGTGGCAAAAAGCGACCCCTCCACCATTGGGAACATCTCGTGGATCGTCTACCACTACAGTTTCCCCACGAACGACATCAACACCTGGATGGTGAACGCCCACAAAGCGGTTTACAACGATGTTCCCGATTTGTTCACCGAGTGTTCCTTCGCCACCGCCCAAGCGCTGGTGAACGCCGTGACGACGACGAAGGGCGACGCCACCCCAGAGGCGATGATCCCCGCGTTGGAAGGCTTGGTCTTTGAGGGACCGAAAGGGACGTATGCCATTCGTCCTTCTGACCACCAAGCGCTTGTCCCCATGTACGTGGCAAAACTGGCGAACCTGACCGACCCCGATCAGAAATTCTATGAACTTCTGGCGGAAGTGCCGGCGAAGGCAATCATCCCGCCAGTGCTGCTCCCTGAGGCAATCTTGGCAGATCGTGTCAAGCTGGACGAAGCGTTTATGAAGATGATCGCGGAAATGCCCTAAGGAGTCCCTACAGGGTGGGAAAAGGGGGCGCATACTCTACGCCCCTATCGCCCCACGATAAATGAAATACTATAAGGGCGCACCGATGGGTACGCCCTTCTTGAAGATAGCTAGGCAAGGAAGCCATAAATCGCAGTGGTCACTGAGTCACCAGTCATTTTGGAGGGACGTAACCTCCGCAAGGAATTCGGCGGTTTAATCGCCGTTGAGGATGTCAGCATTCGAGTCCAGCGGGGGACAACCCACGCCATTATCGGACCAAACGGGGCGGGCAAAACAACCCTCTTTAATCTAATCGGCGGGCGCTACCGCCCGACGGCGGGAACGGTGATCTTCAACGGGCGCGATGTGACCCATCTTCCCGTGTACCGCCGCGTTCACGTCGGAATGGGGCGTTCATTCCAGATTACAAACCTGTTTCCCACGCTCACCGTCATGGAAAATGTTCGCCTTGCCGCCCAAGCACGCGGCGCGGACAACCTGCGCTTTCTCCGGCGGGCGGATTCCTTCACCATCTATATGAGCGGCGCCCGTGAGGTGCTAGGGTTGGTCGGCTTGGGAGATGCGCTCAACGTCCCCGCCAATGCCCTGCCACACGGCGGAAAGCGGAAGTTGGAATTGGCGATTCTTTTGGCGGCTGACCCCGATTTACTGCTCTTGGACGAGCCGACGGCGGGCATGGCGTCTGAGAGCGTCCCCGAACTGCTGCACATTATTGATACGGTGCGGCGCGAATCGAACAAGACGATCCTCTTGGTGGAACATAACATGCAGGTTGTCATGAATTTGGCGGATACGATCACCGTCATGGCGGCAGGGCGCATCCTTGCCGAAGGGACTCCGGCAGAGATCGCGGCGAATAAGACCGTTCAAGAGGTCTACTTGGGGACGCTCTACGACGCGCCATCGGCGCCTGAGGCGGGGTGACCATGGGGTGCGACGGCGGCGGGCGCATACAATGCGCCCCTACAAGGATTTATTTTGAGAATTTTTTATGACTGACATGCTGCTTGACGTGACGAACATCCATACCTTTATTGGGCAGTTCCATATTTTGGAAGGGGTCAGCTTTGCTGTTCCCGAAGGGAGCATCACCGCCCTGTTAGGGCGCAACGGGGCGGGGAAAACGACAACTCTGAAAAGCATCATGGGCATCACCCCCCCGACGCAAGGGACGATCACCTATGGGGGAAAGCCCCTGCAAGGGAAGCGCATCTTTGATATTGCCGCCCTCGGTATTGGCTATGTCCCCGAACATCGGGCGATCTTCAAAGAACTGACCGTCCGCGATAACCTGCGCATTGCCGAACGGCGGCGGGGAGACCTTGCCCGTAACGAGGGGATGATTTTTGAACTGTTCCCCGACCTCAAGCGGCTGATCGACCTCCCCGGTGGGAATCTCTCCGGCGGGCAGCAGCAGATGTTGGCGATTGCCCGTGCGCTTGTGCCGGAAAATCGTCTGCTCATCATTGACGAGCCAAGCGAAGGTCTGGCGCCGGTGATCATCGAGCACCTGATGAAGGCGATTGCCCGCCTTGCCGAGCGCAGCACGATCCTTCTCGTAGAGCAGAACTTCCGCGTTGCCAGCCGCCTTGCCGATCGCTACGTGATCCTTGACGATGGGCAGGCGGTCAGCAGCGGGCTGATGCCCGATTTGGTGAAGGATGAAGCGCTGATCAAACGCTATTTGGGCATTTCCTAACACACGAATCGAAAAGGCGTTTTCATGAACTGGTCGCTGCTGACAAAACCCTTCCGCGAACGCACCACGACATGGGCAATTGCGGCGATCCTCGCCTTTCTGCTCATTGTGGCGATGGCAAAGGCGACAAGCATTGGCGATTTGGGGATCACCTTGCTCTCTGGGCTGTTTCAGGGGATGCTGTTGTTCCTCGTCGCCTCAGGATTGTCGATCATCTTTGGCTTGATCGATGTCCTCAATTTGGCACAGGGATCGTTCTTCATGATCGGGGCGTATGTTGCCTATGAGGTGCAGCACCCCGGCGGGGTGATCGACGTGAGCGCCGTCATCCCTGACCCCAACCTGCGCTTTCCACTGGCGGTGATCGCTGCCATTGGCGTGGGGGCGCTCAGCGGCACCGCGCTGGAGCGCGGTCTGCTCCGCCCGCTGTATGCGCGTCCGATTTTCCAATTGGTGATGACCTTCGGTGTCTCGCTGGTGATTGCCGAAATCGTCAAGCTGATTTGGTCAACAACCCCCTACAGTTGGACGGATTTATTCGGCGTGCGGGAGAGCGCTTTTGAAGTCTTTGGGCAGCGCTTCAGCACCTACCGCTTGTTTGTGGTGGGGATGGGCGCGGTGCTAATCATCAGCATCGGCTTGCTGCTGCGCTACACACGGATCGGGATCATCATTCGGGCGGGCGTGGAGGATGGACAGATGGTACAAGCGTTGGGCATCAACGTCCGCGCCGTGTTCACCCTCGTCTTTACCCTCGGCTGCGCCGTTGCCGCCTTTGGCGGGGCGGTTGCCGCGCCATTTTTGGGGGCGTCGCCCTCGCTGGCGGGGTCGTTCCTGCTGCAAGCAATAGCCGTCGTCGTTCTCGGCGGGATGGGCAGCTATGGCGGAACGGCGGTGGGCAGTATTTTGGTCGGCTTGTCCATCGCTGTCGCCCAATCAGCAGCGGTGGGGACGAACTTTTCCGCCTTGCCCAGTGTGACGCCCATGCTCTTGCTTGTCTTGGTCTTACTGCTGCGCCCCAGTGGGCTGTTTGGGAGCGTGAGGTAAGCCATGACGAACCGCCTGTTCAAGACGCTCCGCCAAGATTGGCTGATCCTTGGGGTGATCGCCGCCCTCATCCTCTTTCCGTTTGTGGTGGCATGGCTGACAAACTCGAATCCGTTGGGTGTGCTGCGCGGTGAGCGCTACATCATGCGCGGGGAATCCGTCCGCTGGCAGTCGGTGCTGATCGAGATTTACATCCTCGCTATCCTCGCCATGAGCTACAACCTGCTCTTTGGCTTCACCGGCGTGATCTCGTTTGGTCATGCGTTGTTTTTTGGGGTGGGCAGTTACAGCGTAGGGATCGCCCTGCAATACCTGAGCCTGCCGCCCGATGTGGGGCTATTGGTGGGGGTGGTGGGCGCGATAGTGTTCAACATTCTATTGGGGTTATTTGTGGGCTTGGTCTCTTTGCGATTGCGGGGGGTCTATTTTGCTATTTTCACCCTCGCCATTGCCGAGATGTTCTTCGTCTTTTTTGGGCGCTTAGAACTGACCCGCGCCGAAGATGGCTTTGCCCTGAACGCCGTCCCCGCGTGGATTGATCCGGCGCAGTCGCGGTTGACCCTGTATTTTGTGACGTTGGCGTTGGCGGCGGGTGTATTCGTGTTCATCCGGCGGTTGATCTTCTCGCCAACGGGGGCGGTCTTTCAAGCGATCCGCGAAAACGAAGACCGCACACGGGTGATCGGCTACAACACACTGACCTACAAACTGATGGCAATCACCCTCTCGGCAGTGTTGGCGGGGGTGGCTGGCGTGTTGCAGGCGGTTCTGAACAAAAAGGTCGGTCCCGAACTGCTCAGCGTGGGCTATACGGTTGATCCCCTCTTGATGACAATCATCGGCGGGATCGGCTCGTTCACGGGACCGATCATCGGCGCAACGGGGCTGCACCTCTTGGAGATTCTCCTGCGCGATGCGGTGATCTCCATTCCCCTTGGGGCAGAGGTTCTGCACATTGAGATCAAAGCGATTTGGGGGCTGCTGTTGGGGGCGGTTTTTATTGCGGCGGTGATCGTGTTTCCGCGTGGGATCGTTGGCACGCTGCGGGCGTGGCGAACGGGTCGCCGTTCAGCGCCGCGCTAGACGCTCCCGCCGCCTCATGATAGAATGGCGGTTCTAGTTCACGTAGGATGTGGTTGGGAGGCGCTTACGGAATCCGTAGATTTGGCGCGGCGCGTCGTTGATTTGATTGGAGATGTGAAGGGCGAGGCTATCGTCCTGATGGATTTGCGCGGGTTGACGGTCATGTGCGATTACTTCGTCATTGGGACAGCGAACAGTGACCGGCAGTTGAACGCGATTGTCGAAAAAATCCGCGAGGAAATCAAAAAAGAGTCGCAAATTCTTCCGGCAGGGGTGGAAGGCAAGGGCGAGGATGGGTGGGTACTGATGGATTATGGCGATGTGATCGTCCATATGTTTGCCCCCCAAGCCCGCAGTTATTATGACCTTGAGGGGTTATGGCGGGACGCGCCTGTGCTGCTGCGGGTGCAATAAGCGGCGATTCGATTGTGAGGTAGGACGGACGCCCCAGGGGGCGTCCCTACAGTGGTGCGGTCAGAGGGGGGGCGGTTTTTAAACGCGCCCTTCCAAGAAATCCCGCAGAATTTGGTGGGAGGACGAACGACGCAGACGGTTGATCGCTTGCGCCTCCAACTGGCGGACACGCTCCCGCGTGACGCCGATTGCCTTGCCCACTTCCTCTAGGGTGTGCGCCTCGCCATCTTCCAAACCATAGCGCAGTTTCAAGATGTGCGCCTCGCGGTCTGGCAGGCGGGAAAGCGCCACCGAGAGGTGATGTTTCAACATTTCCCCTTCCGTTTCCTCCGAGGGCGACATGCTGCGTGTATCCTCAACAAAATCACCGATCTCCGTTTCCTCATCCTCATCGGTGGGCGCTTCAAGGCTCACCGGACGGCGAGAAATCTCCAGCAGGGTGTTGATCTTGTCCGGCGTAGTGTTCATCGCCTTCGCCAGTTCGTCCATGACCGGTTCGCGCCCTAGCTCTTGCGTCAGGCGTAGGGAGATGCGCCGCAAGCGGTTAATCTGGTCACCCATATGGACGGGTACGCGGATCGTCCGCCCCTGATCGGCAACAGCGCGGCTAACCGCTTGCCGAATCCACCACGTGGCATAGGTGCTGAACTTGTGTCCGCGCTGGTATTCAAACTTCCGGGCGGCGCGGATCAAGCCGATGTTGCCCTCTTGGATCAAGTCTAAGAAGGGGACGCCGCGTCCGGTGTACTTTTTTGCCACGCTGATCACAAGGCGGGAATTCGCCTGAATCAGATGTTCCTGAGCGCGGTTGCCGTCCTCAACGACATCGTTCAAATCCATCCGTTCTTCAAGGGGCAGGTAATCGCCTTCGTCTTGAAGTTTTTCGAGGGCAAAGCGCCCCATCTCCATCCGCTTGGCAAGGCGAACTTCTTCCTCACCAGTGAGCAAGGGGACGCGCCCCGCTTCTTTCAGATAAAGCCCGACGACATCATCGGTTTCAATCGCCTGTTGGTAGCCGAGGTCTTCGATCAGATCAAGTCCGATTGCCTCCAGTTCCGCCATGCCTTCCAAATCGTCATCACCGGGCATGTCCAGCATGTCGGGGAGATCGGGATCGGCACTCTCAATGGTGAGAGGGTCGGCGTGGGGCGGTTCAGTAGAGACGGTCACTCCCGCCTGAGCAAGGCTATCCATGACCTCCTCAACAAGTTCGAGGTTTTGCTCGGCGTTGGGGATGAGCGCCAGAATATCCTCATAGAGGATGAAGCCTTGCGCCTCCCCCTTGCCGATCAATTGCTGTGTGATTTGCCGCTGGAGCACCTTATCCGTCGCCATCAACATTCTACGCTGACCCTTTGTCTCTCTTGTGTGTCTGTTGTGTCTGTAGTCTCGCTCGGACGTTACAACTGGCTCAATATGGTGACGCTTTGATACGTAGCACCGAAAAAAACACCCCACCGAAGGGGTGGGGCGTCAGCACACAGGCATACCTTGCGTGGTGTGGATTGCCGCCCCTTAGGGAGTTGCCTCTGGGTTTGCTGCCTTGTTTTCAAGCAGGCGCAAGAGGGTGTCCGCTTGTGCCGAGGGAACAAGGACTATCTCCGATTCAACACCGCGCCATGCATAGGCAAGGCTCTGATCGGGATTTTTTGTGCCAATTCGTAGCACGTAAGGCGTATTCAGTGCCTCAAACTGTACGGTGACGTAAGCGCCGTCTGCCAACCCGAAGGTCTCCAATGCCGAACGTTCAGAAATCGTCATAGCCCGATTATAACGCATATTTGCTAAAACATGCAGCACTTCGGGCATTTGGGTTAAATCGACGGGGAGAATTACCCCACTTTCATCGATCCCGCGCCAATCGCCGGGGCGTTTTATCAGGGTTAAGGATCGTTTCTGATCGGCTGCGATCAGCATGATTTTGGTGATCGTCGTCGTCTCCACATCGGGAAAGACAAACGGAGCGACCTCAACGCCCGCCGTTGGCGCATACTCCACAGATGCCCGCCGTATCCCGCTCAGAATGAACGCCGCCGCCATAAGGACAACGAGGACGATCAAAAGCAGACGGGCTGTGGCTGTTGATTGGGATGCCTGTTTGGGGGGTGTCATGTATCCCCACTTGAACACGGTGCAAACCCCTCATGCGTGCGGCTGAGGGAGTGTAAAGTTTAGCAGGCTGTGAATCGTTTGGCAAAAATTGATACGGATTCGGAATGGGAGGGCTGCCGCAGAGATATAGCCCTCGCCACTCAAACAGCGAACTAGGGCTGACTCCACCCCCGCCGGGCTTGGGAAACTACTATACCGCATCCTGTATGCGTCTTTCAAGCCCCGAAGGTGGCGCTTTCAGCCCGGTGCTTTAGCGTCGGGGCGTGGGTATATGCGCCAAAACAAGGTGGGTGTGGTTGCAGCAAATTTCCGATAAGTACAGTTATCGCCGACTCTTTCTGCTGCTCCCCCGCCCCCTTTCCCCGTACACAGGGAAAGGGGGCGGGGGGGATAGGGGTTCTCCTAGAAACGACAAACAGCCTACCTCCATACGGGGTGGGCTGCTTGTGCTGCCCCACTCCCTTCTACCCTCCCTCGGACCCTATGCCAGTACCCCCATTGAATCCCTCATTTTTGCTAATTCCTACTAAATCAATCACAAAACTCTTGTAATTTGAAAAAAACTGTGCTATCCTTGTCCTTGTGTCGTTGAAAGGCACAGAAACTATCCAAATAAATCGGAGATGTTCTGTATGCACCGCGTTCCAGTTCACACACTTTGTCGCTGTCAGCCGTCTTGTGGCTGTTGTAGCGCCGCTTGTTGTGGGTGTGGTCTGTGTGCGTGTCTGTGTTGCTGATCTCCAGCGTCAAAATGACCCTGAATCATCAGCCCTGAACGACGTATTCGGGGCTTTTTCTTGCTAATACTCTGTGTGGATGCCCTAAACAGCATTCTTGTGAAACAACCCAAAAACGAACGTTCATGGAGTATCCATGCTATCGGTTCTCCGTAAATACCTTCCCTTTCTGATCATTGCCACCTTTGCCTTGGGGATTTTTGGCATCTTTGGGGATGTGAATCCGGCACATTCTGCCGAAGGCAATGTGACACTGACCTTTGGCGCGTTTTCCGTCGCTGGCTCAGCCTATGGCGAGATCATCGCCCTTTTCCAAGAACGCTACGAAAAGGAGACCGGTACCCGTGTCTCCTTTGAAGAAACCTATCAAGCCTCTGGTGCGCTCACACGTGCTGTCGCGGGTGGCTTGGAAGCGGATGTGGTCGCTCTCCAGCAAGAAACCGAGATCAACACGCTCATCAAGGCGGGGCTGATCACCTACGATTGGCAGGACAATGAATATAAGGGGATTGTGACGACCTCCCTCGTTGTCTTAGGCGTCCGTGCCGATAATCCGAAAGACATCAAGGATTGGGCAGATGTTGTCAAACCGGGGATCGAATCGCTCAGCCCCAACCCGGTAACCAGCGGTGGAGCGCGATGGAATGCCTTGGGCGCTATCGGTGCGGCAAAGCGCGGCTTTGTCTCAGGCTATGAAAAGACCGCCGAAGGGGGCTTGCTGTTCTATGGCGACCTGCTCAAGAACGTCGTGACACTGGCAAAAGATGGGCGCGAAAACGTCCTGAACTTTGAAAACGGCATCGGTGATGTAGTGATTACCCAGGAAAGCGAACTGCTCAGCGGGATCGCAGCGGGGGCAGAGGTTGAGGCTGTTTACCCAACTTCCACCATCTTACTTCAGAGTCCGATTGCCGTTGTCGATGGCTATGCCGATAAGCACAGCGTTCGCAAAGAGGCAGAAGCCTTTGTGAAATTCCTCTACACGCCCGAAGCGCAGCGCATTTTCGCCAAATACTACTTCCGTCCGGTGGTCGAAGATGCCCTGACGAAGGAAGAATTTGAGGCGTTATTCGCCCCAGTGGAGGATGTGTTCACCATTGAGGAATTCGGCGGGTGGGCAGAGGCGCTGAACATCTACTTTGGCGATGAAGGGGCAGTGACCAAGCTGATCGCTGAAAAGACGGGGAACTAGGTTCTGTTGACGTTTTTGGTTTAGAACCCCTATCCCCCCGCCCCCTTTCCCCGCACGCGGAGAAAGGGGGAGAGATTCTCTCTGTGTTTGCGGGGTGGAGGTTAGGGTTTCCAAGCCCCGAAGGGGTGGTTGCTTTTAGTCTGCTGCTTTAGCGGCGGGATCACTGGGATTACGATGTCAACACAATCTAAATCCCTGCACCAAAACCGGAGCTAAAAGCAGCGTCTTTGTCCTCCCTGATCTCAGCCCGGTGCTTTAGCGCTGGACTACCTATCTCCCCTCTCCACATGCGCAGAGGGGAAGGGGTTTCGGGGGTCACCCTTACGAAAAACGGATTCAATACGAACCAACACACCAAATGTCAATGACAACGACTACACCGTCCTTCCCTCTTTCACTCCGCCCCACATTCACCCCCCGTTGGGGTGTTTGGGGGTTACGGGCTGCCGCTCTCAGCTACCTTATGCTGTTCGCCCTTGTTCCGGTGATCGTCGTCAGTGTCCAGGGCTTGCGCGGGGGGTGGGATGCCTTCTGGCTCAGCATCAGTCGTCCAGCGGCAATCAACGCCATGTGGCTTTCCATCTGGACAGCGGCAGTCATGGCGGTGATCAACGCAATCATGGGGACGCTCACCGCCTACGTCCTCGTTCACTATCACTTCCCAGGCAAGGGGCTGCTCAATATCCTGATCGATATTCCCTTTTCCGTCCCCGCTCTTGTCACCGGCGTCATGCTCATCTTGCTTTACGGTCCGCAAACGGTGATCGGCAAATTTTTTGAGAAGGAATTGGGCGTCAAGATCATCTTTGCCTCGCCCGGGATTATCCTTGCCCTGCTCTTTATTGGCTATCCGTTCGTCGTTCGCGCCGTACAACCTGTCCTCATGTCCCTTGAGGCAAGCCAGCAAGAGGCGGCGCTCACCCTCGGCGCATCCCCCTGGCGGACGTTCCGACGGGTCATTTTCCCCGCGATCCTTCCCGCTGTGCTAACCGGAGCGCTGCTGAGTTTTGCGCGGGCATTGGGCGAATTCGGCTCGGCGGTCATTATTTCCGGCAACATCCCCATGCGCACCCAAACGGCAACGGTCTACGTCTATACCCAAGTAGAAAATGGCAACATGGCGGCGGCAAGCAGCATTTCTTGCTTACTGTTGTTACTCGCCTTTGCCCTCACCCTTGCGGCGGATCGCATCATTCGGAGGACGCACCGTGAACACCACTGAGCGGGCAAAGCGTCCCCAAAACCTCGTTGGGGCAGTCCTTGTTGGGATCGTCCTGCTGTACGGGCTGGTGTTGGTTGCCGCCCCCTTTATTGCCGTCCTCGGTGGGGCGTTCAGTCGCGGTGGCGAGGCGCTCATCCGCGAACTGACGCGCCCCGATGTGCTAATTGCCTTTCGTCTCAGCCTCATTGCTGCCTTCACCGCCGTGATTATCAACACGATTGCTGGTATTGCCCTCGCCTGGGTCTTGGTGCGTCATGAGTTCCGCGGCAAGCACTTTTTTGATGCCCTTGTCGATGCGCCCTTTATCTTTTCCCCCGTCATTTTCGGCTACACGATGATCGTCCTCTTTGGGCGCTTGGGGTGGTTCAAAACGGAGTCTGTCGCCCTTGTTTATTCCCCCCTAGCGGTGGTCATTGCTACCGTCTTTGTCACCCTGCCTTTCGTCGTGCGCGAGGTGCAGCCTATCCTTGCCTCGCTCCGTCGGGAACAGGAAGATGCCGCCGCCACGATGGGCGCCAGCCGTTGGCGCACCTTTCGGCGGGTGATCCTTCCTCAAATCTCACGGGCGCTTGGCTTTGGAATCATGCTCACCTTCATTCGCGCCATAGGCGACTACGGGGCAGTGGCGGTGGCAGGTGGGCAGATTGAACGCACCACCGAGACAGCGACAGTCTACCTTCAACGGGCGCTGGATGATCGAAACAACGTGGGCGGCTATGGGATTGCCCTTGTTCTCATCGTCTTGTCTATCCTTTCACTGGTGATTATGGATGTATTGCGACGCGGTAAGACCGGCGTCGCCCTCAGGAGAGGCGAATAACGATGTCTATCCATCTCGAAAATGTCCAAAAATCATTTGGCAAGACGCCCGTCGTTCAGGATGTCACCCTGACCATTGAGCGCGGCGATTTCTTCGTATTGCTAGGCGAGAGCGGCAGCGGGAAAAGTACCATTCTACGCATGATCGCTGGACTCACCCCGCTGGATAAAGGGCGCGTCTGGCTGCACGGGCAGGATGTCACCCGTCTCCCTCCCCAAAAACGGAACACCGGCGTTGTCTTTCAGGGTTATTCCCTTTTCCGGCACATGACCGTTGCCGAAAACATCGCCTTTGGGCTGGATGTGCGGCGCGTCTCCAAAGCGGCGCAAGCGGCGCGGGTGGGGGAACTGCTCAGTTTGATTCAGTTGGCGGGCTATGGTGAGCGCTATCCCGATCAGCTTTCCGGCGGTCAGCAGCAGCGCGTTGCCTTAGCGCGGGCGCTTGCCTATGAACCGGAGGTCTTGCTGTTGGATGAGCCGTTCGGGGCGCTTGATGTGCGCATCCGCACCCAGTTGCGGCGCGATGTACGGGCGATCCAACGCCGCTTAGGGATCACCGCCATCCTCGTCACCCATGATCAGGACGAGGCGCTTGAACTTGCCGATCAGATCGGGGTCATTGAAAACGGTCGGCTTGTAGAAGTCGGGACACCAACCGCCCTTTATCAGACTCCCCAACACCGTTACACCGCCTTCTTTTTAGGGACGGCAAACCTCATCCCCGCCGGATGGGAGGGAGCTAAGACGGAGATCATGGCACGCCCAGAGGCGATCAGCGTGGCGCGGCACGTTGGCGAGGTCGAAGGCGAGGTCATTGGCTACGGCATGGTGACCGAAACCATCTTTGCCGGGGCATGCGAGCGCGTCAGCCTGACCTTGGAATCTGGCGTCACGGTGAATGCCCTCTTAACGGGCGAGACGGCAACCCAGCTAAGCCTTCATGCCGGTGAGCGCCTCGCCGTTGGGGTACGCAGTTATCGCGTCATTTCCGGGGAATCCGTCATAGAGGGGCGGGCGGCACTGCGGTTGGTATCCTAAGGCATCGCCCGCACCCCGTAGAGATGCCCCCTGGGCATCCGCCTGCCCTGCGGTTGCGATTCACCGTCGGGCTAACTCACCATCTCTGGCACAGCCAACCCGGTGATCTCAGCGCTCACCGTCCACAACCGCGCCCATTCGTCCTTCTCATACGATCCCTTCACCGAAGGTTTCGCCTTCTTCTTTTCAAAGTATTTCCCGCTCACATCCTCTACCTCTGGCGAGGTGGCAAGGTAAACAGACGTTTCCGCGCCCTTTTCCACCGTCAGCCCGAACCGCTGCAAAACACCCATCACCCCTTTGATAAACCCGTTTGGGGTGTTATGCCAAAACCCCGTGCGCACAAAGCCCGGATGAAGCGCGTTCACCGTGACCCCTCTCACGCCTGATTCCTTCAAACGCCGCGCCAACTCATAGGTGAAGTAGATGTTCATCAGCTTGGAACGTCCGTAGGCGGCGAAGGCGGCGTATGCCTTCTTCAGTTCAATATCCTCAAAGTCGATTTTTCCCATCTGGTGAGCATCCGACGAAACATTGATGATCCGTGCCGGGGCGCTTGCCTGAAGCATATCCAAAAGCAGATTCGTCAGCAGGAAGTAACTGAGATGGTTGAGGGCAAAGGTCATCTCATGTCCCTCACTCGTTTCTTCGCGCTGGAAGAAAATCCCCCCCGCATTGTTGATCAAAATGTGCAAGCGATCATGGCGTGCCTTGAATTCATCGGCAAGGCGATGCACGTCGGCAATCAGCGAGAGATCACCGATCAGCCCTTCGATGTTTGGGTTGTTCGTCACCGTTTTGATTTCGGCAATGACTGCCTGTGTTCGTTCGGAGTTACGCCCGACGATCACAACGGTTGCCCCTTGTTTTGCCAACTCAAGCGCCGTTTGCTTCCCAATCCCGTTCGTTGCGCCGGTGATCAGGACGGTTTTTCCACTCAACGTAGTCATACATCTCCCAATGTGCTTATATTACATACGCACCTTACGCACAGACCCTCACCCCCCAGCCCCCCTCAGCCCGCTACGCGGGAGAGGGGGAATACCCTTTTTTTGAGGGGGCTTCCCCCTCAAGCTGCCCCTTTCGATGAATACGGGGTGAACAAACCCAAGTGCGTAAAGTGAGTTACAGAGTTACTTTACAAGGGTAAAGTTAAACATGCCCGTCCCAAACATCCCGTAGAGGCGTATCCACATCAGCAGCATCCCTTCCATCGCCCGCGCCCCGCTTAGATCACCGAGGTCAAGGATCGTCTGCCAGCCGAACCATATTTTCAAGATGTCTGCCACTGTCGCCCGTGCCTCAGGGTCGTTCCCACATAGCGGGAGGAAGTGATCTCCCCCAAGCTGTGATGGATTGACCATCAGCGCCGCCGTCACCGTGTTCAGCGCCTTCACAACTTTCACATCGGGGAACGCCCGTTGAATCTGCTCACCGAGTGAATCGGTGTTGGCTACAAAGAGCGCCGGAAACCCCTGCGAAAAATCCAGCGGGTTGGCGAGATCGATCAGGATTTTCCCTGCCATGTTCTCTGCACCCGCCAGCGTGAGCGCCTCTAGCGACCCACTGCCGCTGATGCAGTTAAAGAGAATTTCGCCAAACTGCGCCGTTTCGCCCAATGTGCCAATCTGGGTGTTCGCTGTCCCCTCCGCCCATTCGGTCAATTTTGCCGCATCCCGCGCCCCAAGCATCACGGGATGACCCAGTGAGGCAATCTTTGTCCCTAATGTTTGGGCAACCTTGCCCGATCCAAGAATGCCAACGTTCATCATAACCCCTCTTTGCTCTATTCATCACAATCATCCCATACATTTTGACGTGTTGTCTGAGCCAATCGTTACCAAACGAGGGTGTGTTGACCTTCTCTAACCCGCCCTCCCCGCGCCCCTTTCCCTGTTTACGGGGAAAGGGGTGCGGGGAGGATAGGGTTTTTCTCGAAATCACTGTGACAGCCGTTTACCAGTGGTAGCCGAAACGTAGGCGAAAGGGGGATCAAAAAAACAGCTTGCGGGTTAGAATAATAGGTATGGACACACGCCTTCAAGCCTATCTCGTTTACCTTGCCTTCAGCCTCCTTATGGGGGTGGTGATTACCCCGCTCGTCTTTTGGGGGAAGGGGCGCAAACCCGCCAGCGGCTTTTTTGTCGGCGCATTGGCGGTAATTCCCTTTGGGGTGGCAGCACTTCTCATTCTGTGGTTTGCCCTCCGCCGCCGCCCCCCCCCAGATCGGACGGGCTTTGATCTCGCCGTCGCCTACAATCTGGGGGTTGCTGCCCTCATGGGTGGGCGCGTGGAGGAAGCACGCTTTTACTTCACCCAAGTCACCCACAGCGATCCGCGCCATGTTGGGGCGTGGCTCTATTTGGTCAACCTTGCCACCTCCCCCTTAGAAGCGTGGAGTTTTGTTCAGCAGGCACGCGCCATAGACCCCACAAACCCCCTTGTCCATGAAACAGCGACCCTCGTCTGGTCACAAGTTCAGCGTTATTATTCTGGGCAGCAAGAGTACGCTATTCCACGCTAAAGGATGAGGACACATCATCGTGACGATGCCAAACATCACCCCCACCCAAGTAAAAAGCCGCCTCGATTCCGGCGAAGCACTTGTAATTTTGGATATTCGGGAGGAATGGGAAGTGGAAACTGCCGCCCTCGCCGGCGTGCTGCACATCCCTATGGATAACCTCCCCGCTGAGGTGGAACGTCTCCCAAAGGAGTCCCCCCTTGTGATCATGTGCCATCATGGGAATCGCGGTGAGCAGGTCGCCTGGTGGCTTATGGCGCAGGGCTATACAAACATCTTGAATATGATGGGCGGCATCAACCAATGGTCAAGCGAGGTTGATCCCGCCGTTCCCACCTATTAACCCCCTCACCCCGGTAGGGACGCGCTGCAGCGCGTCCGCCTTCCCCCGCAAAGCAGCTTAACGACGTTTCCGCCGCGCCATCGTTCGTTTATCCCCCGTCGCTGCCCGCCGAACGGGGATTGTCGCCCGCCGTCCTCGCGCCTTCACCACCCCTCGCAGTGTTTTTGTCGTCCCGCTGCCTTCTTGCAGCGTGGCGATCAACATTTCCGTCGTCTCGCGGTTGCGTTCACTGGGCGGGGTCAAGCCGAATGCCTCCCAAACACTGGTCGTCCCTGTATCATCGTGTTGGGTGGGAGGTGGCACAGGGCGCTCCGTGAGAATTTTCGGCGGGTCTGGGGCAAAGAGCCTTACCGGTGGCGAGGCGGCGGGCATGGCATACGTTTGCGTCACCTCCAGCGGCGGCGCAGAGGCAGGGGGGGGAGCGGCGGGCGGGGCAACCAATGAGACGGGAACGGTCAACGCCTGTGGGTCGGCATGTTCTGCGCCGGTGTGCAGCGCTTCCTCTAGACCTTTTGGTTTGCGCGGTTTGGTATCGGCTATGGGTGGTTCAGCCCCGCTCAGCGACGCCACAAACGAGGGGTCGGGCGGCGCGGGGAGCGGCGTCCCCCCCCGTAAAATAGTCGCCTCTGTTGGCGGCGGCGGTGGTGCCATGCGCGGCAAGGCGATAGGCGTTGGAGCGGTGGTCGTGTAGCTCATCGGCATCGTTGCTTCAGCGCTTAGCAGAGAGGCGTCATCCTCGTCCAAGACAATCGCCCGTTCCACATCGGGCAGCGCCACATGTGCGGCACGGGGGGCGCTAGGGGCAACCGATTCAATGGGCTGTCGGCTTGTTTTGTGGGCAAGTGCCGCCCGTTCTTCCCAATTCGGCGCGGGGCGCATGGCAAATCGTTCTTGTTTGTCAGGGTCAATGCGCACCCCGCTGAGTTCCACCTGTTTACGGAGCGCCTTCAGGCTCTCGCTCATCAGCCCCTCTAGGCGACGGCGATAGCCGAGGCGCGGCAGAATACCCCGCAAGTGGTACTCGAACGTCCAGTTCACAATCGTCCCTTCGGGAATTGGCTGTAGACGTAGCCGCCCCCGATAGTCTCGATAACGTCCCTCCACCATGACATACTCATAGCCAAGATTTTCCAACCACTGGCTGATCTCCTCAATGGTGGCACGCCCCGCCTCATCCACCACGCGCCGCCGCGTTCCCACCACCCCAATCTTTGTGCTGAGGATCGACACTTGCTTATAGCCCTTGTGCCATTTCGAGATCAACTCTGGGCGGGCGAGGAATCCCCACACCGCTTCGGCGGGCGCAGCGATGGTCTGGCGCTGGTCAATAGACGGCACGCGATACATACTCCTCGTGGTTTTCGGTTGCGTGGTGAGTTTAACATGATCAGGTACAATTGGCATGAGTGGCAGGCAATCGGCACAGGAAATGGCATCATGCCGAGTCCGGCAGTCGTCTTTGGCTTCATTATGGCAACGCTCTACGGGGCGGCATTTCACCTTGTCTCTGGGGGAAATGCGCGGCGGTTGGCGCTTTACCTCTTGGCGGGTTGGCTTGGGTTTGCGCTAGGGCAAATCTTTGGCAATGCCTTTGCCGTGACGCTCTTTCGCGTCGGGCAAATCAACCTGTTTGCCGCAACCTTCGGCGCACTCATGGCACTTCTGTTCACACGGTTTCTGACCAGCAAACGCGCCCCACGCTTGGGCAAAGGCGCTCTAAGGGGGACTTTAGGGAATGTCCAACGCTCCCGAACCATGGATCGCTAAAGACCATCTGGCAGACGATACGCCTAAGAACGAATCACGTCCAACGATGATGCGTTGGATGGGCATTGCCTTTGGCGGCTTGGCGCTCTTTGTCATCATCGGCTTTCTCATCGCCGTCATTGGCGGCGCATCAGATTCAGCGGGCGTGGCAAACTTTTTCCGCATCCTGCGCGATTTCTTCATTGTCGTTTTGGCGCTGCAAGGGATTTTGATCTGCGCTGCCTTCGTCCTCCTCATCATCCAACTAACCGCCCTTGTCAATCTCTTGAGCAGTGAGGTGAAACCGATCTTGGAGGAAGCACGGGATACGATTGCCACCGCACGGGGGACGACAGAATTTGTCTCGCAGAGCGTCACCCGTCCCGTCATTCGCACCACCTCCACCGTCGTGGGGGCGGTCACCTTTCTGCGCGAGGTCGGCAACATCCGCCGCCTAGTACGTGGAAAGAAGAAATCCTAAGATGGGGCGTTTTTTTTGGCGCGGGGCGGTCATAGGGGCAGTCATCGGCGCGGTGATTGGCTTCATCCGCGCTCCCCGCAGCGGGCGCGAAAGCCGCGCCTTGCTTGCCGAACAAACGCAAGATGCCGCCACTCACCTTCGCCGCCAGATCGACGGCGAGAGCATCGATGAATCCCTACGGGCGGGAAAAGCCGCCGCCCGCCAATTGAATCGGGCTGACAAGCGTTGACACGCTAATTGATACAATGAGTGATTGAGTGATCTGTCAGTCACGCTGGCATCCAAACGAGGTGTACCGATGGAGTCGAACCGTCCCTTCACGCCACATCAGGCGCCCGTTCACGATATTCGGGCGCTGCCTGTCCTACCCCCGACAAAACTGATTGGACGAGATAAAGTTGCCGCTGCCCTCTACCCGGCGCTGAAAGCTGGCGGCGCCTTCCTCATCGCGGGTGGGGCAGGGATGGGCAAGACGGCGCTGGCAGCGGTCTTGGCAACGGGCTATATTGCCTCCAAGCGGGGCGGCGTCCTCTGGCTGGACGTGTTGGAAGATGACGCTCGGACACTGGTAGCGCGGGTGGGGCGTGCCTTCGGGGTTGATACCTATGCCCCCTATGCAGGCGGAAGTACCGTCCGTGCCTCCCAAGCGCGGGCGCGGCTGATGCAAAGCCGCCCGTTGATCGTCCTTGATGGCATTGTCGATCTCGACGCCGCCTATGAGTTTATCCAAGCCTGTGCCGCTGAAGTCCCCGTCTTGATCACCTACGATTCCCCCCCAAGCGAGGATTCACGCTGGACAAGCGCCCACCTCGCCCCCCTTAGCCAAACAGAGCGCGTCGATATGTTCCGCCATTATGCGGGCAGCCCCGCCGCCGACCCCAATGACGATCTCTTTGGGTTGGGAAAGATCATCGGTGGTGTGCCGCTCACCCTAGAACTGTTCGGGCGCTATGCCGCTGCGGAGAAGCTCTCCCCGGGCGAGATTGTCGCCAGCCTTCCCACCACCACTGGCGAGGACACCCTGGGGACGATTTTAGGGATGATCTTCAAGCGCCTTCCCGCGCCGGCACAAGGGGTGATCATGGCTATGTCGATCACCTTTGCGGGCGGCGCCGGGGTGGAGGTTGTCTCTGGGCTGACCAAAATCGTCCCCGAACAAACCCTTTCCCTCTTGCGGCTTTTGGTCGGGCGTGGGCTGCTGCGCGAAAGCACGCTCTATCGCCAACCTTATTTCACCATTCACGAATCTGTCGCCCGCTATTTTCAGGGAATGTTGCGCGGTTATGGGCGTCTGGAAGGGCTAGAAGGGCGGATGTTGCAGGTCATGGCGGGGTATGTTGACCGCCACGCGAAGGAGTCGCCTTCCGATCATGATGCGCTGGTTGTGGAACTCCCCAATATCTTGGGGGCGGGGGCGGTTTTTACCGACAAAAGCGATCACGACGCCCTCGGACACCTCATTGTCGCGCTGGAGGTGAAGGCCGGGAATTTCCTTAGTGTGCGTGGTTTCCGTCCCGAAATCGATCAGCTCAAACAGCTTGTCGCGCTCATCCAGCCGACAACGCCCACCCCAATCCCCTTGCCTGTGCCTACCTCGCCCACAGAAATGCCCCAAACCGCCCTCCCCCCTGCCCCCAAACAACCCCATTTCCTTGAACCGGAACCCTCCCCCGACGATAGCCAAGCGACGCCCCCCCTGCCCCTGAATCTGTTCAATACCGGAATCAAGACGCCAACGCCAAAGGTCGAAACACAGCCGATCCAAAAACTTCCCCCTCCGCTTGATCTCGCCCCCACCCTTGCTGGCGATCAAGCCCTTCCCGACCTTCCCCCAACGCCTGCCGATTTTGTGCCGGCACATGCCGAGCGCGACCCGCTCCCGCTCACCCTTGATGAAGTGGACACCGAGCCGCTCACCCTTGCCCCACTTGGGGAAGCGCCCGCCCAAGAGGACAGCCCTCCCCCCGTTGAGGAGGTCACTCTGGACAGCCTTCAGGAGGCGCTGGCAGCAGCCGCGAACGACCCCGCACGCGAGGCAGCCGTCCTCATGCGGCTAGGAGCATTCGCCCGCTTGGAGATGGAAAATGACGCTGACGCCACAAACTATTATGCCGATGCCCTCAGCCACTATGAACAATTAAAGGACGCGGCGGGGGAGGCAGATGCCCTTGAACAGCTTGCCTCGCTGTGCCGTTTCCGCGATTACAAAAAGATGGACGACTATGCCACGCGGGGCATTGCGGCGGCGCGGAAAGCGGGCGATAAACCCCGCACTGCACGGCTGATCATGATGCAAGGGATGGCGAAGGCAGCGACGGGCGGCGATGAGATACAAGTGTATACGAATGTCGTAGAGCAGCTGCGTGCCACCGAACAGTGGGATTCGATTGGGCAAGGGCTTGCCCGCTTAGGAATGGCGTATCAGGATGCCAAGAAACATCAGGAAGCGATTCTGATGTTGGAGCAGGCATTGACCATCTTCCACCGCGAAGGGCTGGAGAACGACGAAGCCTTTTATACCGGACAAATTGCCGCCAACCACGAGGCGCTGCGGGCGTGGACGCAAGCGCAAAGTTACTATGAGCGGGCGCTTTTCCTCAACCGCGAGCAAGGCGATACCCACAACGAATCGGTGAATTTAGTGGGGTTGGCGCGGGTGCGTTATTTCCAAAATGATCGCTCTGAAGCGGTTGCCAATTACAGCCGCGCCATCCACCTTGTTTATGAGCAGAATCCGACGGTCAAGCTGCGCTTGGGCGAATATGCGCGGGAATTGGGGCGCTTGCTTTTGGATGATGTACAAACGCTTTCCCAAGCAGCGGAATTTCTGAAAGAAGCCGTTGAAGCAAATGATCGAGACACATTGGCAAAAGGCTTATTGGAGCGGGCAGAAACCCGGATAAAGCGCATTGCGGCGGCGGGGACAGCGCTCCCCCAAGCCACCACAAACCGCGAGTTCGCGGCAAAGGCGTATGTGGGATAGCAGAGGGTCAACGACAGCCCTTTCCCCTCCTCAACAAGGGGGATGACGAGCCGCTTTCGGTGTGTGCTTCCACACACGGGCAAAGGGTAAATCGAGATTCTGAAGGGTAAACCTCTCATACAACCCAATCTGGCGAATGTGGGGAGGGAATCTGTACCCCGTTTAAGCCCCAACGGGGTGATCAGCCTTAGCGCTGGCATTGTAACCCCACGCTTTGCTATCCAGTCTTGTTCCTTTCGCCAAACAAGGGGGCTTGGTGAATCCTTGCGGCGTAGGCTATTATGATAGGGACTGTCCTCGTAGATTCATCGATGAGATCACCATGTTCAGCCGCCTAACCTGAGAGATACGAGACCTTATGGCTAAACGATGGATCGTTTTGTTCATCCTAGTTGTTCTTACCTTCCCCGCCGCCCTTACCACTGCTCAACCATCAACACCCCCGCCATGGCAGCGGATCACCCCCGGCGGAGAAACCATCTGCGCCGATGGCTCGTCCTACAGCTATTTTTACCGCCCCGGCACAAACGATAACCTCGTCATTTTCTTTGCTGGTGGGGGCGCTTGTTGGGATGAGGGAATGTGCGCTACCGAGAGTGGCATGTACCGCCCAAACGTCCCCGCCGACCTCCCAGATCGCTATCGGGATGGCATGTTCACAGATCGCCCCGAAAACCCCTTTCAGGGGGATCAGATCATCTTGCTGAGCTACTGCACAGGCGATCTGCACATCGGGAACAGTGATCATACCTATGAGCAGGGGTCATCGAGGATCACCATTCATCATCGGGGGTTTGTCAACGCCCAAACCGCCCTCGCCCAAATTTATGAACGCTTCCCCACCCCATCACGGGTGTTCATTGCGGGCGGCAGTGCGGGCAGTTTGGGGGCAATTGTTCACGCCAAAGGTATCTTAGAACACTATGATGGCGTGCCAGCCTACCACCTTGGTGATTCGGGTGTGGGTGTCGTGGCGGTGGGTTGGACGGGGTTTGATGTGTGGGGGACGGTGGAGGTGCTGCACGAATGGCTGCCAGAGCTAGAGAACACACCCCCTTCCGACCAAACGGTAAATATCCTTTACAAAGCAGTGGCGGCGCGTTTTCCAGCCGTTACGTTTGCCCAATTCACCACCGTAAATGACGGGGTGCAGTCCTTTTTCTTGGCGCTGACGGGTGAAAGCGGCTGGCAAGAGGCAATGCAGCAAATGTTGAACGATCTTCAGCAAAGCGTGCCAAACTTCCGCGCCTTCATCAATGGCGGCAGCGGGCATACCATTCTGACCCGCCCTGAGTTTTACACCTATCAAACGGCAGGGATTCCCTTCCGCGATTGGTTGGCTGATCTCGTCAGCGGCATTCCGGTGAAAAGCCTTCACTGCACCAACTGTGCGGTAGCGGAACTCCTCAATTGAGACTATCCTAGAAGCGCATTGCGTTTTTCATGTTTACGAGGTGTGCCATGCGTAAGGTTGTGATTTCCCTTTCACTGATCATGGTCATGGTCTTTCTCGCCGCCTGTGGCAGTTCACAGCCAGCGCCGACCAACCCGCCAGGCAACCCTTCCCCCGAATCATCGCAAAACTTGCCTGATCCTTGCCTCTTGATCATCAAAGAGGAAGTCCGTGAAATCTTTGACAACACACCTGTCGATGGGACATCCAGTGTGGGGCGGTTTGAGTCTGAATGTATTTACAATGATACCAATGGGAACACCATTCTGACGGTCTATCTGGGCGTTGCCAAACAGGGAAACACCGATATGTTCGAGGCGCTCAAAAGCCCGTCCTACATCAAGCCAACGCCGATAGCCGGCTTGGGGGAAGATGCTTTCTATGATGCGGGAACAACCCTCGCTCTCTACATTCGGAAAGGGACGTTGTATGCGCAGATATACAGCAGCGCCGCATCGTTTCGGGGCGATTTAACGCGCCTTCAACTGGCGGCTGCCCTCGTTGTTGCCAGAATGCCTTAACGAATACCTCCCCAAGCATCCCTTCTCATGGGCATATCCCCTTTTTCGCACAGAGGCAAAAAGGGGTAAGCTCTATCCATAATCATCGATCACCAGAAGAACTCACCTGTGACCAACGCTCCCATCATCACCAACTTTGCTCAAGCGCGTGCCTTCTGTGGCACGCTTACACAGCCTGTCGTCTTTTTTCAGCCGCGCTTTCGGCTGAATATGCCGGATATGATCTTCCTTGCCGAAGCGCTTGCCGAGCGCTTTCTGCCCGTTTTCCTTTACGAAACCGAAACGGAGTGGCGCGAATGTCTCATAGAGGTGTACCCCGCCCTTCACCTATGGCGGTTTTTAGGGGTAGGCGATGCATCAAACGTCGCATCCGCCGAGAAACAACCAGAAAACACCGGGGAAGCCCCCGCCAACACGACAGGCGGGCGCTCTCTCTACAGGCGGGTGCGCGGCGTTGGGCGGCAGCTTATTGCTCCGGTTACTTTGTTCCAGTGGCTCATTCAGAACACCCGCCAAAAATTACATCTCTATCGCGAGGTGGTTTCCTTGTTCAAACCACGCGGGGCATTCCTCAACAGCGATCAGGATGGGGATATCTATTTCACGACTGAACTACATCGTCAGGGCGTCCCAATGATCATCCCTCCGCGTGCCACCGCCAACAGCTATCAAGAAGGAAAACTTGAAATGGCGATCAACCGCCCGCGCTATACGCATCATTCTCGCCTTTTTCAGGAATTCACCGCGCTTATCTTCCCTCACACGGTAAAACGTTTTGAGACGCGCCCTATTTTTCGGACTCACCCGCTGGACATTTGGGTGCAGTGGGGGTTTGGCATTCAGCCGCGCAGCCCCTGGTATATGGGCGGTGGCAAAGCGAATTACCTGCTGCTCCCTTCCCCGCGTGATCAAGCGCGTTATGAAGGGTATGGTGTCCCCCGCGAACGCTTGATCGTCACCGGCGAACGGACGGATGATCGTCTCTTTGAGGCGCTGAAAGAGCAGCCCCTCTCAACTGCCCGCAGTGATGGGCGTCCTCTCTTGTTATGGTATGTTCCGCCCCTTCCCGAACATGGCTATGCCCTTACATGGGATGAGCATCGCCGCATCTTGACTGAGGTGGGGCTTGCCCTGAAGGAAACTTCTGCCGAGGTGCGAGCCTGTTTACACCCCTCTCATGGGCAAGCATGGTATCGGGCGCTCTGTGCAGAGCTATCCATCCCTATTGAGGAACGCCCGCTGTTGGAAGCCATCCCTGAGGGGAAACTCTTTGTCTCCTGGTATACGAACACCCTTCAATGGGCGCTGCGCTGTGCGATTCCCGTCGTTATGATGAGCATGTACGATACCCTACTGCCCCCCCAGATCGAACGGTGGGCAAATTATTATTGGGGCAGCCAACCAGAGTTGATCCGCACCTTTACCGCGCCCGACCTTCAGGCAGAGGTAGAGCGCTTGCTGCATGATAGGGATTATTTCGCCCACATCAAAGAGACGCTTGCTCCCTACAGTCAGGACGACTCCTACTTTGATGGCTGCTCTAGCCAACGCCTTAAAGGGACGGTTCTACGCCTTCTTTCGGCTTAAAGCAAGGACGGACGCCGCCCCGCCTACTTTGCTACCTCAAAGGTTAACTCGAATTCGCCCCGACTGGTGGCTGCCTCTCGTCCGAAGCGCGTCGCTTGGATGCGATACGATCCCGTATAGGGGAGGCGGTATTCAGCGATACGGGCGTCAAAGCGCCCCAAATCGGCGGCGCGGGTGTCGTCAATGCCAAAGAGGGGCTTTCCCTCAAAATTCAACAAGGCAAGGTAGGGATCAAGCGTGCTGTCGAGGGCGCTCATCGTAATGGTGATGATCTGTCATCGCTGCCCCTCAAAATGGTATTCCCAAACGAACGCGGACGGCGTGATTGCCCCTAAGACCCGCGCTCCGGGGGCGATTGCCCCGCCCTCACGTGTTCCCGATTTCAAATCAAGCGCCCGATCCCCATTCAGAGAGAAGGACACCACTTGGGGGTAGGGTTCGGCATCAACGACGTAGAGCAAGGCGCTATCCCCCGCCAAGACAAGGGCGACGGGCTTTGCCAACTGCCCCAATTTAGGCGGTGACGCCCCATCATAGGGTTCACCGATCACCCCTTGCAGCAGCCCATCACTATTCAAACGGAATACGCCCTGATCACGGGTGGCAACGTAAAAATTGACGAAGCGATCTACGGTGATCGCTGTCACCTCTACCCCCGCCAGCGCCGCCGCCGCAATGTTCTGGCGGAGGATGCTCCCATTCGGGTTGAGAATGGCAATGCCATTTGTGTTGCGCCCCACAATATATGCATAACCGCCGCTATCCGCCGTCATAATTGGGGCGTCAATGCGGTAGCCCAAAATGCGATCCAACTCCCATGCGGTAAGCGCCTGTCCGGTGCGGTTGAAAATCTGAATGCGAACGCCGTTTTCCGTCTCATCAAGAGCGTAGATCAATTCTTCGGGAAAGGCGATGAGGCGTGGATGCCCCGCGCCAAAGGCGCCGCGCTGTGTGCCTTCCCGCCCGCCGGCAAGCCGCTGAACATCGTTCCCCCGAATCCGCCAAATAGTATGCGAGGTGGGGTCAGCCACATAGCGCGTATTGTTGGCAAGAACGGCAAACCCACCAAAGGTGCTGATTGCCGAGGGACGGTCAATACTAAGCGTCTCTCCGGCTGGATTCAGAGTCCAAATCCCCTTTTCGGCGTCGGAGACGAAAATCGTCCCCCCGTTTGCCGAGAGGCTGACATCCGTCAGGCGGGTGAGGTTGGGCGGCTCTAAATTCCAAAGGGGCGTCCCAATGCGGTCTAGGTCTTTCCCGTCAGGGGTGAAGAAGGTGAGCGTCGCCGTGATCGCATCAAAAGCGCTGGCTGTGCCTTCTGTCCAGTTGAGGGGCGTAGAAAACCCCCGCACAAGGGCAACACGACGCTGCCCCACCGAAAGGATCAGCACCCGTCCGGCAATGCCTGTCGTTGAGTTTTGCGTATCGGCAAGGACCCCCCGCGCCTGATTGATTTCTGTCTCCCCTGCCGTCCCCGCCGCACCCATCCGCCCAAGCACGGCATAAAAATCAGCCGGAGTCCCCGCCCCAATTTGGCGCATCGTCGTCATTGTGAGGGTGAAGATCAACCCGACAGGGGTTATGCCACTGGCAATGGCGGTGAGGTCGGCAGGTGAGGCGGCAATGACTGTCCCCGTTTGCGGTGTTTCGCGCACCTCCCATTCCACCGGATAATCAAAGGCGACGCCAAGCGCCGCGCTGCGGTAATTTTTTCGATCCGTACCGTCTGATTGGGCGTGGGAAGGAAAGACAGAAATACAGGTGGAAACACAAAGAGCCAGCAGACAGGCAAGGGTGATCAGGCGGGTTCTCATAGGCACAATGGGTTGATCTTTTGGGGATAGTGTGTGCAGTACCCTCACTGGTTGGACTACAACCAGCCTTCTTACCAGAAGGACGGGCGTCGTTCGTTTGCCCTTGATCACCACCGCCTGCTCATCGGTGAGTATATCGTGATAAGCCGGGCTGTCAACCACTAAGTGGTCAATCTCCTTGAAAAATGCTGTAGGTTTCTTGATTTTTGGCGACAGGCTGATGTTTTTCGAGGATCATCCGCCATCGCGCATGGTGATCCGAATAGGGGCAACCGCGTTGTCATAGTTGATGAGGTCGGCGCTGAAGACGTACAGCCCATCTTTGCTCAGCGTCACGGAGACCCGCGCCATGAATTCAAGGTTCTTTTCGGGCATGATCTCAACCGATGTCGGCTTGGTAAGCGGCAGCGAGGTGTAATCCTCGTCGTGCCGGACGCCAAACGCCAATTCATACATACCGGGCGGCGCCATGACATTCGCCACAACGATCAGATCAAGGGCAATAGGAATCCCGCCCACCGCCAAATGGCTGACGGGATTCAACTGCCAGCCCCCCGTGAGATCATCGCGGATCACTTGGGAACAAACAAGCAGGGAGTAAATACGCGGCTTTATTGCAGTATCCTCACTGGCTGCGCTATAATCAAACATCTTACAAGACGTATAAGCAGCGGTATTCTATCCCTTGCTCCCCACAGCCTATCGTAATCCACAAGTATAGTGTGATGAGTAGGTTTGTCAATCGGCAGGGGGCGATCTCCTTGAACGGTGCTATAAGATTCCCATAAGATCGTTTATTTTTTCTCGTCGTCGTCGTCGTTTTTCGGTTTAGCGCGGAGTTCCTCGAACAGCTTGCTAATGCGCACCGATGTCCCCGAAGGCGGCGTGGCGGGTTGGCTAAGGGTAACTTCCCGTTGTTCGGGGGGAATATCCTCCAGCGTTTTCGCCTTGCCGCCGGTAAATTCCTTAAAGAGGCTGCTGACAAAGCCCTGCTTTTGCGCCTCGTTGCGCAGCGGACCTTCTGGTTTTTCCTCATCAGAGGTGGCATCGTTGCGCCGGATACGGGCAGCATTGGAGCTTTTCTCTTGAAGCTCTGCCTCACCCTTTGCCCCTAGCTTGCCCCAAAAGTTGCTGATCCGATCCAAGCCGCGACGATGGCGATCCGAGGTTTGTCCGGTTTGGGTGGCAGCGGTGTCTTTTTTAGCGTTCGGGCGGGTAGGATTGGGATCAGTATGGGGCGCATCATAGGCCTGATTCAAGGCAAAGGTGCGGTTAATTGCGCCAACTTCGTAGGAATCGCCACGCTGCTGAAGCCAGCCCTTTTCAACGAGATCGATCAATGCCCCATCAATGGCGGCACGGGAGAGGTGTTCTTCGGGCGGCATTGCCTCAATAAGCGCGTAAACGCCAGTGCGATTCACGCTAGGATAACGCATGATGATGCGCATAATCTTGCGCTCATCTGGGGGGAGCGCCAAGAGGTCGGTGGGCTTGATTCCATTATCTGATGATGAATCATCAAAAGGTGGCTGCCCGGTGGGTTTTTGACTCATGGTTGTCTATCCCCCGCACTACGATTCATCTGACAGCTGATTCTATCATGACTTTGTTGATAATCGCTCCTTAGCCCCGCCCAGCAAGAATCAACAACAGGATCAAAATGACGACCACCCCAACGGCGATGAGGGGAAGAATAATTTTGGGATTTAAGGTTGAAGCCGACTCCTTCGGAGCGCTAGAAGGCTTGCCGGCAACCGCCCTCGCCCGCTCTGCTTGAAGCTCTGGGGAAAGTTTTGCCTCGGCTGATTTTTCCAGCAGGACGGTATCTGTTTCAGCGGCAGCGGCAACTTTTTTCAGATCGCGTGCCATCTGCATTGCTTTGGGGTAGCGGTCTTCAACCGTTTTGCCCATTGCTTTGCGGATCACCTCATCCACACCAGGGGGTATCCCATCGACATGCTTCGAGACAGAGGGGACAGGATCATCGCGGTGCATTTTCATGATCGCGTAGGGAGTCCGCGAGTAGAAGGGTAGTTTTGTCGTCAGCATCTCATAGAGCAAAACCCCAAGCGCATAAATATCGAGGGAGGGGGTTAGTTCGACCTCCTCCCACATTTCAGGCGCCATATAGGCAGGCGTTCCCATCGCCATACCGTCTTGGGTGATTTGTTGTTTATCCCCCTCTAGGCGTGCAATGCCGAAATCGGAGAGGATGGCGTTGCCTTGTGCGTCAAAGAGGACATTCCCCGGCTTCAGGTCACGATGAATCAGCCCCCGTGAGGCGGCGTAATCCAACGCTGAGCCAATCTGCTCAATGATTGGCACGGCGGCGCTGAGCGGCAAGGGTTCGCGTATGATTTTGCTTGCCAAACTGCCGCCCGTCAGCAGTTCCATGACAATGAAGTACACGTCCTTGCGGGCATCAATCGAGTCATTGGTGAGCGCCAAGTGAAAGCCCCGCGCCACGCCATAATCAAAGATTTTGACGATATTCGGATGGCTTAGGGAGGCGCATAATTCAGCCTCTTTATCAAAGCGTTTCTTAAATTCATCCCGCTGGGCAAGGCTCGGCAGAATGACTTTAATGGCTACCTCACGCTTGATATTGACTTGGCGTGCTTTGTAGACAGCCGCCATGCCTCCTTCGCCAAAGCGGGAGATGATTTCGTAGTTGCCTAGCCGCTGACCGACGAGGTTGAGCATCATTCACCCTTTTCTAACAGACCGTCCGGGGCTAGTCCTCAAGGAGCGAACGCGCTACCCCGCGAAGGGTTTGAGCAATGGGATGATCTTTGTATTTCATGACGAACACCCCCTCCGATGCCAAGACCATCATTTCGTCAGAGTGGGGCAGCACTGCCGCAACTTCAGCACCAAAGCGCTCATGAACATTCTGACGGACTTGATTGAAATCGTAGATGGTGGGCGTTTTGTTCACAATCAAAACCAAGCGAGGCACGTCTAGTTTGCGGGCAACCTCTACGGTGACACTTGTCCCTTGAAAGTCTTGCTGGTCTGGGCGCATGATAATAGCGAGCGCATCTGAAATGGCAATCGAAAGGAGCGTTTCATCGTTCAAACCGGGGTGCGTATCAACGATCAGGACATCCAGTTTGAGCGCCTCAATGAGCCGTTGGAAGCCATCATTGAGCAAGCCAACATCATAATGCTCGCGCAGAATACGGGCAATATCGCTGACTTTGATGCTAGACGGAACGAGGAACAGCTTCCCTTCGATGCTGGGGTCTACATTCGCAGTAACATCATAAGCGGCTTCTTCAATTTGGCACTTGCCCCATAAATAATCATTGAGCGACAGTTTCATGTCGTCTTCGCCAAGCCCTAACAAGACATGAATGCCGGGGGATTGAATATCCGTATCGATCACACAGACGCGCTTGCCTTCCGACGCCATGATGGCGGAGAGATTCGCTGATGTGTTCGATTTGCCCGTCCCGCCACGAAACGAGTGGATCGAAATGATCTTAGCCATGCGATGCAGCTACCTTTCTGAGGGCGATGGTCTGAGAGTGACGATCACCGATTCTATCCGCAAAATGTGGGAAATGCCATTCCAATGGGGGCGAGTATAGCACAAGTTTGATACGCCAAAGAAAGAAGATGTATGCTGTACGCCCTTGTGGTTTCGCCGCCTTCCCTCCCGCACCCTAGTGTTTTGTCGTATTCTCATCCTCGCTGTAGCGCGAACGAGGCGGCGGGGGCATTGCCGAATCGGTTTTTATGCCCCCTTTCAGATCCCCTTCCAGCGGCGCATTTTGTCCGGTGATCCCCCGCAGAAATTCGGCATCTTTGGCAAGCTCTGCCGCCTCGTCAGGGGTGGGGGGGGGGAACAATGCCCCCGCCGTCGGGTGCGGCGTGTAGGGCATATACGGCACACTCAAACGCACTGCCGCCCGTTGGGATTGCGTATCGGGCATAAGGTCTTTATCGGGTGGTGGCGGCTGTGGGAGCGGCGCTGTTGCCACTGGGAGCGGTGGCGCGGCTGTTGCTGGCAAGCCAACAGTTGGCGCTTCGGGGTGTGGGTAGAGAAGGGGTAGGGGGCTAGGCGTGCCGCTATACCAGCCAAAGCCGGGTGCTGTCTTTGCCGCGCTCATCTGCGCCGAAAACCACAACCCAAAACCGACCAACGCCAAAAGGACGATACCCACCCCAAAAAGGAGCATTGGCGCGGTTGTGATCGCGCTGCTGAGCATCCCAATGGGGTTTAGGAAAAGATGAATGAGGGCAAAAGTGGGCAGAAAGGCAGCCGCCGCCCACAACGGCTTTCGCAAGGCAAAAAGCCGCCCACCAGCGGATGTTCCAAGTGGCAGCACAACGAAGAATGCCGTTTGGGTACCCATCACAAAGATGGCAAACCCAAAGGTTTGAAGCAGGCTTGCCAATGGCGCAGCCCTGTTCAGGGTTTCGGGGGGAAATGTCGCCCGCCCAATTTCAGCGAGGAGACCCACCCCTAGCCAACCCAATGCTGCCACCGCTAGAAGAATGAAGGGTGTCAACAGGGCGGCAACCAGCCCCCTGCGAGGTGCTTCATCGGGGCGGGGGCGAAGATCGCCCAGTGGGGCAAAAAGTAGCCCGGGCGGGACGCCCACCACCCGCGAGATAACCGCTGCCGCCCCCGCCAAAAGCAAGACCGAAGGACGCGCACCATAACGACGACGCCCCCCGCTAAAGCGTCCGGCAAGACGAATGGCGGCATCCGCCCCCAAACTGATTACCCCCACCGCTGCCGCTAAGACCAGCGCCAATTGAATCCCTGCCGGGCTGGTTAGCGGCGTCAGGCGATCTGAGGTGGCGAAAAGAACGCCCATCACGGCGTAGATCAGCACAAAAATGGGGAGCGTCAGCAGATGGCGGCGGATCGTCCAACGCAGCGCCGCCCGAAGGCGCTGAATGGCGAGCCACAAACGCACCGTCCGCAGCAGACGCTCGATTCCCTTGCCTGCCCCATCTGCCACCCCGGAAAGGATGATCCCAATCATGTAGAGCGCCCCCACCGCTCCGGCGGCGATTCCGGCGTTCGTGACGAGGGCGCGGAAATCGCGGTTCGCCTGTTGGGGGAGGGGGACATTGGCAAAGAGCGGCATTTTTCCATACACGCTGTTCAGCGAAGCGGGCGCAATAGCCTCGCCGCTGCTGGAAAGCCGCGCCCCGCTCTGGGCAAGGTCAACTCCGCCGCGTAGAGCGCTGAACAGCACCGCACCGATCAGCGCCGCAAGGGCGAGGATCACAATCAGAAGCCACGCGCACCCCCGCAGTGGGCGAAAAAGAAACATGATCGGCAATCCTTTCTTCCCCTCATACCATACGCCATGATACGCCGAGAATGCGTCCCCACCAAACGCTGAATGGGGGACGACCAATGAACGACTGCCCTACGCAGCGTCTTTTTACCAAAAATTTACACCCCCTCGGCGCAACCCCACCGCACTCCTCACGTACAGATTATGTAGATACAACAGGAGGAAGATCGTCATGTCTGAACGTCCTTTGCCAATTGTCGGCATTGCTGCCTACTATTTCATCTTTGGGATTCTGGCAGTGCTTGGAGGGTTGGTCAACAGCGTTGTTGGCGCACTGGCGTTTTGTTTTGCCCCTTGGATGATTCCGATGGGTATTTGGGGGCTGATCACCGGCGGGCTGAACTTGCTGCTCGGCGCGTCGATCTGGAGCGGGCGGCGTACCGGACAGGGTATTGCCACCTTCCTTGCCGTGATCGGGATCATTGTGGCGTTGGGAAGCGCCCTGACCGGAAACGGGCTGCCCTTGCTCTCTCTGCTGGTCAATGGGTTTGTCTTGTTCTACCTGCAAGGCGACGAGGCGCGTCAGTTTTTCACGCGGTAAGTGGCAAGGGTATTCTTCCCTCATCCCCCCTGGCAAAGGCGGGGGGATGAGCGCTTAGCGGCGAAAAGGGCGAATAACCCCTACCCAAAAGCCGCATCCCCACGCTAGATGAATTGTTGGAAAAACAAGCAGCAGTCGCCCAAACAACGCCCACCCTTGCGCCGCCGCAAGCCGAAAACTAACGATTACCGTCAGGACGACGTAGAGAAGGACGACACCCCCCCACACAGGAAGAAGCGCCGGTGCAAACAAGGCGAGGAGCGGCACACTAGCAATGCCGGCGACAAAGGCAGGGGCAATAATTTGACGGGGGCGTAGCGACGAAGGATGTTCACGCAGTGTCTGGACTTTGGAACGCCCATAGCGAAAATATTGGCGGGCAAGCGCCGTTAGGGTTTGCCGTCCATAGTAGAGCGATTGAATGTCCGGGGCGAAATAGATCGTCCCTCCGGCGCGACGAAGACGCACATTCAGTTCGTAATCTTCATTGACCCCAACGTGTTCGTTATAGCCCCCCACCTGCACCAAAACCTGACGGGGAAACGCCCCCATGTAAACCGTATCGGTGAACGCCGCTTGACTGCTTACATGGAAGGCGCTTGGCACAGCAAAGGCGGATTTTCCCGCTGCCGCAATCGCCTTTCCCATCGGCGTTACCCCCACCGGATTCATTGCTCCACCAACGTTGTATGCTCCCGTTCGCTGAAGGTGTTCCACACAGCGCCGAACGTAATCCGGCGCAATGATGGTATGCCCATCAATGCGCAGCACATAATCCCCCTTAGCATAGGACAATGTGATGTTCATAGCCGCTGCCTGAATGCGACGTGGGTTGGGGATAATCTGTACACGCTCCGCACCGGGCATCGCCTCAATAATCGCCCGCGTGTCATCCTCGCTCATCCCATCGCCAATGAGGATTTCCATCCACTCTGGAGGGTAATCTTGTGCTAAGACTGCCCCCAAACAGCGCTCGATAAACTGTTCTTCATTGCGTATTGGCAAAATGACCGTGACGAAGGGCAGCGTATCGCCTATCGGATCACTCATGGCGAGGTACCTCTCAGGCAAAGGGATTGACGAAAGGTGTGCCATCCAAAATGGAGTCACACAGCGCATCGAACGTCCGACTCCCGCCGGGGCGCAGATCAGTCACCCCTTGTATCTTCAAGCGCATGTGTCCAAATGTGCCTTCCTCCATAACCTCATCGAGGGGAATCATCGCCCGATAAAAAAAGCTGTAGGCATAGCGCTGCGCTGTCTCTTGATCAATTGGAGGGAGATTGCCACTCTGCCAACGCTCTATCCACCCTGCCATATCCTCTGAGGTATGGACATCGCGAGTGAAGCCTTTCCCCCGATAATGAACTTGCCCAGAAACCACCGTTTGCTTGCCCATCAGGACGCTTTCCAGCCCAATGTTTGAGGCGTAAACCATCACCAGATCAGAGACTTCCAAAAGGGTGTAGCTGCTCAGGGTGCTTTCGGAAGGAATAATCTTAATGTTTGAGGGCAAAATAGGGTGGTGGCGAGCAATGTAATTGCCAACCGATTCATAGGGACGATAGCGATCCAAACGCGACTCGGCAGGGTGAATCCGAAACACCAAATCCACAGCAGGAAGGGCGCTAAAGCGGCGAATCAGATCATCAATCCACGCCGTCATGTCGGAATAGGCTTGATCACGATCTAAAAGAGCCGTGTCACCAGTGACATTCGTAAAAACGCCAACGACAGGTCTTTCAGCGCTTAGCCCAACTGCCGTTCGGAGTGTCTCTGTTCCCTCCTGCACCGTTTTCCATAGGTTGTCCATTTGCCCGCGCCCGTAACGCCGTTCTTGCAGGTAGGTCAGCAGATGATCGCGCTGATCCTCACGGAGTGGTATGTCTCGGTGCATCTCCCATACTGGCTCAAACTCAAACTGCCCCATCGGATAGTTATGGCTGAGCATAAAGGTATTGGCGAGGTAGCCCCGCTCAGAGGTGATATACGAAATACCTTCGCGTTCAGCAAGCGCACGGACAACCCGCTCCGCCACCAACAGACCGTTCATCATGATGATTTTATGCGGTCGGTCTTTGGCAATCAGCCGCTCTAGGGCGGCTTTTACCGTCCGCCCTAGCACAATGTAGTTTCGGACATGCTCACGCATCTCCGTGCGCAGTTGGTTCACGCCGAAAAACCACCGTGCGCTGAAGGAGGCAAAATGCCCATATGCCAACCCATCGTGGGTATAGGCGAGCAAATCATCAACAGGGATCGCCGCCACCTCTGCGGCAATTTCGGCACGTTCCCTCGCGCTGAGAAGATGGTGAATCATTGTGGGGATATGTCCAAAGGCACGTAAGCCGCTATCGGCATAAGCGCGACAGCGCCCACAGGGCATGGGCGGCACATTGGAGGAGGCATTTTGCAGGTTACAGATGGGCATTACACCCCCACAGGTGAAATGGCTCACACGCACCCCCCGCTGGCGGAGGGCAGCCCCTAGCAGCCCATCAAAAATGATGTGTGTAGACCACCCCTCAAAGGAAAAAAACAAGATATGCCGGCTATCACCTTTTACAGGGGGGGGGTGTTTTTCTTCCTTTGACCATCCTCGTGCTTGGAGAATTGGCGTGAGGGGATGCAAGGACTGGTTGGCAGGGCGTGCTTGGCGTGCGCGCAAATAGGCTTCCCACACAAGGCGAAACAGGTGCGGCTGGTGGTGGTTGAGGTAGCGTAAAAGCGGATTTTTCTCAAGAAATGTCCGTGCGGAATCATTGGGAACAGACATTGCCGTTACTCCATATCCGGTGTAGTAGGGCGAGGTTGGCGCAAAATAATCCGTGTAAGCGCTTGCCGTTCTACGCGCTCTAGTCCAGTGAAAGCAAATAATCCAAAATAAACGAGCATTCCCAACGCCCCATACAAACCTACCTGAAAAAGATTGCGTGGCGGTTGAGAGGTGGCGAGTAAGAACACCGCCCCTCCCGCCATCAGCGCTTGTGGGTAGGTGCGCCAAATCACGCGGCGCCATACTTCACTGAAGGTTATCCCAATATCCCGTCGGAACGCATAGAGATAAAGAAGGCAGGCAGCCGCGTTCCCCACCACTGTCCCTAGAATAACTCCGGTAACGCCGAGCGAGCCTACGGCGATCAGGCTGACGAGAAGATTTACGATGGTGCTGATCAGAAGGGCGGGAAGCAGCACGGCGAGGCGGTTCATCCCGATCAACATGTTTTGCCCGACACGAATCAAAAGGTACATCAGCAGGTAACTTAAAAACAGGCGGGTTGCTGTCACGGTGTGAAGGTACTCTGCCCCAATCCAATAGCGCGTCATCGATTCCGCCAAGACGATCAACAGAATCGTCGCTGGAGCAGCGAAGGCGGCGGTGAAGCGCGTGGCGCGGAGCATCAGACGGCGTAGGGCGGGGAGATCGGCTTGGGCATAGAGTGCAGAGGCGGCGGGCACCATAAAGGGACCGATCAGCGTCGTTAGGGCAAAGACGAGAGTGTGCAAGCGGGCAGAAATGTCGTAATCGGTGAGTGCCGTTGTCGAGAGGCGTGTGGCAAGGATGATCTGATCCATTTGGTTATAAACTGTTGTGGCAAGGGCAAAAACAAACATTTTGCTGCTCAAACCGACCATTGCCCGCAGCACAGCCCGCGAAGGACAGTAGACCAAGCGCCACGCTGGAAACGCCCGTCGTCCCCAATAGATATGCCCAAGTAAGCGCACAAGTTCGCTCAGGAAGGTTGCCCAAGCAAGGGCATAAACACCCATTCCCGCCTGTAAAAAGAGGAGGCTTAACCCGCTGTAAAGGAAGATGCGGACGATATTAAGCCCTCGCGTCACATCGTACCGCTGCAACCCTTCGAGGACGCCTTGCACTGCTAGTGCCGGAAAATCAAAGAGGGTTTGCAGCGCCAAAATAAAGAGCAGGCTGCGGGCGGTGTCTAGGTGTTCCGGGGGGGTGCGAAAGAGGCTGCCACTAAAAGCGGCGGCAAAGACCAGCAGCCCTAAAGCAGTCACCCCGCCAATGAGTAGATAGGTGAGAAAGGCGCCACTGAAGGCTTCGTTTACTTTGCGCGGGTCTCCTTGTGCGTGGTATTCGGCAACATATTTGACAAGGGCAGAGAGAATGCCCAAATCAAAAATGATCAGTGCCCCCCGTGTGACGGAGAGCGAAAGGGTGAACACCCAGATGCCGTACAGTTCGCTGCCCAAACTGTGGATGAAATAGGGGGCAATCAAAAACCCAACAATGATATTCACTGTCAGGTTGAGGAGGTTAATAAGGGTGTTGATCGTGAGTTGGCGATACATCAAAACACTTCAACCGCCCTGCCCTAAAGGATTATCCAGCAGCCCCTAAAGCCTCACCCCAAACACCTTTTCCAAGATGCTTGAGGTGGCTATAGGGGAGAAAGCTCTAATTTCCCTGACGGTTTGGCTCTAAGCCGAACAATCCCGTTTTGATATTCGGCTGACGGTTATCTTCCCGCTCACGCCCAAAGGTGATCACATCGCCCGCTTCGGTGATCGCTTCCACCGCCAAGCCAAGCGATTGCAATTCCTTGACGAGGACGCGGAACGACGCCGGAATCCCCGGTTCTTCAATCGGGTCGCCCTTGACGATGGCTTCGTAGGTTTTCACCCGCCCTTGTACGTCGTCCGATTTCACCGTGAGCATTTCTTGGAGGGTGTACGCTGCGCCATAGGCTTCCAGCGCCCAGACTTCCATCTCCCCGAAGCGCTGACCGCCAAACTGTGCCTTCCCACCAAGCGGCTGCTGTGTGACAAGGCTGTATGGTCCCGTTGAGCGGGCATGAACCTTGTCTTCGACCAAGTGCGCCAGCTTCAGCATGTGGATCACACCGATGGTCACTGGGCGATCATAAGGCTGCCCCGTTTTTCCGTCGTAGAGCATCTGCTTGCCATAGATCGGCACGGGGAGTCCGGTCCGGATCGAGATGCGGTGCGCATACTCGCGCAGTTCTTCGCGGCTTAAACCTGCCGGCGTTTCTTCGCCAGAAGCAAATGCCGTCCACACATATAGAGTTAGGTCAATGGCGTTGGCATCAATGCGATCCCGCTCCGCTGAGGACATCCCTGTATTATCAAAGATCAGCACATCATCAGGATTCCAACCTTGTTCGCGCACCCACTCCCGCAGGACAGAACGGCGCAGATAGATATGCTCCAACATCAGCAGATCGCTGTCATAGTCGGGCTTGCCCGCCAGCCAATCACTCACGAACAAGCGGCGGACTTCCTCATCATCTTCCAGCTCTTCTTCGCTGTAACCTTGCGGATTGATCCATGCCCACGCCCGTTCGGTGATCGCTTCCCATGTGTAGTCGATCAGCCACGCCCGTCCGAGTTCTGCCTCAATCTCGCGTTCTTCCGCCCCGTCAAAAACGGGAGTCACGGCGCGGAAGCCAAGCTGCCCCGCTGCCCAACCGAGATGCGTTTCCAAGACCTGACCAATGTTCATACGCCCCGGCACGCCGAGGGGGTTCAAGATGATGTCGATGGGCGTCCCATCCTCAAGGTAGGGCATGTCTTCCAACGGCACAACCTTCGAGATCACACCTTTATTCCCATGCCGCCCCGCCATTTTGTCGCCCTGTGTCAGCTTACGGCGCTGCGCCACGCTGACGCGCACCATCTGCTCAACACCAGCCGGCAAATCGCGGTGTTCCTCGCGGTTGAAGATTTTCACATCAACCACCTTACCTCGTTCACCGTGCGGCAAACGCAGCGAAGTATCTTTCACTTCCCGCGCTTTTTCGCCAAAGATTGCCCGCAGCAGTTTTTCCTCTGGGCTAAGTTCTTTCTCGCCCTTCGGGGTGATCTTTCCAACGAGAATATCGTTCGGACCGACCTCTGCCCCAATGCGGACAATACCATCCTCATTCAGGTCTTTGAGCGCTTCTTCACCGACATTGGGAATGTCATAGGTGATTTCTTCCGGTCCCAGTTTGGTATCCCGCGCTTCGATCTCATGTTTTTCGATGTGGATCGAGGTGAACATGTCCTCACGCAGCAGGCGTTCGCTGATCAAGAGGGCGTCTTCGTAGTTGCCCCCTTCCCATGACAAGAAGGCACAGACCACATCGTGACCAAGCGCCAGATTGCCTGATTTTGTTGAGGAACTATCCGCGATCACATCGCGGCGGTTCACACGCTGCCCTTTTTCCACCACTGGGCGCTGATCAATGCACGTCGATTGGTTCGAGCGGGTGTATTTCCGCAGGCGATATTCGCGCAGGTCGCCGCTGTCGTCTTTGACAACGACCTTATCGCCCGTCACACTGATCACCTCGCCGGCAGCTTCCGCCAACAGCACCTGACCGGAGTCGTAGGCGGCTTGGTCTTCCATCCCCGTGCTAACAATCGGTACATCGGGGTTCAGCAGCGGCACAGCCTGACGCTGCATGTTCGATCCCATCAGGGCGCGGTTGGCGTCGTCATGCTCCAAGAAGGGGATCAACGCCGCTGAAATACCAACGATCTGCCGAGGGGCTACGTCCATATAATCGATGCGGTTGGGCGTTGTGTCCAAAAACTTCTGATGGAAACGCGACGAGATGCGATCCCCAGTGAACTGGCTGTGTTCATCGAGGGTGGCGTTGGCTTGGGCAATCATGAAGCGATCTTCTTCATCAGCCGAGAGGTAAACTGTCTCCCCGCTGACGAAGGGGCGAACGGGGACGGTCTTCATCTTCATCTGCTTAAATTTCTTCAGCAGCCCTTCGGTGATCACCGTCCCTTCCTCAACGATCACCTCATCATCGGCGTTCGTCAGGTCTTCACTAAGCTGCCGTCCAAACAAGCGCTCGTCGTTGAGCGCAAGCTCTTTGACGACTTTTCGGTAGGGCGTTTCGATGAATCCATAAGGGTTCACACGGGCATAGGTTGCCAAACGCCCAATCAAGCCAATGTTCGGACCTTCCGGCGTTTCAATCGGGCAGATGCGCCCGTAGTGGCTGTGATGCACGTCGCGGACATCGAAACCGGCACGTTCACGGCGCAAACCGCCCGGACCCAATGCCGAGAGTGTACGTTTATGGGTCAGTTCCGCCAGCGGGTTCGTCTGCTCCATGAATTGGCTCAGTTGGCTGCTGCCGAAAAATTCGCGGACGGCGGCAACAATCGGACGGATGTTGATCAGCGTCACGGGGGTGATCCGGTCTGCCTCTTTCATCGTCATCCGCTCGCGGATCACGCGCTCGGTACGGCGCAAGCCAACGCGCAGTTTGCTTTGGATCAATTCGCCAACCGTTTTCACGCGGCGGTTGCCGAGGTGATCAATGTCGTCTGGCTCTGCCTTGCGGTTGTTGATCATGATCATCCGCTCCACCACCTTGACGAGATCGTACTTCGTCACCGTGCGGATTTTGCGATCAATGATCGTGTCCAAGCCCATCCGTTGGTTCAGCTTGTAGCGCCCGACGCGCTCAAGGTCATAACGGCGCTGATCGAACAACTGCTGGCGCAAATACTCGCGGGCGTTGTCAAGGTTGGGCGGGTCGCCGGGGCGCATCCGCTTGAAGAATTCCAAGAGCGCCATTTCGCCAATGGTGCGCCCTTCTTTAATATCCCACTGCGGCTCGTTTTTGATCGTCGCTTCAAGGTAGTGATGATCGTCGGCATCATCGACATCTTTGAAGATCGCCAAGAGTTCTTCATCCGATCCGGTGCGGATCGGGGAGAGATCATCGTGATCATCAGAGACGGCAGCCAACGCCCGCAGCAGAATCGTCACGGGGACGGTGCGTTTGCGGTTGAACTTGACCGTGATGTAGTCGCTCTTGCGCGTTTCAAATTCCATCCACGCGCCGCGATCAGGAATCAGCTTCGCATTGGAGAGGTTGCGCCCGGTGGTACGTTCTTCTGCCACGTCAAAATAGACGCCGGGGGAGCGAATCAACTGGCTGACAACGACGCGCTCAATGCCATTGATGATGAACGTGCCGTTCTCTGTCATCAAGGGAAAATCACCGAGGAAAATATCGTTGACGAGAATCTCGTCGGTTTCTTTGTTGACCAACGCCACCCGCACATAAAGCGGGGCAGAGTAGGTCATGTCCCGCTCAAGGCACAGTTCCTCGCTGTGTTTGGGGTCTTCAAACCAATATTTCAGACCAAATTCATCCGTTTCCGGTTGAGGTCCGGGGAAATAGAGTTTGAGACTACCATTGTAACTTTCAATCGGGCTGATCTCCGAGAACAATTCGCCCATACCGTCGGTTTTGAACCACTCGAAGGATTGAAGCTGCACCTCAATGAGTGAGGGCAGTTCCTGCACATCGTGTGTTCGGGCGTAGTTCTTCGTGTCCAGTCGTTTTTTCATCGAATCGCTCCCGTGTGCTAGAGGTACTGGAAACGACAAATCAACTGTAGAAAACCGGGCGGTTCACAGTTGAAAGGGTCTGATTGGGTTTACTTGGAGAATAGTTCATGAATTTTGGATTGTACCGCAACGAACTAGCTTAAAGCAGGTTCGGCAAAAAGTCAAGCACGGGTTTTCAACGGCGTGGTATAGACTCCCCCCTAATCACCCTATCCCCCCATCCCTTGACATTGTACGGGGGGGGGGTAATATTAGCGGCGGTCTAGGATTACACCCGCGAGATTGCCTTCTTATGTCCCGTCGGATGCGTTTGTTCATTGCCCTTCTGTTCGCTACCCTAGCGTTTTACACCCTCACCATACCCTTATCTCCCGTACACTCACAGGGAGAGACGCCAACCCAAACCTACCTCATCGCGGCGGGGGACGCGCTGGCGCTCACCGAGGCGTTGGCGGGCGCGAACCACGCCGCAGAGTTTGGCGATGTGGCAACGGTAATCTACCTCGAAGGAGGGACGTACACCTTTGCCCTCCCCGGCTCGCCCTCTCAACCCATCCTCCCCACCGTGCGAGGAAACTTGACCCTCTACGGGAACAACGCCACCCTCCTCTTTCGCTATCTGGAAACCCCGCTCTACCCCGGCATCACGCCGATCATCATCATGCCGCAGGGTGATTTGACAATCCACCACGCCACGCTGCGGGTCATGGAGGGAAACGGACGGGCAATCACGAACTATGGTGCGCTCCATATCCTTGACGCGGTGATTGACACTGGCGACCCGACGGCGGCGGAAGGGGGAATCATCAATGAAGGTGAACTGCTCATCAGCCGGACGACCTTCGCCCACCACCGCCAACGGAGCGCAGCGGCAGTCGGTGGGGCGATCTATAATGTTGGGCAAATGTCTATCACCTGTGGACGTTTTCTGAATAACCGTGCCTCACAAGGGGGAGCGATTTACAATGCCGAGGGTGGGACGGCAGCCATTCATGAAAGCTATTTTGAGGGAAATTATGGCAATGGCGGCGGGGCGGTTTTCAACGGCGCAGAAAGCCCCCTTGACGCCAGTGGAAATTGGTGGGGGGCGGACGGTGTGCCAGAGGTGAACGAGACCACCTTTGTGGCGGATGCGGTCAGTACAAGCGTCACCTTCATGCCCGCTGCGGTGAGCGATCCGACCCAAACCTCTGGCTGCGCCTCACCGCCACCACAAACGCCGCCTATCCCCGCTACCCCACCGCCCGCCAATGCCCCCGTCCCGCCCCCCGATTTGCGCTCACCGCTCTCCTACGGCGGGTGTCCGCAAGCCGGGCAGGGAAATACCTGTCTCTACACGCTCATGCCCGATGGCACAACCCGCCAAATCAGCGGATTGCAGATGAGCAGCCCGCCCGTCTGGTCGCCGGACGGACAGAAGGCTGCCTATCAATCGTGGCGGCACGGACGCGGCGAACTCTTTGTTTACGACACGCTCACATGGGGGGAAATTCAGGTCACCGAGTCCTGGGGTTGGGAGGATAGTCACCCCACATGGTCACCGGATGGGGTGTATCTCCTCTTTGACTCGAATCGCCACCATGCTCGTTACGATGCGGTTTGGCTGGTCAAGGCGGATGGCACACAGCGCTTGAGTCCAACACCGATTGGCGTCCCACCCTACAACGCGATGCCCTACCCGCGCTACCCTACCTTCTCGCCCGATGGGACGACGATTGCCCTCACCCACCGCGCCTCGGCAAACCCCTTTGACCCCTATGGCTTGTGGCTGCTGCGGCGAGATACATTCGGCGCTTGGACACAGACAGCTCACCTCGTCTACCTCTACTACGGAGACAGCGGACGCCCTGCCTTCCCGCAGTGGTCGCCCGATGGGACGCGCTTGTACTACACGCTCAATGGGGTGATCCGGCGGGTGAACGATGTGGCGACAGCAGTCTACTACGGGACGACATTGGTTCAGGGCGGACAGTTTGACCTCTCCCCCGACGGGACGCAGATCGCCTATGTCTACCAGCAGACGTCCCCCACGATGCAAACTCAGTACCGCTTGGCGGAGGCGGATGGCTCGAATCCGCGTTTGGTCATGGCGTTGCCGGGACAGAGCAATGCCGATGGGTTGGGTTTTGGGCAAGCATCGGGGGGACGAATTGTCTTTGCCTCAGCACGCGATGAATTTCGCACTGGCAATGAGGGCGATTTAGAAATTTTCACAGCGAATCCTGATGGGTCAGGGCTTCAGCAACTTACTGAGAATACCGTCACCGATACCCAACCTGCTTTTTCACCCGATGGGACACGAATTGCCTATATTTCCACGCTAAATGGCAATCGTGATCTCTTTATCATGAACGCCGATGGGACCAATCCTATCAATCTGACCAATTCCCCATCTGTCAATGAAGATGAACCGGCGTGGTCGCCAGATAGCACTCGAATTGCCTTTACTTCAGACAATGATGGGCGGCGCAGCAACATTTGGATGATTATCCTTGCGACTGGACAGCCGATGCCATTAACCTCGCTGACGGGTGACGTGGGGACATGGGATACCAGTCCGGCATGGTCGCCGGAAGGGACGCGGATTGTATTTGTGCGGATTGGGGACAACCGCCTTGATCCGCCTCCCTCTACACCAACGCCTACACCGCCACCGGGAACACGCGATCCCAAGCGGCGACTGATCATCCTTGAGATAGCGACTGGACTGGAAACCGCTATTCCTGTAGCCGAACCTGCTTATGATTCGGCATGGATGCCTGTTTTGACGGCGGAAGGAAAACACCGTATCGCTTTTGTCTCCGAAGAGGGGGGATCATCCGAAATCTATTGCATTGATTTCGATCTTCCTTTAACGCAGGCGAGTGTCTTTCGGGTCACGGACGGCGCGGGGTGGTGGAATGACAGCCCGGCATGGTCACCGGATGGCAATTCTTTCCTGTTTGTTTCTAACCGCACGGGGAGCAGTCGGGATGGGAGTAGTGTGGCGGTGACCTTAGAGCGCCCCGGCAATCGTCGACTCTGGACAGCCACACCCATCCAGAATAGCGCCTTAACGCCCATCACCGCCGGAATTGATGGGGACATCGCACCTTCTTGGGGACGTTCTTCCGCTGTTTTGGTGATACCACCATCACCGCCAACGATTAACCCTGACCTCGAATTGGCAAAATACGGCGTGGAGGCGACTGGGGGATGGTCAACCCTCGAAAAACTGAACATCCTCGCCGGTGTGCGCAAAACGGCATTGGCATTGGCGATGCACACGCGGCACATGGAGATCGGCAACACCAGTGGCATTCCCGCCGAAGGGCGAAACGCGCCAAGCGATGTGTTTCGGCGCGTCATGGCGGCATCCAACCCCTCTGCCCCAACGTTGATTCGTATCATGCGTCAAACCGGAGCGCAAACGACCCATTGTGAGGCAACTGCCATTGGCACACCGCAAGGCGTAGATGCCCTGATTCAGTGTAACTATGCCGCGACAGCCGTCATGAGCGAACACACCATTGTCCATGAATTGGGGCATGTTTTCTACTACCGCAGCGGGCGTGGTAATCCTTATCTATTAAATGTTGGCTTGGGCGACTACATCGAAGATCCGAGTGAAGAAAATAGGCGGCAGATCAATTCGGAAAGAGTGATTCGGGACAATTTACGCACTGATTTACGTTTTGAGGAACGTCCAGTAATGGGTGTAGTCGTCCAACAAAGTGTTCTGGATTGGCAACGCGGGAAAGATGGCTGGGGGAGCGGTCCCGCAACAATAAATGAGGGCGTAGGGCGACGTTTCCAACAAAATGCTTTTGATGTTCCACAGCCCTACGATGCTGGCGGAAGTCAGGCGGAAGAATATGAAGAAACTGGTGCGGATATGTTTCTGAATTGGGTCTATCGCATGGTCTTGGATGATCTCTCACTTGATACAGGGTTCAAGAACCGTGCATGGCGCATCGAGGTTTCTCTAAATGTTGCCTACTGCCAACGAAAATATCTTGGCTGTGAATACACCGCCCACCGTCCCGGTGACAAGCGCTTTGATTGGATGAATCGTGTCCTGCAAGCCATTTTCGATGGGAATAGCACCACTTGGAAAAACTAAAGCGAGGTAAGCAAACCATGAACACAGTCTCTTTACCCAAACGTCTGGGGTTGATTCTCCTCCTTTGCTGTTTTGGAGTAATTTACAGCACGCCTAGCGATGCGCAATCATTCACGCTAACGAACCTTCGCTTTACAGCTTGGAGTTACGATGGTAGATGGATTGCTGGTGGAGGCGACCAAGGCTATGTGTTTGTTTGGGATGCCACCACACAACAGCTTGAATTCGTCTTAGAGGAACATACGGCGGCGATTTGCTCTCTAGCATGGAGTCATAATAGCCGTTGGCTTGCTAGTGGGGGTTGCAATGGTAAAGTAATCATTTGGAACATTGAAGGGCGTCTAGTCTATCGAACACATTATGATTCTACTGTAGCAGCAACATCAGTGGCATGGAATAGCACAGATGAATGGCTTGGAATTTGTTACCCTGAAGTGTCCATGACCGCAATTCATAATACTTCAGATGGAAACCTTGTTTGGGATATCAACCGTGGCTCTCCCATTGCTTTTTCGCCTGACAATCGACGCTTGTCATTTGCGAATGGCGATTCAATAGCTCTCTACGACTATGTGGCATTTCAAAATGAGCGATTTGAGGACAGTGATAACTATTTGTTATCCATGGATTGGCGACCTGATGGAGCATTTGTCGCTGGAGGGGGTGGGGTACAAACGGGCAGTTTTACCGTGTGGGAGGCTGCCACCGGAGCAATTGTCATTGACACTTATGGTCAGCACACGGATACCATTTACAGTGTCGATTGGAGTCCTGATGGGCGCTATGTGTTGACAGGTGGGCGGGATGGGAAGGTATTGGTTTGGGATGCCCAGACATGGCAGCCTGTTCAGACGTTCACCAGCCCTACTGGATCGCCCGTCACTTCGGTATCGTGGGGTGCGGATAGTCGCTCGTTTGTTTTCGTTGATGAGAGCGCTAATTTACATATTGAGCACGTGGGTGAAACAGCGATCATTCCCCCCGGCGGCGATCCCGTCTGCCCCGGCGGTGGGGGCGTCTGGGTGTGGGAAAATGGCTTCCCCATCTTCATCTGCCAACCAAATTGGGAGTAGCGAATTGGCGTGTGATGGCAGGGCGGGCAGTTTGACCTCTCCCCCGACGGGACGCAGATCGCCTATGTCTACCAGCAGACGTCCCCCACGATGCAAACTCAGTACCGCTTGGCGGAGGTGGATGGCTCGAATCCGCGCGTGGTGCTGGCGCTGCCGGGACAGAGCAATGCCGATGGGTTGGGCTTTGGGCAGGCGAATCCCCAATATTGTCGCGTCATCATCAACACAGGCGAAACCATGTATGGGTTTAGTGATCCTGAAGACGCCCTCCGCTTACGAGATAGTGTGCCCGCCAGACGTTTTGAAAAAGCCTTGAATCTAGCCTCGTATCAGGGGGCTTATTCAAAGGATGATGTAGCCTCCCTCGATATCGTGCAATACTACAAAGACAAAGCCTATAACATTGTTGAGGTGGAAGCGACGTATATTACTCCTCAATCGGGACCCGCTCGCTTCTGGATGTACGCTGGCTATGGGCTTACACTCGTCAGTGGTGATTGTGCTACAGCCCCTGTTCAGGCTCAACTGCCTGAATGTATTGTGGATGGCAATCTGACGAACGGGGCAAGCTATGATGTTTTGAGGGTTCCCGTTTCCAATAATCTGCCCTCATCTAAGATTCCGGCGAGTGCCAATTCACGGGATTACAAAATCATCGAGAAGCATGTAGATTACAAGAATGTCACATGGTTTTATGTCTCTCAGATTTTCCTTCAAGGAGGGACAACCCCATCAGGTGACGCCATAACCGGATGGGTGGAAAAATCGTTCTTCTATGCCGATGAAAACAACCCTCCACCGTGCCTTAGTACACTTCTTCGTGCCACGCGCTATGACATCGATCCAAATGACTCGGCGTTATCTTGGCGTACTTACGAGGGTAATCCATCCCCCAAATTCTCTGATTGGCCCGTTGATCCTGCCATTTTGTGCGAAACCCCACGACGAGAAATTCATACCTTGGGAATTCAAGGGCGAGACCACAACTACCCGCGTGGCACCCATCATGCCGCAGACTTTTTCATCCCAACGGATAGACCGATCCACGCACGGGCGGTAGCGGATGGCATTGTGGTGGGCATCAACATAGACGGCAACGAAGGGTCACATTATCAGTGGGGCGGGACGGTCAGTGAAACGAGTGGCTATGCGGTCATCATTCGGCATGGGCATTTCTATATTCTCTATGGTCATCTGGAGTCCATCCATGCTGAGTCCATCTATGTGGGCGCGGTGATCCGAACGGGGGAGCAACTTGGCGTCATTGGTCAATTCACAGCGGATGGCATTTCTAGCGAGACACATCTCCATTTGGAAGTTCACAGCTATGGCTCGCAGGTTTATAACCCTGAGGCTGATCCGCCCTTACCCCTACGCCTAGAGATCGCGCCCAATGGTATTTTGCCTCGTCAGGTAGGCACTGCGGGGGAAATTATCCCCCCGCATCTCTACGATGTCATGCAGTTCCTGCCGAGTAGTGATGCCAGTTTTGCTTTCTCACCAGATGTTTTAACCAATGCGCCAAACCCTTTTGATCCCCAAAAGACGGTGGGGCAAGCCTCGTTGCAAGTTCAAATGAATTGCTTCCTCGATTATTATTCCGCACTACCCGGTACAGGGTATATCGTTCAGCACAATGGCTACAGGGGTTTTGTGGGATACGGAACAGAAGCATTTGCCTCCCCGCTGGTCATTACCGAACCGAATCACTAACGAAAGGATTCCAAAATCATGCGTCGCAACGGAATTCGTGTTTTTACAATCTTGTTCATAACGATCTTTTTGATAATTGCCAAACTGACAACGTTAAAAGCACAAGCAACTATCGATTTCGTTGTCCATTTAGGTTCTGGTGACTATGAGCATAGTTGGTCATGGGATAGCCAGTATTTTATCTTTCAGGGCTATGAGTGGTTTTCCTATGACGTGCAAAACAAACAGCTTGCCATCACAGAGGGGGCATGGCCCCTGCAAGTGCCATTAACGGAGGCTCAACGCCAAGCCTTTGAGGTTGGTACAGACCCCGATGGAAACACGAGTTTTTTCCTGCGCTCTCCCAATGGACGGTACATTGTCTATGTCACCAGCCACGAGACAGACAAAGGCTCCTTTGGAAATGCCAACAGTCTTGGGTTAGCGGATCTCACCTCAGAGGAGCATGTTCTCCTTGAGGGTACATACACTGATTACTTTGATAATTTCAGAGCCAATTACGAGGTCTTGTGGAGTGCTGATAGTTCGGCGTTCATCCTGAATCACCACACGCTTGCCCCGAAGACCTTCTATATCTCCAATTTTAATGAGGGGTTGAATAATACAAATATTGTGTCTTTACATGATGGCATTCGTGTAGGAGATGTTACTTTAACATACTTTAAACTCTATGATATTTCGCTGGATGGGGACTATTTATTACTGGGTGTTCCCGACAAGCGCGGTCTCACCATCTGGCAAACCCGAATGCCTCATGAAACACTTTTTGTTCCCCTCGTTGATAGGGGGTTAGGGTTTGGGAAATTCGTGGCGGGGCATCATGCCGTTCGCTACATCACTAGCACAGGGTTATACGAACACAACATCCTCACTAGGGCGACAACATTGATTAGCAGCGACCTGAATACCGCCGAGGGTGACCGGTTCTGGTTTTCGCCTGATGGGAACAAAGTCGCCATCATGAAAGACCGTGATTTTTATATGGCGTATCTCCCTGCTTATACGGAACCAACGCCCACACCGCTCCCCACCGCCTTCCCTCACCCCACCGGATACCCCGGCGGCGACCCCGTCTGCCCCGGCGGTGGCGGCGAGTGGATGTGGGAAAATGGCTTCCCCATCTTCATCTGCCAACCAAATTGGGAGTAGCGAATTGGCGTGTGATGGCAGGGCGGGCAGTTTGACCTCTCCCCCGATGGGACGCAGATCGCCTATGTCTACCAGCAGACGTCCCCGACGATCCAAACCCAGTACCGCTTGGCGGAGGTGGATGGGTCGAATCCGCGCGTGGTGCTGGCGCTGCCGGGGCAGAGCAATGCCGATGGGTTGGGCTTTGGGCAGGCGCAGCAACCCACATGCAAAGTGACAGTCGCAGAGGGACGGAATCCATCGTACTTCACGACGCCATTAGAGATGCTCGGTCGGCAACTAACGACAGGGAGTCTCCCCAGTGGAACGATTATCGAGGTTGATTTAAGATCGTTCGTAAATCCCAACCTTGTGCGCATTCGCACTAACGCAACCGATCCCGCTTCTGTGGGTCGCTGGTTCTATGCAGGAGGTGGTAATGTCACACAGACACCACAACAGCAGCAGGACACGCCTTGTAATGTACTCACAACCCAAGTTATTGATCCCTTAACGGCGCTCACTGAGCTTGAGCAGGATTACGGCGTGTTGTTGCGAAATGAAAGCACGTTCGTCTGGACGGAAACCGAAATCGTCGAGATTTATAAAGGCGTGGTGACGACGGCAGCAGCCCTCGACCGCTTATCAGATTCCTCCCGCATAACGCCAGAGCTATTCCGGCAGATCATGATCACTGGGGATACCCTACCTTACATCGTGCTGTATAAGGCAGTGGGTACGCCAAATTCGCAAGAAATTGCCGTCGCTTATACAGTTCCTTCAGGGACTGAAACCAAGAGCGTATCATTTGGAAATAATGTGAATGATGCGAGCGACAACATCACTGATGGCGGCTGCGTTACATTCCAAGGAACTGGCGCAACAACTGCACCATCACCAATCCCTCGAACGATTGTCTGTAATTCACTCTCAATTACCGCTGGTAGTGAGATGATATTGGCTGGAGCGAGCGGTCAAACGAACTTGGCGTTCATGCAGTATCTCTTGGTGCATGAACTGGGACATGTCTTCGATAATCGCACGACCTCAACGAATTGTAGTCCGACCTCGGCAACATCACCTTGCCGCTTGCTCAATCTTGCTTTTCAGGGGCTTGCGAGTGGAAGTTGTCCTGCCTACTTGCGAGACTCACTCCGTGCTGATGCGCTTTCAGAACTTCCTGATGGGAGTCCTGACTTAAGCTTTACGACAACTTGCACCAGTGTGGAAGATGCAGACTCTTTTAGAGTGATCGGCATACGAAGTGATTTAGGTCAATATGGTAGGCGTGATAGGGGTTGGGGAGCCGGTCCCGACAATATCTTCACGGATTTCCAGCAGCATCCAGCCGATGTATTTGCCTCAGATCCTCTGGTGCTTGTCCTTGAAGAAGAGGCTGCAGATATGTTCTTGAATTGGGTGTACCGGACTATAAGCAATATCCCGTTTACTTACCTCGATCCACTCAGTGTGCCTGGAACCTGGAGCGGCTTTCGAAATCAATCTTGGGGTACTTACGGGTCTAATGCTTACACCGGTAGCGATAGCACCTATCCTGGCGATGCACGGTTGGAATGGATGCAAATCATCATGCAGAACATTTTTGATGAGAAGGGTTGGTAACCACATGCCCAAAATACCTCTCAAGTCTCAGCTTTTGCTGGTGGCAATCACGCTAGTTCTATTCAGTATCCACCCTGTCGTTGGGTCAGCTCAAAATGTAGAGGCTGTTCTATTGGATGTTGCGTGGAGTCCCGATGGGACAATGCTAGCTAGTATTGCAAATGATGGCACTTTCAATATTACGGTGCCAAGCCAAAATACTACAGTCTTTGAGTTTGCACGCCCAAGTACATTGGTTAAAGCAGCCGTTGCGTGGAACCCGCTTGGAGACCGACTCACCGTAGGCATAGGTAATCGTATGTACATCTGGAATGTGGAGACCTGGCAACTACTGCATGAATATGAAGTGGGGTTACCGAGCGGTTTTTTCACATGGATAGATGTAGACAATATCCCAGAAGGCGTGCAGACGATCACATGGAGCCTAGATGGACGCTATGTTGTCGCCGGTACATACAGCTATGAAACAAGCGTCTGGGATACACAGCAAGGGCAACTAATTTTTCGCGATGGCGATTTATCAGGTGGCGGACCGGGGCGAGTGTGGCTCAATAACGATGGTCGTATGGGAGATGGCGCAAACTGGCTCAATGCATTTACAGGTGATCGTACCCGTCCTCCAACAGAAGACATCCAAAGACGATTTGGCGGTAATGCTGAAGGCGGCACAACCGAACCCAGACCAGACAACAGTCAGATCGCTTGGGGGACTATTGATGGCTATTTACTGATCATCGATCTCAACACAACGTGGGCTGTCATAGGCATCGAAGTCACAGACAGTACACCGCCAGCGCCGAGACGCAACATTTCTGATATATCTTGGAATGGAACTGGGGAATTTATAGGAGTGGTCTCCAATGATGGAGAATTATACGTTGTCAATTTAGCTACAAGAGAAGTAGCTACTGTTTTAAACGTGGCGGGTCGGTTAACTACTGTGAATTGGAACCCCACCAATAACCTTGTCACCTATGCTGGCGTAAGCAGTACAGGGGAGTCCATTTTGGAAACGGTAGATGTCAGCGGGATCGCTGGTGTGCCAACGGTAGTGCCTACCCTCACACCGCCAACCGCGACGCCCCCTCTCCCTACCGCCTACCCTCATCCCACCGGCATTCCCGGCGGCGCCCCCATCTGCCCCGGCGGTGGCGGCGAGTGGGTGTGGGAAAATGGCTTCCCCATCTTCATCTGCCAACCAAATTGGGAGTAGCGAATTGGCGTGTGATGGCAGGGCGGGCAGTTTGACCTCTCCCCCGACGGGACGCAGATCGCCTATGTCTACCAGCAGACGTCCCCCACGATGCAAACTCAGTACCGCTTGGCGGAGGTGGATGGCTCGAATCCGCGCGTGGTGCTGGCGCTGCCGGGGCAGAGCAATGCCGATGGGTTGGGCTTTGGGCAGGCGCAGCAACCCATGCAAAGTGACAGTCGCAGAGGGACGGGATCCATCGTACTTCACGACGCCATTAGAGATGCTCGGTCGGCAACTAACGACAGGAGTCTCCCAGTGGAACGATTATCGAGGTTGATTTAAGATCGTTCGTAAATCCCAACCTTGTGCGCATTCGCACTAACGCAACCGATCCCGCTTCTGTGGGTCGCTGGTTCTATGCAGGAGGTGGTAATGTCACACAGACACCACAACAGCAGCAGGACACGCCTTGTAATATACTCACAACCCAGTTATTGATCCTTAACGGCGCTCACTGAGCTTGAGCAGGATTACGGCGTGTTGTTGCGAAATGAAGCACGTTCGTCTGGACGGAAACCGAAATCGTCGAGATTTATAAAGGCGTGGTGACGACGGCAGCAGCCCTCGACCGCTTATCAGATCCTCCCGCATAACGCCAGAGCTATTCCGGCAGATCATGATCACTGGGGATACCCTACCACATCGTGCTGTATAAGGCAGTGGGTACGCCAAATTCGCAAGAAATTGCCGTCGCTTATACAGTTCCTTCAGGACTGAAACCAAGAGCGTATCATTTGGAAATAATGTGAATGATGCGAGCGACAACATCACTGATGGCGGCTGCGTTACATTCAAGGAACTGGCGCAACAACTGCACCATCACCAATCCCTCGAACGATTGTCTGTAATTCACTCTCACCATTACCGCTGGTAGTGAGATGATATTGGCTGGAGCGAGCGGTCAAACGAACTTGGCGTTCATGCAGTATCTCTTGGTGCATGAACTGGGACATGTCTTCGATAATCGCACGACCTCAACGAATTGTAGTCCGACCTCGGCAACATCACCTTGCCGCTTGCTCAATCTTGCTTTTCAGGGGGTATCAAGCGGTATTTGTCCCACATTTTTAAGGGACACCCTTCGTACAGATTCAACTTCTCCTATTCCAACTCAAGTTGCTCCATTGCAATTTGACACAACTTGCGTCTATGTAGTCAACAGTCGTGTCTTCACAATTATTGGGAATACCAAGTCTAGTCAATATATCAGACGAGATCGCGGGTGGGGAAGCGGTCCTGACAATATTTTCACTGACTTTCAGCAACATCCAGCCGAAGTGTTTGCTTCAGACTCTACTGTGTTGGTTCTCGAAGAAGAAGCCGCTGATATGTTCCTGAATTGGGTTTACCGAACTATAAGTGACGTTCTGTTTACGTATCGGGAAAGTGTACCAGGATTTTGGAACGGATTTCGCAATCAATCTTGGGGAATCTTCGGACCAGATACATTCAATGGCAACGATGATAGCTATCCGGGTGATGCCCGACTGGAATGGATGCACATCGTCATGCAGAACATCTTCGATGAGAAAGGTTGGTAACCCATGCCGATACGACGTCGCGCCGTTCAAGTGTTCATTCTACTGGCAATTGCGGCACTCTCTTTCGCCGTTAACGTGAATAGGCTATGGGGACAAAACGCACCTTCTATGATCCTTGATGTGGCATGGAGTCCCAACGGTGAGAGACTGGCTATGGTGGATAACAGTGGTACGCTTCGCATTAGGGTATCTGATCAAAGCACAGACATTTTTCACTTTACACGCCCCCTTGTGTTGTACAAGGCATCTATTACTTGGAGTCCACAAGGGGAACGACTCGCTGCTGGCATTGGTAATAGGATGTATATCTGGAACACCACTTCGTGGCAATTAGTTTACGAGTTTGCCGTAGGCGATCCTGATGGGTTCTTCACATTTGATTCTATTCAAAATATCCCAGAAGGAGTACAAAAGATTACATGGAGTGTGGATGGGCGCTATGTGGTCGTCGGTACATACAGTTATGAAACGAGTGTATGGGATAACCAAGAGAGTCGGTCAATCTTTCAAGAAGGAGATTTATCCGGTGGTGGACCCGGAAGAGTTTGGTTGGGTGATAATGGATGGCTGGGAGATGGCGCAACGAAAGTAAATGTATTTTCAGGTGAACTCATTGTTCCCAGCGTTGAAGATATTCAAAATAGATATGGGGGATCTGCTGAAGGGGGTGCAACAGAACCTCGACCAGACAATACTCAGATAGCTTGGGGGAATAACACTGGCTTTCTGCTAATTTACAATCTAAATACTCTTCAAGGTGTAAATGCTATTGAAGTCACAGACAGCATACCGCCAGCACCGAGGCGCAGCATTGCCGACATTTCATGGGATGGTACGTGGAATTTCATCGCGGTTGTGTCACATGACGGTGAGCTTTACATTGTCAATCTCTTGACTGAAGATGTGGCAACCGTTCTGAATATCAATGGGCAGTTGAACGCAGTGAATTGGAACCCCACCAATAACCTTGTCACCTATGCTGGCGTAAGCAGTACGGGGGAGTCCATTTTGGAAACGGTGGATGTCAGCGGGATCGCTGGTGTGCCAACGGTAGTGCCCACACCTCACCCCACGCCCAGCGGCGGCTTCATCATTCCTCCCGGCGATCCCGTCTGCCCCGGCGGTGGTGGCGAGTGGATATGGGTCGATGGGGAGTTGGTCTTCGTCTGCGGGGTCACATGGGAGTAGGCGGACGGTGGCGGAGCGTCCAGAATAACCGGCGGCGGATCGTGTACACTGCCCGCAGATCGTTAGCGGGGACTGCGGGAGTCTGCCCCTCCCGACGGCGACGCCGACACCAACCATGACGCCCACCCCCACCCCAACCCTCCCCCCAGCGGTCTGCCACGTTCTGATCCTGCCGAACTTCGGCACGCCCACGCCGACAGGGGCGCTGACCGGCACACCACCGCCTGATCTGCGCCGTGTCTACCACACCCCTGAAGAAGCAGCGACGGAAACAGGCGAAGGGGTGTTCACCGTGCCAGCGGGGTTTGTGCTGGGGCTGTATCAACGGGCTAACCAGTACCCGGCGGTAGCCTTCACCCAAATCGT